>NZ_JAAHIH010000009.1 GCF_010671925.1 Moorena sp. SIOASIH | reverse complement strand
TAAGAATTAAGAATTAAGAATTAAGAATTAAGAATTAAGAATTAAGAATTAAGAATTAAGAATTAAGAATTAAGAATTAAGAATTAAGAATTAAGAATTAAGAATTAAGAATTAAGAATTAAGAATTAAGAATTAAGAATTAAGAATTAAGAATTAAGAATTAAGAATTAAGAATTAAGAATTAAGAATTAAGAATTAAGAATTAAGAATTAAGAATTAAGAATTAAGAATTAAGAATTAAGAATTAAGAATTAAGAATTAAGAATTAAGAATTAAGAATTAAGAATTAAGAATTAAGAATTAAGAATTAAGAATTAAGAATTAAGAATTAAGAATTAAGAATTAAGAATTAAGAATTAAGAATTAAAAATCTAGCGTTTCAAATACTTATGAAGTAAATTCAATGTTCTTACCCCTACTCCCTACTCCCTACTCCCTACTCCCTACTCCCTACTCCCTATTCCCTGTTCCCTGGGCGTAGCCCTATAAAAAATGAGAATAATTAAACTAACGGAGTATCAGCCAGATAAGATCCCACGCTACCAGATTTCAGAATCCGTAATCGATGAATTGCAGCAAAAATACAGTAATCAGGTAACAGTAAATCTTGAATACTCCAAAACCGGGGATTACTGGCAACTAAGCTCTCAAGGATGGGTAGGTTATATTCCCCTAACCAATGAACTGAACATCCAACTCCAGCCGAAAGTCCCCCTAAACAATCTTTTCGGAATGCTGGACTATGCCTATAACCTTAGAAGCTTTCACATTCTAGAGGGGTTGATTGATTGTAAATCTCTAGAAGAATTTTACGATTACCTGGTCAGTATCCTCATTAATGGCATACGCGATCGCATTCGCCAAGGACTCTACCGCACCTACATCCCTACAACTGGTCAACTAGCATACCTTCGGGGGCGTTTGGATGTACAGCAAACTATCCAGAAGCCATGGGATATTAAACTTAACTGCCATTACGACGAACACACTAGTGACATCGAAGATAATCAGATTATCGCGTGGACACTCCACTGTATCTGTCGCACTGGTTTATATAGCGCTAAGGTAAGTCCAATGTTGCGGCAAGCCTATCATGCCCTACAAAACCTTGTCACTCTACAACCTTATAGCGCTAGGGATTGTATCGGACGAAACTATAATCGGCTCAATCAGAATTACCAAAGGTTACATGCTCTTTGCCGCTTTTTTCTCGAACACAGCGGACCAAGTCATCAAACAGGTAGTAATACCATGTTGCCCTTTCTAGTTAACATGGCAAAACTCTATGAACGCTTTGTTGCTGAATGGCTAAAATCGCACTTACCTACTGGCTTTGGCATTAAGATACTCGAAAAAGTAGACATCGACAAGACATTATATTTTTACATTGATTTAGTACTCTACGAGGTGGCGACTGAGAAAACATACTGCATTCTCGATACTAAGTATAAAATCCCTATTAGTCCATCTCGTGATGACTTTAACCAAGTAGTAATCTATGCCATCACACAAGATTGCCAAGAGGCAGTTTTAGTATATCCAGCTCCTTTAACTCAGCCCCTTGATGTTAAAATTCGTGATATTCGAGTCCGCAGCTTGACGTTTTCTCTGGATGGGAATTTGGAAGAAGCTGGTGAATTATTCTTAAAGAAATTAACAGGACTGTAATCATTCACCTCACAGCGGTAGGGTGAATACTTACGGTAATTGGTGATTATCCCTTAGCAATTACCCATTACCAAAAAACAAGAACGATCTTGGAATGGATTCAACAGACTTGATATCATCATTCACCATTCGCGAATTCCTCAAGGCCCTGATGAATAACCACTGGTGTTCCCACAGACGCCCAATCAAATAACCACTCAGCATGATCCACAGCTACATTGACACAGCCATGACTTACTGGCGTACCAAACTTACGATGCCAGTATGCCCCATGGATAGCATAGCCCCGGTGGTAATACATGGCATAAGGTACATTGGCCAGATCGTAATCTGCACCACGCATTCTGTCCTTGCGACGCTTGGATTGAATCGTGAATGTACCAGGATGGGTAGGTGTTGAATCTTTACCAGTGGAGACAATTATTGCATAAACCGGTTGTCTACCTTCCCAAGCAATCAGCCTTTGATTGGTTAGGTCTATCTCAATCCAGCGTTCTTCTGAATCTTGTAGTTCCATCACTCTGGTAGCGATTTGCTCACTCACAGGATTGGTCAACGCTGGTGTTGTCCAGACAGCCAAGGCGATTAGCATCAGTGGGAAACTGGCAAACCAGGTTCTTAAGGGACTTAGCCAGTGGAAAAACATATAACCTTAGCAGTCAATCAAACAAATCACCCATATCATAGCCTCAACTGAGAGAATCAGGGGCTAATCGTTGCTTTAGCTGTTTTGCTCGTTTTGCGATCGCATTCCAATTCCCCCCATCAATCAGGGATTTAGGAAACAAATTCCCAGAAAGACCCACAGCGATCGCTCCGATATTAATCAATTCCTGAGCATTATCTATCGTAACACCACCAGTAGGAATTAACGGGATGTGACCCAGTGGTCCAAGTAAGGCTTTGATGTAACTAGCACCACCGACCGCCTGAATCGGAAACACCTTAACACAGCTAGCACCAGCATCCCAAGCTGTCACAATTTCTGTGGGGGAAAGTGCTCCGGGAACCACTGGCACATTAGCAGCTACCGCTGCTTTAATAACTGCTGTATCTACATGGGGACTAAATATAAACTGCGCTCCAACATCAATTGCCTGATGTAACTGAGATTGGTTTAAGATGGTGCCAGTACCGATGATACAGTTGGGTAATTCTCTATGGAGCTGACTAATCAGCTCAGGAGCATCAGCGCTATTCCAGGTAATTTCAATTAACCGTATACCCCCAGTGGCTACCGTCTTAGCCATCTGATTTCCTAAGGATTTCGAGGATGCTCGAATCACAGCAATTACTCGCTGCTGTCGTAATAGGTTTAACCAGTTATCAGTGATCAATTCTAGTTACCATTAGTTAAGCTCAACACCCTCGTGCGTTCCCGTAGCGTGGCCATAGGCCAATGGTTGGGTTTTTAGCGATGCAGCGCGGTCTTGGGAAGGCAGCGCGGTCTTGGGGGTCTCCCCCATGACCGCGCTGCCGTGGTTTCCCCCACTCGCGCTTTGCATCAAGAAAGGAGGATTTTCCCAGAGACGAAACCTTAGTAGAGGGTCGCCTTACTACAAAACCTTTTCCCTATGCTGCATAACCTGCCGACGCTCATTGGCGACCCTCTACTTACGGTAACTTCAAGCCCTCCGGGCATTACTACTTTCAGGTCGGTAAGTTACGGGTCTCTGACCCGGCTCAGCCTGCGGTTTTTCAGCCTGTACCCTATAGTTCAATTATACTGTGGCGCTAATGTAGCGACAACTTCTTGATGGAAGTTTTTTTACGCCGACTAAACTCGCTGGTCACTTTCATCCCCGATAATCGCGATGCCCGGGCTTTCAGTGTTGGGATTTCTAGTAAAAATGTACCTCAGTAACATGGAATATTTATTGGTCAACTCATAGTTAAGGGTTTAATGACCAACAAAAGAATCCCCAGGCGCAGCAGCCGGGGACAAGTGCTAAAGTATTGGTTTGCTGACTTATACCTAAGGTAGCATCAGAGGTAATTAGATGTAGTAGGTGTTGTTGAACCCTTTAGCTCTCTGGTTTATGGTTAATATTTGGGTCTTCAAAACAGCAATGTCAGAATACAGCCTCTTACCACTGCTCCGAAGTTCCAAAGCGGGTGCATCTTACTTTTGCAAAAATACGACCATTGAAGGCTAAAAAACTTCTAAAGTTCTCTGGGTGATAGATTGACAATTTTGAGATGCTCCCCTCCGAAACTCCTTTCGTCAAAGTGTTATTTCAGCATAACCAGTACGGAAAAAGTCACAGTTTAGTGATTAATTTGCTTATTCTGTAACTAAAATATATTCAGAATCATTATGCCCATGTAATAGCACTTCTTGCGGTTGACTTTCACCGGCCATGTAGGTATGGTTACCTAATGAGTCTGTTCCTAAAGTATCTTTATCTAGCAACTCAACCCTTAGTGACTTTTTGAAAGTTACAGGCTGATTTAGTACCCATACGTCACCTGAAGTCATTTCATGACTTCCTTTAGATGGTATTGATTTTTTAAGTCCTTCATCCACGAAATAGTTAAGGACAACATCGTCTTCCTGACCAATAATATCCTCATGGTTAGAAGTGGTTATGCAGACGACTTCTTTTAAGATAACTGTGTCAGAATCACCGACGCCTGCAAAAGCTGGTTGTGAATTTATAGTAAAAACGACTCCTAATGCCACTGCAAGGCTAAAACAGATGGTTGTAAGATACGAAAACAAAGTTTTGTTTTTCATTATTAGGCCTCTACATTTTTCATTGAACTAAATCAAAGTTGAAATTATTCAACTGCTACTAATTTAAAAAAAAAATTTTTTATTTTCAACTAATAAACCTCATGTAAAACCTCATGTAAAACCTCATGTAAAACCTCATGTAAAACCTCATGTAAAACCTCATAAACCTCATAAACCTCATAAACCTCATGTCAAACCTCATGTAAAACCTCATGTAAAACCTCATAAACCTCATAAACCTCATGTAAAACCTCATGTCAAACCTCATAAACCTCATGTAAAACCTCATGTCAAACCCTGAGGGTGCTCTGCGCCACAAGCATCCGGATAAAAATTAGCCATTAAAAAACCCGACAAAAGCCGGGTGGTCTCTAACTGTGTAACGCTTGGTACTATTCAGAACGCTTCTAATTCGACCAGTTGCTTCACCAAGGCATGTGCCTGACCATATTTTGAATCCTTGCGTCCATTTTTACTGGTAGCCCAGGCAGTCTCAACTGTCTTGGGTATTGAGCGCATCTCAGTGTATAGTTCAACCACAGCACGAGTCTGTAACTCAGTTAAAGCCTGGTTCCGAATATCAGGTAAAGGAAAAAATACCTGTTCCCGAGCTGGGAGGTTAGGTAGATGTTCGATATGCTTAGAGGCATCAATAAATGCTGCTTGTAGCCGGAGGGGTTCCTTCCCAGGTATAACTAGGAACCCATCTCCTTTTCCTAGTAGATGGTTACTAGTTGACACTCCCCGCTTTAAAAAGACGGGGATTCCTAGATCATCGACCGGCCTTAAACCTCCGTGTCCAAATGGCAATATCTAAACCGAAATCCCGTCAAGACTAAGATTTTAGTTCAGTTCACGGGCATACCCAGCGGGCTAGTCTCCTTAAGCGTTCGGTTATTTTTTGAAAAGTGCCTTATCAAGTCCGTTGCTTCCCTGTTTCACCTGGTTTCGGCGTGCCGGAAACGAAACCTTAGAAGAGTGGAGCCTTAATCAAAAAGGTTACAACTGTTTACTCATAGCCGACTAACTATAAAGGCTCCACTCTTCTTACGGTAACTTCTAACCCCGCCGTACCGTTGTTGTCTCAAGTTGTGATCTTGCTGGGTTTACACACCGATTGTTAGTCGTTCCCGTAGCGTGGCCATAGGCCAATGGTTGGGTTTTTAGCGATGCAGCGCGGTCTTGGGGAGCCAGTGCGGTCTTGGGGGTTCCCCCCATGAGCAACTGGCGTGGTTTCCCCCATGAGCGACTGCATCAAGAAAGGAGGATTTTCCCAGAGACGAAACATTAGTAGAGGGTCGCCTTACTACAAAACCTTTTCCCTATGCTGCATAACCTGCCGACGCTCATTGGCGACCCTCTACTTACGGTAACTTCAAGCCCTCCGGGCATGACTACTTTCAGGTCGGTAAGTTACGGGTCTCTGACCCGGCTCAGCCTGCGGTTTTTCAGCCTGTACCCTATACTTCAATTATACTGTGGCGCTAATGTAGCGACAACTTCTTGATGGAAGTTTTTTTACGGCGACTAAACTCGCTGGTCACTTTCATCCCCGATAATCGCGATGTGGGGCTTTCAGTGTTGGGATTTCTAGTAAGTTACGATGGTTTTATACTGGATGCGCGGAAAGTTAATCTATTATGAGCCTCCTTTTGGAACGTGAGACACCACCTCTGCGAGAAGATGAAACCGGAGCGATTCGAGTTGGAAATTCAAGGGTTTTGCTAGAGACTGTTATTCGAGCGTTTCAAGATGGTGCATCCCCTGAGTCTATTGTGCATCGATACTCGACTCTATCTTTGTCCGATGTTTACAATACAATTGGCTACTACCTTCGACACCAAGATGCGGTAGAAACATACTTAAATCACAGAGAGCAGTTAGCTGAATCAGTGCAGCAACGTTTGTCTAGTATCCAACCTGATCTCAGCTCAATTCGTACCCGTTTGCTATCTCAGCAGAATCAGTAGAAACGGTTATGCTGAGTTTGCTGAGCGATGAGAATTTTAAAGGTGACATTCCAGGTAATTGAAAATGGCTCGATTCCTGGCTGATAAAAATTTTAATGTGTCTCCATGACAGCAATATGTCACTGATGACCAATAATTAGTCACTGTACAATTTGGTAACTACTCGGTAATTTATGCTTAAAAGCCCGTGACGAGGATTGAACTCGTGACCTCACCCTTACCAAGGGTGTGCTCTACCACTGAGCCACACGGGCTAGATTAAAATGATTGGATTTAGATTATTGGTTTGATTTAGCCTATTCTACTTTGGCCAAATTTACTCTGCCAAGGTATCAATTAATCAGCTTTTGATTTACCGACGCTAAACCAGTCATGGTAATTAGTTAACGGTTAACGTCAGCCAATTTTATGCTGACTTATCAAAAGTATATTTAGGTTATATCCCAAACCATTGTGGTGGGCCGGGCTGGATTTGAACCAGCGTAGGCATAGCCAACGGATTTACAGTCCGCCCCCATTAACCACTCGGGCACCGACCCTTTTAGCTCACATTTATAAATGTTAGCACAGCTTTTAGGAATTGTCAATTTTTTAAGGAAATCGACCGGAATTAGCCAATGCTGTAAGCGTTGTGCAATGCCCACCAGATCAGAACGCTGATACTGCCCAAAACCAGAATTGCTGAAATAACAACGGCTGTGGGGCTATCAGCTCCTTTAAACTTCATGATGCCACGATTGAGGTCTGACATAGTTTGTCGCTCCTGTTTGAGTTATCAGGGATCTAACCAACAAGTCGATTATAGCCAGGGCTAGATCAGGGGGAAATTTACCGATTAACCTTGGTATACTCAGCTTTGAGCGGTTATACTCGGCTTTTAAAGTGATATCACTACTGAAAACCTAGACAAAACTATAGGAAAAATTTATAAATTATATAGGATTTTATTGTGAAAGTATTGCTATTAACCTTGGCAGTGCTAGTCAGTTCCTTGGTAGCGCTAGAGGTCGGTTTACGATGGCTGCTCGGCTTCGGTAATCCCCTGATTTATGTGGCAGATGAGGAAATTGGCTACTTGCTAGCCCCTAACCAAAGCACTAGACGGTTTGGCAACCGCATTGTCATTAATGAATATTCCATGCGCAGTCCCAGCACGACTCCTCAGCCACCCCTATCCATGCTGCGGGTGTTCCTACTGGGGGATTCTGTTGCGAATGGGGCTTGGTGGACAGACCAAGACCAAACCATATCAGCACTGCTCCAATCTCAATTAGAACTATGGCTGACCAAAGACGTCTTACCAAGTCTAACCAAGGAGAAACCATTTGAAACAGTGGAAGTCCTTAATGCTTCTGCTAATTCTTGGGGTCCACGAAATGAGTTAGCCTATCTACGACGCTTTGGCACCTTCAACGCCCATGTAGTGGTATTACTGATTAATACCGATGACTTGTTTGCTACAGCACCGACTTCTGTACAAGTCGGACGCGATCGCAATTATCCCAGCCAAAAACCTCTCCTAGCCATAGCTGAGATCTGGAGTCGCTATCTCCTGAGAGCACCAGCTATTCCTGAAATGGAAGCAGTCAGAGCGGAACCAGGAGACCGGGTTGGCTTTAATCTCAAGGCCATTGGGGAAATTAAGACCCTAACTGATGCTGCTGGAGCCAAGTTAGTGCTAGGGATGACCCCCCTACTCCGGGAAATTGGCACCAAAGGACCTCGTGACTATGAGTTAAAAGCCCGCAAACGCTTGAGTGACTTTACTCAAGAGCAAAACATTACTTATCTAGATTTTTTACCAGTGTTCAATAACACCGAAAAACCAGAAATACTTTACCGTGACCACATTCACCTTAGCCCCCAAGGAAATCAGAAAGTCAGTGAAGTTATATCAGCTCAGGTAGCTTCATCAGTTATCACACTTTTGACACTCCCCATGCCTAGAAGGCAGGGGATTCTTGGCTCACAGACCCGTCTTGCTCAACCAGGCCGGAACCAGGAAGAGTAGAGGACAGATCTCCCCAAGCGTATTTGGTCTATGACCCAGGTTTCGGTGTGCCCCACCGTACCTTTTTTTTTATATAGATAGATAGATACTTTTTTAATCTAATTTTTTTCATAGACATTTAAGTCGTTCTCTTGATGCAATAGCGAGTGGGGGAAACCCCCAAGACCGCGCTGCATCGCTAGACCAAATTACGCAATATGCATCTGATACATATTTTTTACGTTGCCTACTTATTTTTAGATAGTATTTATCTAGCTTTTTAGTTTATCGTTTATAATCTCAATTTAACACGCTCTGTGAAAACTGTCAAGTTTTAGCTGAAAACGAAAGCCGTCCTATAAGGATTTAAAGTTACCGTAAGAATAGTGGAGCCTTATTTAATAAGTTTTAACCTTTTTGCGCGAGACCGACCCACCTTAAAGGCGACCCTCTCTAAGGCGCGCGTCTCTAGGGGCGCGATTACCCAATTTTTTCGGTAATGGCAAAAGGGACAGGGGAAAAGGTTGATCGCAAATCCGGATTCAAGACCCCCTGTTGAAGTCAGTCTGTCCAGGCAGACTTTGTACTCTTCGAGAAGGCTTCACCTACCTATAGCCGCGACTTTTAGTCCTCATGGCTAGAACGGATTTATCAAAGCGGATTTGGCTGATTGGTTCCTTACCCCCTTGGGCTCCCCCTAATGTCGGTCAGTTACCACTGCAACTGACCCATCAATCATCAACAACAAATCAACAATAAGTTATTAACACGGAACTGTCATGACGGAAGTATGGAGTTTATGATTCCCATTGTCTACGTTGTGCCAAACTTGACCATCAAGAGCCATCTGCTCAATCAAACTTGCCAAGCGCAGTGCTTTTAGGGCTTGTTCACCCCCGACAGAAGGTTGATTACCACCCCGTACACAATTGACAAAGTGTTCTAACTCAGCATGGAGTGGTTCAATATTACTGGTATAAACCTTCTCAATCAAACCATCCTGTCGGTAAAGCACTTGACCATAGTCGGTCATATAATTGGCAGTGGTTTGCCGATGAATTAGAATCTCATTATTGAGGAAATCAGCTTCCGTCAGAGAATTTTTGCAATGGGCAGCGATGCGACGGATTTTTCGGTGTGTCACTTTACTTGCCGTGACGGTACCAACAATACCATTGGCAAACCCCAAGGTAGCAGTGACGTAATCTAAATACCCGGAATCAGAAGCACGGCTGCCACTAGCGGTTAACCTTGTCACCGGTGAGGCTACCAATTCTAGTAATAGATCTATATCATGAATCATGAGATCCAAAACCACCGAGACATCATTGGCTCGGTCAGAGTAGGGACTCATGCGATGAGCTTCCACAGCTAGCAATTGTTCTGTCTTCAGAACTTTGCTCAGTTCCTGGAAAGCTGGGTTAAAACGTTCAATATGTCCAACTTGGAGAATACATTGGGACTCTGCTGCTGCATTCACTAACGATTCTGCCTCAGCAATACTAGCGGCAATCGGTTTTTCAATTAAAATATGCACTCCAGCTTGTAGACAAGTCATCCCGACGTCATGATGTAGACGGGTCGGTACTGCAATGCAAACCGCCTCTACATAGGGAAGAAGATCGTGATAATCTTCAAAAAAGCGAACACGGTACTTACTGGCAATATTTAAACCACGCTCGACGTTAATGTCTGCCACACCCACAATTTCAACGTCTTTGAGAAGACTCAAAACTCGGGCATGATGTTGTCCCATATTGCCAACGCCAATCACACCGATTTTGATTGGCTGCGGTAAGTTGCGCTGGACTTGATGATCTCGATGTCTTTGATAAGTACTATTCTGCACTCTTTTTTGCTCCTCCACCACTGGTAATAAGTCGATTTACTTAATCTAAGTCGCCTTAAACCATCCAGATAGTACCACAGCAACTATAAATGTGAAGAATTTCAAAGCTTTGTCCATCCCACTCAGGCTAAAAGAACCTTTAAAACATGTGTTCTATACTTATTGTGGTTTGACGAAAGATGGAACACTAACTATATGTGTCAGTTTGTGGGTTGTCTGTTGACAGAGCAATGAAATTATTAATTGGTAGTTGTAGTAACAGTGCAAAACGTTTGATTAGGCATTATCCTGATGAGACTTGTGATATCTGGTTGGATCATGTCTAAGAAAGTAATTGTGTTGTTATCTGGAGGTTTAGACTCTGCTACAGTTTTGTATCAATCAGTAGGAGACGGTTATGAGTGTTATGCCCTTTCCTTTGATTATCAGCAGCGACATCGACGAGAACTCAAATCAGCGTACGCAATTGCTACTGCAGCAGGTGTTAAGGAACATCAGGTAGTCAGGTTTGACTTACGGCAGTGGGGAGGTTCAGCGTTAACCGATGATAACCTTGACCTACCCAAGGAGCGTAGTCTAGAGCAGATGTCTCAAGAAATCCCCATTACCTACGTTCCAGCCCGTAACACGATTTTTCTGAGCTTTGGCTTATCCTATGCAGAAGCAATTGGTGCTGAGGGAGTCTATGTGGGTGTCAATGCCTTAGATTATTCTGGGTATCCAGATTGCCGTCCGGATTATATCCAAGCAATGCAGACAGCTTTTGATTTGGGGACGAAACAAGGTAGGGAGGGCAATGGAATTAAAATTGTCACTCCTCTGATTGACCTGAAAAAAACCGAAATTATCAAATTAGGCAATCAGCTGGGTGTCCCTTGGGAAAAAACCTGGTCATGCTACACAGGTAACGATCTAGCTTGTGGTGTTTGTGATGCTTGTCGGTTGCGATTGGCTGCCTTTGCTGAGTTGGGATTGGACGATCCACTTCCTTATCAGGAAGGCTGAGTGCCTCAGTGTGAAGGGTGCTGAGTAAGCTGAGTAATCAGTGTGTCCGTAGAACAAAAGGGATTTTCATTCCTGTTGGATACTAGGAGAATTGATTTAGCCGATTGTTACGTCTGGCGTAGATACGGTAAACCCCTGTATCTGCCAACGATACTTCTTGATCAATCACTAACTGGTAGCCTTTCCGTTGGAGTAAGTTTGTGATCTGCTTTAGTTTTATCCCTGCTGTAATCTGATCAATCTCCATCACAATTTGCTGAATTTTTTCCCAATCCTTTTCCTTGATGCCAGCCAGGATATCTAACTGAGGTTGATCAGCATTAACTTTGAGTAAATCAATTTTTTCAATGTTCTGTTGATGAATAATACTAGAAATAGTCTTTGAGTGGTTGGAAAGTCCAAAATTGAACACTTTGGCATTGGAGCCATACAGTGATGCATTGATCTGCAACAGTTCAAAAACGTCTGGTAAGGCTTCAAAGGAGAATAGTCTGGCATTTTTACAGATTTGCTGGGCAAACAGGGTGAACATACCGATGTTTGCCCCTATATCAAAAATACAATCGCCATCATGGATAGTTATGCCATGTTTAATGTAGGTCTTGTTTTCAAATATTTCTTGATATAACTCATCAGTTTCTTGCTCATTTTCATGAACAATTACTAAATTGTTTGGTAATTGGTAATCGTTATGATTAGCTAGCAGTGCCTCGGCTTTAAGAATATCAAAATTGGTAGCTAACCTTAGGTTAGAGTGATTTGGTGATAATGGCTGATTGGCAGGAGACTTGATCCAGTCTTCAAAACTCGAGCAGATGACAGGGCACCCATTTCTATTCGTAGATAGTAGACTAGAATGATCAAGAATTTGTTCAACGGATTGATGAGATTTTGATAAGTTAATTTTGGATGGAATTTTCAGTTCTTCCATCCATAAGTTAAGAGATTTATTTAAGGGTTCTGCTGTCAGGGTAGCTGTTATTTTAATAGTTATTTCAGATAGTTGATTTGCGTTTAATACCATAGGTATTTTCGTTAACTATATTGATTAAACTGCACAGTAATATCACTAATTATGACTAGTTATCTCGACAGAGATATTACTGACTTACTTATATAGTAGTAAAGCACCCTGATTGAAATTTAGTTAATTATAGCAATCCTAAGCAATCTTAATTGAAATTTCATAAAAATCATAAAAATTAAGAAGACTCTGGCGATATTATTCCCCCTCTATTTTCTGTTACTCCTCTTCCTAATCTAATCATTTCGACATGGATTGCTATGGCAGTACACTTAAGAGTAAATAAACTTGGCGTAAGTATTCAGCTATCAGCACCTCAAGTATCAGCCTATGGGATACCCGAAAATCACAGCGTCGAAGCCTGTGCCACCCTACTTGAGGTGCTATCAGCTATCAGCTTTGGGCCTGTGGCCACGCTACTTGGGGTGCTTATAGGTGATTGGGAACACTACTTGAGGTGGTTTTGAATAAAATAAGCTGACGGCACCTCAAGTAGCGTGAGCTTTTAGCTCACGGCATTAGGCTGAATGCTTACAACTTGGATCTATACAATATTGACTCATACATGTTAGTAATTGGTTGCCATTTTGGCAAAATTTGTGGTTAGCAGGAAGGAGAGGCCGTGGGCCACGCTACGCGAACAGAGATTCTGGAGCAGGGATAAAATACCGATGACCAGCAATATGTGGATCAGTAAGGATGAAGAAAACGATGACGACGAATCATACTATGAAGATATTTATAGTTACTGGTTTAACTTTGATTAGTTTTACAATATGCGATCGCGTCCAATCAAAGCATCTATTGTGAATCCAATGGTGTCCTTTAGCTCAAGCTCTGACCGAAATTCAAGGAAATCATTATGATTCCAAATGCTGGGAGTGATTTTCGGGATACTCTGGGGGTTCAAACCGAAGTATATTTCATAACCGATAGGTTGAAATCAATTTAATAGGTTGACGGTTGACGGTTGACGCTTGAGTGTCAGGGATAAACGGTCAAAAAAAAATTAAACTAGTGACCTCAAACAATCCAAAACGGAACTAGATATAGTTAACCATCTTCAATATCTCAATATCTCAATTGATTTAAAACTCCCGTTTAGGATACTTGTTTTACTTGCCAATCAAGTATATAATAGTGAATGGAAATCACATCAATTTTAATTCTAACTGTTGAAACTCTTCTTAATAACCAGGCTCACTGGTCTTTTCTTGACACTAAGCGTAACTAGTTGGTCAGGAGTCAGCAGTCAGCTCTGGGCTATGAGCTTCTCAAGATAAAGATAGGTGTCCACAATAGCTCATGTCTTCCTTCCTGTTGAGATAGGTACTACGGAATTATTCTGATCAGCAAATTCAGCACCATGTCACCCACAGAAGCGGTTGTCGGGCAAAAGCGATGCAGCGCAGCCATTGGGGAGCAAGTGCGGTCAAAGGGAGGCAGTGCGGTCAAAGGGAGGCAGTCGGCCAAAGGGGGTTTCCCCCACTCGCGCTTTGCCGTGGTCTCCACGGGGCAAACAGCGGTGCGGACGCAGGTTCCGCACACAGACCCATGCGCCATGAGCAACTGCCGTGGTCCCCTCACTCGCGCTTTGCATCAAGACAATGTCACCACAATGTAACCAAAAATGTCACAAAGAGTACTCATCAAGGGTACCCTCAAAAACAACACTTGCCAGCATACTAGATATATAAGTAAGCATGTATCAGTAAGCCCACGCACAACAGTCTTTTTCCCCGAGCTAGACTGTTTTACCTCTCAAGGTGTAAGCTTAGCGGGAACTGGTAAGGGGTTCAGTCATTCATGTATAAAAGGTACAATAATCCCGCCGATGGCGGAGTATAACGACGAGTAAAGTAGAAAAAGACACAATAAATGCAGATTTTCTTTCTGATCTGGTTGGGACAACTAGTATCCCTTCTGGGGTCTAATCTTACCGAATTTGCTCTGGGTGTTTGGGCTTACCAGACCACTGGTTCAATCACCCAATTTGCCCTAATTTCTTTATTTATTCACCTACCAAATATTATAATCTCACCCATAGCTGGTACATTCGTAGACCGGTGGAATAGACGCTGGGCAATGATTCTCAGCGACTCCGTGGCAGGGGCTAGCACACTGGTGGTTATGGCTCTGGTGTTCTCGGGCAGGTTAGACATTTGGCACATTTACCTAGTCGTGGCAATCAGTTCAACGTTTAAGGCTTTCCAGTTGCCAGCCTATACAGCAGCTACGACTCAGCTGATGCCTCAAGAACATCTTAGCCGTGCTAATGGCATGATGCAAGCCTCTAGGGCAACTGCCAAGATTCTTGGACCGACATTGGCGGGTGTGCTGCTGGAGACCATCCACTTGCAGGGAATTCTATTAATAGACTTCATCACATTCATCTTTGCCTTAGCGACATTGCTAAGCATTCAGATTCCCCATCTCCAGTCTATCCATCACACTCATCAAAAGCAAGCCCACTTCTCTCAACTGCGCCAAGATCTAGTATCAGGCTGGCGTTACATTGCCAAACGCCAAGGACTACAAGGGTTGCTGATGTTCTTTGCCGTGGTCTACTTCAGTATGGGTATTCTTCAGGTGTTGTTCTGGCCACTGGTGTTAAGTTTTGCCTCCAGTGCTGAACTTGGGGTGATTTTATCTATTGGCGGTTGTGGGATGCTGATTGGTAGCTTGGTCATGACTACCTGGGGAGGACCCAAGCCCAGGATATACGGTATTTTTAGCTTTGTAATCCTGCAAGGCTTGTTCTTACTTTTAGGTGGGTGCCGCGCTTCTGTGAGCTTGGCTGCTCTTGGGGCCTTTGGTGTCTTATTTGCTCAACCCATTATCGTTAGCTGTAATCAGACTATCTGGCAGAACAAAGTCCCAGCTAATCTGCAAGGACGGGTCTTCGCCTTACAACTGGCCATCGAAAACTCGTTATTGATCCTTGCCCACATGCTAACCGGACCGTTAGTCGATCATGTTTTAGAACCGATGATGGCTACCGATGGATTGTTAGCAGGTAGTATTGGGCATATCATTGGAGTTGGTCCAGGGCGTGGGATGGGCTTGCTGTTACTGTTGATGGGAATTCTGAACATCCTGGCAAGCTTTATCGCTTATCGATATCCACCCATACGGCGAGTGGAAAAGGAACTGCCGGATGCGATTCACCCTAACTTAGGTTTAACTAGTTCCAGTAGTGTTTGATAGCAAATCCGCTCCAAAAACCCTCTTTATGATTCCAGCATTCTTTCTCCTGTTCTCCTGAAGCTCCTGAAGCTCCTAAAGCTCCTCATGCTTTTTGCTTAAAAAGGGGGTAATTAACCCGGATTTGGTATGAAACGTTTCCTAACTTCTGGGATGGGTTAAGTATTTGCAAAAATATACTGATCATGGTTCAGGGCAATATCGGGAAGATAGAGAAGATTGAACCGTGTTGCTCTTCCTCAATTCTCTCTGCTGATTATATTTGCCTGACCTGTTCTGACAGAATTTATGCAAAAATTGATGCATCCTCAATGCTTTGCCCCTAAAAATTAAACACGCTCTGAGTGGGATAATTCTATTCACCTATGAAAATTGCTATTATCACCTCTGGATTCTTGCCTGTCATAGATGGCGTAACAGTTAGTGGATTATCTAGGCTACAACGACTGAGTCAGTGGGGACACCAGGTTTTGTTATTTTGTCCTGACTACAGTGCTTTAGAACATGTCTATCCCAATTGGCGAGATTATACTGGTCAAATCCTGCCTGGAGTGAGAATCATCAATTTACCGAGTACCTCATTCATGGACTTGGACTTTGAGCGTCAGGTGCGCAGGAGTTCCTATTCAATCCTGCTCCAGGAGTTAAAAAAATTCCAGCCCGATATTATTCATGTTGATGAACCAGAAAGACTGTTTTTTGGCTTTTTTCGAGTGCCTGGGGTGGCTTTTGCCAAAAAGGCTGGTATTCCCTGTGTGAGTTTTTTTAGGACTAATTTTCTCGACTATGCCGAAGATTACTTTTCTCTACCGTCTGTGGTCGTCGCTGGAATTAAATTTATTTTTAAAACCATATTGATTTCAGTGTATAATTCTTATGATGTCACCCTAGTTTCTAGTCGGATTACCCATAAAAAAATTATCAATCTGGGCATTAAAAACACCCTACATGCCAATTTAGTTGGCTTTGATGCTAGTAAATTCTATCCTGGTTTACGGGAGGAACAGTTTTTCGAAAAGAACTATGACCTTAGAGGGGTTGAGGGGAAAGTTAAGTTAATTTTTCTAGGTCGGTTAACCCCAGATAAGGGGTGGAAATTTACCCTGAATGCCTTTTCACGAGTTGTACAAGAGGTCAACAGTGAGCAAATCGCACTGATCATTGCTGGTGATGGTTCGATGCGGGATGAAATTGCTACCGGCTTAAGCCAGTTAACACCTAATAGTCACTTCCTTGGTAGAGTCCCACCGGAAAATGTTCCAGCTCTGTTGATCAACAGTGATATTCATATAACAGCATCAGAAAAGGAGACTAGAGGGCTAACTATATTAGAAGCCTTTGCTGCTGGAATTCCTGTGCTCGCTCCTGAAGCAGGTGGGGTAGTGGAGAATATCCAAGACGGATGGAATGGTTTTTTGTTCACTCCCCAGAATCAGGAAGATTTCTGCGACAAGCTCAAAGTACTAATTGAAAGCCCAGCGTTGCGACAGGAAATGGGTCGCAACGGTAGGGAGTGTGTTTCCCAGTATGGTTGGGATCAGAGGGTTCAGAATTTAGTTGCTATTTGGGAAAAGCAGATTGCTAAGAAAACCCACTGATATCAAGTCCAGTTAATCACTAAAGAGAATAGCCTATCGCTTTTTGGTAATGGGTAATGGGTAATGGGTAATGGGTAATGGGTAATTGCCTATTACCAGCTAACGGATAGGATGAGTAATCCCATGGACTTGATAGGATTGAGTGGGGTTGTCTGTGTTTACGGTTTAATAGTAGTCGGTTTCTGGCTGCGGCATTGGTACCATCTCAAAGTTGGATGGATCACGAAGATAACGAATGGCATCTTCTTCTAAGCGGTAGGTTATATAGGATTCAAGGGTATTTGTGTGTTTGAGGGCAGAAAGATAACCATCGATATATAGCCGCAATTCGTCGAAGCTATAACCTCGATTCCACAAATCGACTAGGGAGTCAGTAAGTTTTTGATAGCAGCGTATAGCTTGAGGATCTTGCAGCATAGTCTTAATAAATTTTGAGTATCAACAGTAGCGGTATTGGCTCACTCAGTAGAAACTCGGATACGCCAACTTAACTTCAGTTTAGCAAAAGTAGCAAGTCCTCAATACTTTTCTCAATTATTTGTTATGTTACCTAGACTAAATTGCATGTTATATGCTAAAATACAAAATGGTCAATTAAAATTACTGGTGAATTAAAATCCTATTGTCCTTATTGTCCCTCTGACCTGGTCTATTTTGTGCCATTAGGGTGCCACTAGGAGGTCGTATTTTAAGAACCCAAGCCAATATCGGTCTGATCAGTAGCAGTTGTTACAGAATGTATACCTGACCTTTGCTATAATCAAATCCCAACGGCTAAGGCTAAGAGGACTGTAAAGTGCCGTGGGCTCAGTTAGAATTCAGATTATTGAAGGAAACCCTCATTTGCGATCGCTTCTAGGGTCGCATCTGAAGAAATCCGGCTATGGGGTGTATCAATCACAAAATCTTGATCAAGCCAAGGAAGAATTTCACCATCGCCAACCCACTCTGGTTATCCTAGACTCTGATTTACCAGACAGCGATGGAGTTGAATTTTGCTGCTGGCTTCAGCAACAGCGAAAATCTCTAATTTTAATGTTGTCTGCTCGGGGTAGTGAAAGAGATATTGTTACTGGTCTTAAAGCTGGGGCAGACGATTACTTGACTAAGCCCTTTGGTATACAGGAATTTATGGCACGGGTGGAAGCCCTAATTCGTCGCCTCCGCATTACGGTGGCTCCCCTGTCTCTGGACTACGGTGATCTCAAAATTGATTTAGTCCAGCGTCGTGTCCGCTTCAAAGAAGAGTTTATTGACCTGACTCCCCAAGAATTTAGCTTGCTCTACGTACTCGCCCAAGCAGAGGGAATGGCTTTGAGTCGTTCTGAATTATTGCGCCGCGCTTGGCCCAATGCGATTGACAATCCGCGCACCATCGATACCCACGTCCTTGCCCTCCGCAAAAAAATAGAAACCGATCCTCGACAACCCAGCATTATTCAAACGGTTCGCAATGTTGGCTATCGGTTTAATCAAGGCATAAGTGAGAATAATCTAAAACCTGGGACAGAATTGGCAATTCACAAGATTTATTAGAAGTTGTTGGTTATAAGATTTATTAGAGGTTGTTGGTTAATTAACCATTAACCATTAAATCCTGATCAACCAGCGTCGCCGATACATCCCATAGAGAATCAGCCACCACAACAGTACATTGACAATGGCAAAGATCAAAGAACCATTCATCGCTCCTGCCCAAGACCGAAACAGATTTTCATAAATCCAAGTATAGGTACTCGGAGCATTATCACCTGTCCCTACCTTAGTTCGATATAGGATGCGAACTACTAAACCAGATGCGACAAACAGAAAAATCGCATTTAACCCCATCACTTTTAAGGGCCATCCCCATCTGCGAAATCCCCGCACTTCAATTAACTCATAACAAGCAGCCAGTAACAGCATCGACCAACCAGCAGAAAAGACTACATAGGAACTTGTCCATAACTGCTTGTTAATTGGGAACCAGAAATCCCAAACCCAGCCTAAACCAAGACAACCTACACCAAATAGTAATAATCCCAAACTAGTACGGGACTGTATCGGTTGATGGCGTAGCCAGTCCCCAACGAAATAGCCAGTTAAGACAGTTACTACCGCCGGGAAGGTGCTAAACAGTCCTTCTGGATCAAATTGAGCTTGTTTATACAAATGGTTTGTTCCCAATACCATACGGTCGATATAGGCAGCAAAATTCCCTTCCGGTGTGAGATTACCAGCACCATAATCAGGAACTGGTACTAAAGACATTGCTGCCCAGTATCCTAGCAAAACTATTCCGGTCAGTACCCACAAACCCCGTCGTCTTAGATTTAGCACTGCTACAGCACTAAGGAGATAGGCAAGACTAATGCGCTGCAAGACACCCATAATCCGAATAGTATCCCAGTTGTAAGTCGGAAAACCATTGAGCAGTAAGCCTAGGGCAAATAGAATGGCACATCGCCTGCCAATACGCCAATATCCTTGGGATAGGGATTGGTTGTTATTGGTGTACTTGACTAAGGAAAAAGCCATTGCTACACCAGCAATAAATAAAAAGGCAGGAAATACTAAGTCTGTGGGTGTAAAACCATGCCACTTAGCGTGAAGTAACGGGGGATAGACATAAGACCAACTTCCTGGATTGTTGACTAGAATCATGCTAGCCATGGCAATACCTCGAAAGACATCAAGGGAGGTTAGACGCATGATCGGAATAGTAATTGGGAATTAGTAATTGGTAATTAGTAATGGATGATTAGTAATTGGTAATTGGTAATTGATAATTAGGTAAGTATTCAGCTATCAGCGGTCAGCCGTCAGCTAATCAACGGTCGGTAGTAAACAAGTTGGGGGGTGCTGGTACGGCTGGTTGAAAATCCCTGCTCGTTTTACTTCCTACCCCGTGCAGTTAAAGCGCCTGCTAGCACATCAAGTAGCACCATCTGTAGCGCATTAGCTGATAACTGACGGCTGAATGCTTACATAATTAGTAATTTCAAATAACCGTCAACCTTCAACCGTCAACAAATGATTAAGCCCACTGTTGAGATGCTTCAGCTTCTGCTTGGACTAATCTCTCTCGCAACTGTTGCCAATTAATCTGCTCAGCTGGACTGTCTTGGAGTAACTGAGTATTTTGGAAATACAATACTCGATTACAAAATAACTCAGCCATATCTAGCTGATGATTGACCATCAAAATTGTGATCTGCTCCTTTAGCGCTAAATCTGTAAATACCCTGATCACCTGAGACGCTATACCAGCATCCAAGGCTGAGGTGGGCTCATCGAGTAACACTATTCTTGGTTGGACAACTAGTGCTCGTGCGATCGCAACCAATTGCCGTTGTCCCAAAGACAGTTGTAACTCTGTACGCTCTAACCACTCCGCTGGGATGCGCAGTCTCTCTCGAATCTCTTGTGTCCGTTGTGCGTTCGCGTAGCGTGGCCTACGGCCAATCGCTTTTTTTGGCAACTGTTGCAATACCAACGGATAAGCTAGAGCCTCCTGAACGGTCATCCCTAACAGTTTTGGTTCTTGAGGTACCAGCATGATCTGTCGGCGCAATTCTAGGACAGGAATATTCCGGATGTTCTGATTATCTAGATAAATTGTTCCCTGGGTGGACTCACTTAATCGATTCAACAGCCGCAACAGAGAGGTTTTACCAGCACCAGATGGTCCAATCACGCTGATGCGATCGCATTGGCTGACCTCGAAAGAAATATCACTTAATATAGGTATTCCAGCCGCTTTAGACCTAGTTGAGAGGGTCAGGCTTACCTGTTTGAGCTGTAACAGGGGATTAGTCAATCGCTTCGCTCCAATTCAAAATTATCAATGTCTTGATGCAGTCGCTCATGGGGAGGAGCTGCATCAAGGTATTGTGATTAATAAATCAAACCCTGATTAATAGCTGTGGTTATTGTCCAGCCATCTACAAGTAATAGCAAGAGGGTGAATCCGAACAAAATTAGATACATCCAAGGCTGGGCTAGGGGACGAATATCGGTAGTATCTATTCCGGTATAGGTTTGTACTAACTTAACTAAGCGATTAAATCCGACTACTCGCATTGGCAGCAAGTAAGCTTGGTCAGAGGATTGGCTAACGAAATAGTAAACAAGCCCCCCTTGACCTGTGGTGCGCATTTTTAAGTCTTTCACCTCCTTCCAGTGTAATTCCCAACCTTTGCGGAAGAATCGGGGCACCCAATTGGGATAAGCCACCTGAATTTTTTCGTTATCTACAATCACCTGTTCGCTTAAGGCACCATAGAGGGCTAGAAATCCTAAGCTAATTCCTATCCACAGGACTATTGGCGATACTGGAGTCGATGATACTTTAGCTAAAAACGGTAATGGTATCAACAGCGCCCAATAAAATGTTATTAGGGTAATCCGAATTATAGGAGAGATGCGAAATACAGAAGGGCTATACTGTTTAGTCTCAGGGTTAGTTTCAGATGCTGTTTGTTGATTTGGTAACATAATTAAAAAGAGTTGAATAAGGGAATAGGTAAAAAGTCCTGTGTACCTCATAGCTATGATAAATGTTATATCAACTTCAACTGTAAGCATTCAGCCGTAAGTCGTCAGCCGTCAGCTAAGGGAACTCAGATTAAACCAATGCTTACCTGTTTTATTCAAAAGCACCATCTGTAGCACCTCAAGTAGCGCATTAGCTGATAGCTTATACGCGAAACGCTGATAGCTGAATACTTACCTTCAACTTCTATAGTCGATTGAGCGCATCAAAACTCATAGCCGAGAAAAAAACACCCCACAGGCGAGGTAGGGTGTGGCTCTATTTAATTAATTGGGCAACTGTTCACTAAACTCATCTAAGGAGTTAACGGTTAATGCTGTGCCCATCAACTCGTCTAATTGTTCAAGACTTAAGGATTGAAGTCTGACAGAAATCTCCGAAGGAATATCTCCAAATCGTAACTTTAGTATTCGCTCCAAACTTTTTTCAATGCCTTGTTCAATGCCTTGTTCAATCCCTTGTTCAATCCCTTGTTGGATGCCTTGTTGGATGCCTTGATCAATCCCTTGAGCAACACCCTCTTGTAAAATTTCCTGATACCAGGGTGATTCTCGTAATACTGTCATATCCCACCTCATGATTTGTTGAATTAACGGTATCTCTAACACGAAGCTAGCAAAGAAAGCTAACAATGGTTCTAGTTGATTTAAGGTTTGATCCGCTCGTAGTGCCTGCACTGCTGAGCGCAATTTCGATTCACTACCACCTCCAAATAAGATCGGGACAAATGGGAATAGGGGAGGTAATGGTTGTCCTAATACTAATTCAGCATCTACTTCCCACAGATTAATTACCCGATAATCTTGATGTGCCTTTAATCCCATGAATTCACTGTCGTAGCAATTTTCAATGGTGACGGTGGCTGGGGGCGGCAAGATGTTAATTAATACTGGATAAGTGGATAGGTTGTATTTCTCCTCGGCTAGAGCGACATAATTGCGCATACGCTTAGGCATGGCCTGGCTATAGCGCAGTTGTAATTCATTAAGAATCAGAAAGTCTTGATGTTCAGGACTCTTTGCTTTGACGATTACGTCGCTTTCCCGACTAATCCATTGAAATTCAGCATCGAGTAACTGAGATGCCCGCACTTGGGGATTACCAGTTACCCATTGCACCCAAGCATTGGGGGCGAGACTGATTAAACGTTTGCTACCAATATCTGCTGGTTTTGCCATAGTCGATTGACCAAATAAAGCGGGTGAGCCTAGGAAAGCCCACCCCACGGGCGAGGTGGGTTGTGGCACGATGGTGATGAGCCTCCTATTTTCATAGGAGCCAGAAGCCAGCGACAGCTCTGGGAAAGGTCAGCGCTGGCTTCTTTCAGTTCGGGCGTCTGATTTAGATAGTCAAACCACTAGTTTACTATCTACCTTTAATAATAGCAGTAACTTCAGCAAAAATCAAGGGTTTAATTAAAATTAATGTGCCATTATTTTTGGAATTTTGGAGTCGAAATTTTGGAGTCGTTAGTCGGGATTCGGTAGTAGTAAACAGAGTAAAAAATTCTCGTGATTTATTTAGTATTCCTAAGGATTAACTTCCTTTGCGACCATTCAAAAATGCTCAACCTCTTCTTTAGTTAAACCAGTTGTTGCCACGATTAAATCCATATCAATCCCTCTTGCTTTCATAGCTTTGGCTATTTCTATGGCTTTCTCTGCTCTCCCCTGTAATTTTCCAGCTGCTTCTGCCCCTTCCAACAGGCTAATTTCATACCGTTTATTTTCCAGATAGTTCTGATAAGCTACTTTTTCTGGTAAGGGTAAATTCTCAATCCTTAGCTTTTCCTTGGCCTCGGCTAATCCTCTGGCTTGGAACTCTTCTTTGATTTCACTATTCTTTAGAAAATAGATCCATTCATCTAAACTGTTTCTGGTTACATTATCAAACTGGTTGACTCTCAAGATATAATATTCGGGAAATATCTGGTAGACTTGCTCTAGTTTGAACAACTCCTTCTGTAGGCTGGATAGCCCTAAGGAGTCATGATGATGACGACCTCGGAAATCTAATTTACCTTCATAGATGTAATCTTGTCCTTGCCCCAGAGTAAAGTAAACAATATTAATCGAGTAGACTTTTTTTAGTTTACTATAAGGCTCTCCTTTATCTAGATATTGGGTGAGCAGTGTCGAGACGCCAAATAGCATCCGATGAAAGTAATCATTTTCGGAACTGTTTTGGACTTCCACCAGTAGTAACTCTCCAGCACTATTGAGCGCTAGAATATCGACCCGATTCAGTTTATTGTCTTCGGTGAGCCGATTACTTTCCCCTTCTAAAATAGATTCAATGGTAATCTCTTGTCCTAGTAATTCGGTGATAAAGCCTTCTAGGACAACATAATTAGCTTTATCCCTCAGCAGTTTTTTGATCGCCCAGTCAAAGCGGATGTGTGTCTTGGCCATGATTAGTAGGGAGTAGGGAGTAGGGAGTAGGGAGTAGGGATTAGTATAGTTAACAAGCAGTGTTAACTCAAAAATTAATTGATTTTATTATAGGTGGAATTTACTTTATTGATTTCAACAGTAACTCTACCGGTAACACTAGTTGTTGCTTGGTTTAATAATCTTATCTACTGATGATGGGTAAATTTACTCTACCGATCAGATCAGCTCTGTTATTGATTTCCCAAGTAACTCTACCGGTAACACTAGTTGCTGGTTGGTTTAATAATACACTCTACTGCTCATGGGTAAATTTACTCTACCGGTAACCTTAGGTATATTGCTGATTTACTCAGTAACTCTAGCAATAAGTATAGCTATCGGTTAGTTTAATAATACACTCTACTGCTCATGGGTAAATTTACTCTACCGGTAACCTTAGGTCTGTTATTGATTTCCCTAGTAACTCTACTAGTAACGCTATTTGTCGATTGCTTTAATCATGGACATTACTTATAATTTAAAATTACCAATTAACATAATCATTCAGCCGTTTTCCAAAGGCCAATGGCTGAATTAACCTCAAGTATAGTGCCCATAGGGAATCAGATGATAGCTGATAGCTGATAGCTGAATGCTTACCAATTAACAATTAACAATTACTAAACAGCTATTAGGCACTATAACAATTAACTTACCGCTAGATGTGGAATTCACGGATATCATCTCCTCCGTAACCGGAGAAAAATTCCGTAATTCTCTCTAGGCAATACCCACATCAATCAAGCAATCCTAGATCACAAGAGTAGTTTAGAGCGTTTCCAGATGAGATGTAAACCTGTATGGTCTTTTTTGATTGTCAAATAAAAATCCGTATCTCTTTCCCATCTTGCCTCTTGCATCTTGTATGCAAGCCAAGTCCTGCAATAATTATGTTTACATCTCAACTATAAACGCTATAACTAGGAGGAAAACTCGGATGCGTTCCCGTAGCGTGACCTAGGGTCAATAGCTTATCTGAGTTAGGCCATACCCACATCAATCAAACAATCGACGATCACCACAGTAGTTTAACTTCCAGGAAAACTCGGATGCGTTCCCGTAGCGTGACCTAGGGTCAATCGCTTATCTGAGTGCTGAGTGCTGGGTGTTGAGTTATGAGTTATTAATTATTAGTTATTTATTCGGTGTTGCTCAACTAAATAATTGATTGATATCAAAACTAATTGGGTCATTTACCAATTAGCTTTTCTCTTTAATTGATTCCGGCCAGTTATGAAGTTTTTATTCAATTATCTCAAAAAAATCCCAAACCATTCCTCAGACTCTTCTGGAGCATCTGAGGTAAATTCTGATTGGCAGCCTTTAGGCTTTAACCTGATGGGCATAACTAACCTAGTTAAGGCTACTTTCCCGATCCTGGTGACAGGTTCTGCTTTGCTGGTGTCTACTCCTACTGAAGTAGCAGGGCAGGTTGGTATTGATGCGTCACTCGCCACAGGGCCAAGGCCATTTAGTTTGCGTTACAGCGCCGACGTGCCCGGTAATATAGCGGCGATTGGTAATGCCTCATTGATTTGCGATCGCACCAATGGATCCTGCTCAAACGGATTAGCCACCGGCAATGTTGGCAACAACCGGGGTGGTCTGGCAATGCAGATGCTAGATTCTGATAGCGATCCCAGTACCTTTAACTCTAGCTCTGCCAATTTAACCCTGCCTGCGGGTGCCAATGTGTTGTTTGCAGGTCTTTACTGGGGGGGCACCTCTGACGGTGCCACCACGCCTGCACCGGATGCCAGTAAGCGAAATCAAGCCTTGTTAGCTACGCCAGGGGGAGGCTATCAGACCGTTACGGCAGATACGTTCACCAGTATTGATAACTCTGCAACAAGCGGCTGGGATGTATACAGCTCCTTCGCGGATGTGACAAGTTTAGTGCAAGGGGCTGGGAGTGGTACCTATACCCTAGCGAATGTACAGGCAAGTACAGGCACAGGATTTACCTATCCCAATGCTGGTTGGTCATTAATCGTGGTGTACGAAGATCCAAGTGAGCCCCGACGGAATATGACTGTTTTCGACGGGTACGACTTCTCAGGGTTCAATACCGGCAATACCCAAACCTTAACTGGGCTAAGGACGCCGCCCACACCAGGCTTTAGTGTCTTTATGGGTGCATTCGCGGGGGATGGCGAGCCGGATGTGACCGGGGATACACTGTCGATTAATAATACTCCGGTGTCCGACGCCGTGAACCCATTAAATAACTTTTATAATGGCACAATTTCTCAGTATGGGTCCCATGTCACGAGTCGTACTCCTAATGATCCCTACAACATGGTTGTGGATATTGATCTTCTGGATCTGACGGCTTGGAACGAAACCAACAACGTCATTCCGACCAATGCAACCAGTGTTGATTTGAACCTATCCACGTCAGGTGATGGCATCTGGCCTATGGTTTACTTCTTTGGGGTGGAGGTGTTTGAACCGAATCTGGTCACCCAGTTTGAGAAGACCACCCCCCAAACAAGTTATCAAAATGGGGATACGATTGCTTATACCATTAGTGTGACGAATACAGGGAATGATAACGCTGTTAACACAGTGATTACGGATGTAGTTCCCACAGGAACAACCTTTGTACCGGGATCGTTGAAGATTAATGGAGTGACTAAGACCGATGGTGCTACTGATGAAGCTGAGTTTGATGGCACCAACGTTATCTTTCGTGTAGGTACGGGGGCAAACACAACCCAGGGGGGTCAGTTAAACGTTAACGACACGGTGACCATGTCCTTTGAGGTCACTGTTACAGCTGCGGCTGGGGAAACGGTTTGTAACCAGGCTTCAATTGACTATGAAGGGGAAGCCAGTGGCAATCAGGCATCGGGGACGTCGGATGACCCAAATACAGGGACATTTGGTGACTGTACTGAAATTACAGTAACGCCTCCTACAACCAGTGTTGACTATGGTGATGCTCCTGATACTACCGCCAGCACCGGTAATGGGGATTACCAAACCTTATCCGCTAATAGTGGTCCATCCCATACCATTGACAATACCACCTATTTAGGGGCAGGAGTAACAGCTGATACCGATGGCTTTGGAGATGGCACGGATAATAACAATAACGCTACCGATGATACCGATGATGGGGTTCAAATCAATAGTGCTACTCTCCAGGGACAAACTCTACCGATCGGGGATAATGTCACTTTAGATATTACTACCGCAGGCTCGGGAGTACTTAATGCCTGGATTGACTGGAACAGTGATGGAGACTTTGATGATAGTGGTGAGCAAATTGCTACCGATGTTAGTCCAACTGGAAATGCGATCGCATTAAACCTAACTGTTCCAGCTGGAGCTACCGTTGGTAATACTTATGCCCGTTTCCGGTATAGTTCTGATACTGGCCTTAGTCCTACTGGTGCAGCGGGTGATGGTGAGGTAGAAGATTATCAAATTGCGATCGCTGACTCTACACCAACGACTGCCTCTGTAGGGGATCAAGTCTGGGAAGACCTAGATGGTGATGGTATCCAAGATGCTGGAGAGCCTGGAATTCCCAACGCCCTAGTCAATATCTACAAATCTGACAACACCTTGGTTGATGCCACCTTTACCGACAGCAATGGTAACTACAGTTTCAGCGACCTTGACCCAGGGGATTACATCATTGAATTCACCTCCCCTGCTGTTGGCTATAGCTTCACTAGCCAAGATGATGGGGATGAAACCCTAGACAGTGATGCGGATCCAGTTACAGGTCGCACTGCTACCTTTACCTTGGCTGCGGGAGACAACAATACCAGTATTGATGCTGGACTTACCCTCAAAACCAACGCTATTGTCGCTTGCGATATCATACCACGCCAGGCTACTAATTGGACTGAAACCCTGAACATAGAGAAATTTGACTCTGCTCAAGGTAGCCTGGCCAGGGTAGACCTAACCCTGAGTACCCTGATTGCACAAGAGTTAATCTACGAGAATACGGGAAACCAGGCAAAAACAATAACCGTGAACCAGGAGGGAGAAGTCAGTGTCTCCTTGCCTGATACTAACGCCAACTTCACCAGAAATTACAACCAATCCACCGACTTGAATCTACCAGCCTTTGATGGTAATCTTGACTTTGGCGGCACTTCCGGTGGCAAGACTCCCACGATTATTGCCCATGAAACCTATACCGAGGAGTACACTAACCTAGCTGATTTCATTAGATCCTCATCACCAGTGGAAACTGTCAGTATCGGGGTGAATACTACCTCTGCAGCCACTTTCATTAACTCTGATAACGCTTCTACTGGTTCGACTAGCGAGGCAACCGCCGGATTGTGTGTGACCTACACCTACAGCTTAATTCCGGAAGAAGCTTCACCGGAAGCCGGAAATATCGTTATCAACGAAGTCCTCTACGCCCAAACTGGCAGGAGTGCTGAGGCTAATGATGAATTCATCGAACTCTATAACTCTTCCGATAATGCTGTAGATATCAGTAACTGGAGGCTAGCCGATAGCAACCTGATTTTTAACAGTACTGATAATACTGGCAACATTACTGGTGATGCTGCTAATCCGGCCTATATCTTCCCCAACAACACCACTCTCCAACCAGGAGAATATGCTGTGATTTGGATTGGCAACAATACATCAGACCATCAAGCTCCCGATGCTGCATTCCAGGATTGGTTAGGAAACGCAGGCAAACTCAATAATGCTGGAGAAGATATCTGGCTGTATGACGATGAACTCAAGATTGTAGACTACATTGCTTATGGCTCCAATAACGCCATCAATACTCCACCGTCAGCTGAATTGAATCTGTGGGATGACACCTACCAACGAGACTTAGATGGGGCAAGCACTGGTCAATCGATTAGTCTCACCCCCAATGGAGAAGACGGAAATACTAGTGCTTGTTGGGAGCATACCCTTAGTAATGATGCCAATGGCCGTTGTCCAGAATTCCTCGAAACCAGGGATACCGATACGGTTAGTGTACGCCAAACTAGTGTTGGAGTTTATAACAATATCTTGCCCAATGTCATCCTGGTCAAGCGGATTACTGCTATCAAACCGAAAGATACCAACGAGTGGATAGAGCTACCACAATCAGGTTCACCCTTTATCGATGGCATTGATGGTGGCAGTTCTGAGAATAACGTTGGTTCCGACCGTGCTGCTGATGACAATGACCCCAACTGGCCAAATCCTGATGTTTATCTGCGGGGATTAATTAATTCTGGGGAAGTGATGCCAGGGGATGAGTTAGAGTATACAGTATACTTCCTCTCCAATGGCAGCAACGATGCTCAAAACCTGCGTATCTGTGACCGAGTTCCTGGAGAAACTACCTTTATTCCAGACTCCTTTAATGCCACCGCTGGCTTCCCCAGTAGTGATGTCGGGATTGCTTTGTTCCAGAGCACCACTCCCCTAGCCTCAGGTGGTCCAGCTGAACCCAACATCTTTCTTACTAATATTCCCGATAGCGATCGCGGTCGGTATTACGGGCCAGGAACCTCAGTGCCAGCGGGATGTAATGTCACCTTCAATCAAAATGGAGTAGTAGTAGTGGAAGTTGGGGATGTGCCAAACGCTGATTCACCAGGAAACCCACCCAATTCCTATGGATTTATTCGGTTCCGGGCTTTAGTGAAATAAGGCAGAATTAAGAATTAAGAATTTATAATGGTGAATTAAGAATTAAGAATTAAGAATTAAGAATTAAGAATTAAGAATTAAGAATGGAGAATTAAGAATTAAGAATTAAGAATTAAGAATTAAGAATGGAGAATGGTGAATATAAGAATTAATAATGGTGAATGGTGAAGGCATAATGGTGAATTCCCAATTCCCCCCAATTCCCAATTCCCCCCAATTCCCCCCAATTCCCCCCAATTCCCAATTCTACATTCTTAATTCTACATTCTTAATTCTACATTCTTAATTCTACATTCTTAATTCTACATTCTTAATTCTACATTCTACATTCGCAACTGTTCACTAAACTCATCTAAAGAGTTAACGGTTAATGCGATTGCCATCAACTCTTCCAATTGTTCGAGAGTTAAGGCTTGAATTCTGACGGATATCTCTAAAGGAATCTCTGAAAATCTCAGTTTAAGGATGCGCTCTAAACTCCCTCGACGTTCTTGTTCAATCCCTTGTTCAATCCCTTGTTCAATCCCTTGTTCAATCCCTTGTTCAATCCCTTGTTCAATCCCTTGTTCAATCCCTTGTTGGATGCCTTGAGCAACACCCTCTTGTAGAATTTCCTGATACCAGGGTGATTCTCGTAATACTGTCATATCCCACCTCATGATTTGTTGAATTAACGGTATCTCTAACACGAAACTAGCGAAAAAAGCTAATAATGGTTCTAGTTGATTCAAAGTTTGATCTGCTCTTAGCGCTTGCACTGCTGAGCGCAATTTCGATTCACTACCACCTCCAAATAAAATTGGTACAAATGGAAATAGGGGAGGCAAAGGTTGTCCTAATACTAATTCAGCCTCTACTTCCCATAAATTAATTACCCGATAATCTTGATGTGCCTTTAGTCCCATAAATTCACTGTCGTAACAGTCTTCAATGGTGACGGTGGCTGGGGGCGGCAAGATGTTAATTAATACTGGATAAGTGGATAGGTTATATTTCTCCTCCGCTAAAGCGACATAATTGCGCATGCGCTTAGGCATGGCCTGACTATAGCGCAGTTGTAATTCATTGAGAATCAAAAATTCTTGATGTTCAGGACTCTTTGCTTTGACAATTACGTCGCTTTCCCGACTAATCCATTGAAATTCAGCATCGAGTAACTGAGATGCCCGCACTTGGGGATTACCGGTTACCCATTGCACCCAGGCATTGGGGGCGAGACTGATTAGACGTTTGCTACCAATATCTGCACGTTTTGCCATAGAAAATTTACTGAATTAAAACTAATTAATTACTGAGGAGTCACGCCCAAGGCTGTTTCTGGGGTCGGACTAAAATTTGATTGGTGGGGAGCTGGGTCTCCCACACTTCCCACACTCCCTGCTCCTTAGTTAGAGTCGGTGCCCGGTATTATCCGGGGCATCTCTCCTTTCGGCTAAGGCCGACGCTGCGCGAACAGAACCGTGCATGAAAGTTTCCCCTCACACGGCTCCTAGGTATCCTCTCCTCTGTGTGGAGTGCTCCAATGTATCTGTTGGTGGCAGCTCTGATGAACTGCTAGTAAATTCTCTGATTTCCAGTTGTCGTGGTTTTCATCATAGTGATGAAGGTGTACAGACTCGTTTTCTAAGAACTTCAACCCACAGAATCCACAGGAATGGTTTTGCTTTTTCAAGGCTGTGGAGGTAGCATTGGAGTAAAGGCGTGAGTTCCTTTGGCTCCAATAGACTAGGTCACCATCATAAGGTGATTTAGTCCCCTTCACTTTTACGTGTTGGTTCTGTTTGTAACTTACCTTTGGGAATCCCTTCTCACATAGTTCATTAGCTTTATACCGGTTTATCTTTCTTTCCTTTCGGAATTTACGATTTGCGGTTTTTCTTATGAACCAGAGTGAATCCCGGCTGCTGTTCATGTCGCAGCTGTTATGGTAGTTACGCCATCCGCGTATGATTGGGGCTAGCTTTTTGGCTTTTACTTCGGCACCATAGTTTGAACTGTTGACTACGGATTTAATCTTCTTACGTATATTCCGGTGGTTTTCCTCTGAGGGTGTTGACCGGAATTTTCCGTTTTTCTGGACGCGAAAGTTCCACCCCAGGAGACGAAACCTTAGAATAAAGAAGCCTTAATTAATAATTTTTAACCCTTTTTTGCATAGTCTGTCGCCTGTAAAGGCTTCTTTATTCTTACGGTAACTTCATAGGAAGTCGAATCCATCTGTCGCTTTGGTTAGCTTGGTCTTTCGAGCGTTGATTTCCATTCCTCGTTCTGCCAGAAAATTTTTGATTTTCTCTAGAATTTTCTTGGCGTCATCTTTTGGCTTGAGAATTATCACCATGTCGTCAGCGTACCTAAGACTGGTGTGTATTTCCTCTATTCCGTCAAGCGCTACGTTTGCCAGTAAAGGACTGACCACACCACCTTGGGGTGTTCCTTGCTCCGGGAATTCCGGATTGATGCCTGCTTTTAAACATCTGAAAATCCCCAGTTTTAGACATGCAGGTGCTAGCAATCTATCCATAATGGAGCTGTGTGAGATGCGGTCAAAGCATTTCTTGATGTCTAGTTCAATTATTCGCTTTTTTATGCCGTTGCTCGTTGACCTTAGGTTATTAAACAATTGTATTTGTACGTCTTGGGCACATCTACCTGTTCTGAATCCATAACTATGGGCATTAAACCTGGCTTCGTGCGCTGGCTCTAAGGCGAATTTGGCGCTTACTTGCCATGCTCTGTCGGCTATGGTTGGTATCTTTAACATCCTTACTTTTCCATTCTTTTTAGGGATTGGAATTTCACGTAGTCCCCTATGCTTCCAGTCAGAGGCGTAGTGGTTCAATGTTTCTACCAGCTTCATGCGTTCTGGGTAATTTAGGCTTGACTTGCCATCAATTCCCCCTGTCTTTTTACCCTTATTTAGCTGAGTTACTTGTCGGACTGCTAGAAGTTGAGCTGAACGGGATTTTAAAATCAGTTTCTGTAGAGACCTTGCTTTCTTCAAGTCACCAGCTTTAACTGCTTTATACACTCTCTTCTGTAGGCGGAATAAGTTTTGGCGGATTTTCTTCCACTTTTGCTTCTTCCAATGTTCGCTATATCCTATTGACATGCGTCTAACTATACTCTTCCATTAGTTTGTGTATTCTGGACCCCGCAGCCAGTTTCCGACTGCATCCTATCCGACAGTAGGGATTAAGTTTGACATAACTTACTGAGGGTTCGACCGTTCCTCAGACCTGGTTTTGCTGTCGTTTTTACTTGTTCCACCTGATAGATTGTTATGACGACTCTAGGACAGTCCATTTTGCCTATTCCCTTCTCAGAGATTACAGCTATCGAATCTAGGATGCTGTGAGAATAAAGGAATGAAGTCTCGCATTTTTACAGATTGCGGCTTGACGATAAGACACTTTTTAAGGACTTTTGTTAATCTATCCATATCGTCTCCCTAAAGCGCGGCAGTGTGGCTAATCTGTTTCACCTCTGATTCCGCCCTGGTGCCAGCAACACTGCTGCTAGGATGTCGCCTAGCTCGGTGTGGCCAAGATCAGGAGTCACATGTCTCTCCATGGGGTCGGGTTTTCACCGCCATCCAAATCAGGTAGTTAGAATTCGGGGTCAGTCCCCGCGAATCCCTTAGCTCTTACCCCTCTAGTTTCTAGAGGCTCTTAGCTAAAACAAGCCGCACAGATTCTTCGTCTATAGGCTCGTCATCTATAGGCTGGCCGTCTATAGGCTCACGAATATCGAAGATAATAATCAAATCAGCATCAGGCATCAGTGGTTTCAGAGCCTGCAAATGCCCCTCAGCATCAGAACGGTTACGGAAGCGACCAACAACCACCCTTTGCATTTTGGGCAAGAGCCGAACAACCACCCATGGGTGTAGGCGTTGAGAGTAAGACATAATGTCAGGTATATCCTTTAACTGGGGTTCTAGAGCCAGCCTGTGGTCCTGGAGAAACTTTCGGCTGGCTCTTACCGTGGAGCGTTTTAGCGCCCACGGTATTTTTATACTAACACAAATAATCTTTAATTATAACATATTTTGAAAACTTTTGTAACAAATTTTTTAGGGAGTAGGGAGTAGGGAGTAGGGAGTAGGGAGTAGGGAGTAGGGAGTAGGGAGTAGGGAGTAGGGAGTAGGGAGTAGGGAGTAGGGAGTAGGGAGTAGGGAGTAGGGAATAGGGAATAGGGAGCGGGGAGTAGTGGAGTGGGAAACAATCCTGTGTCCCCAAATATAAATTACTTTATAAATTAACTCGATGGGAGCTTGGAGCCGCTGCACGATTGACCTTGGCCTTTTGGCCAGGCTACGCGAACGGTCAAGCTACCCGAACGCATTTCCCGATCGATGTTATATGCGATCGCATTCCCGATTCCCGATTCCCGATTCCCGACTCCCGCAAATTGCCAATTTTTATTTTTACCCTTATACTATTATTATAGGAATAGTTAAAGGAGAGTCAACTGATGAACAAGTGTGTTGGTACTACTGAAGCGGCATCTTTATTAGGAATTTCCTCTAGACGATTGCGGCAACTCCTTGAGAAGGGTCGCGTCCGGGGTGCCTATAAAACTAGGAAATTCTGGATTATTCCTTTGTTCAACCATTTGCCACAAATTACCAAAGGCTCCCGTGGACCAAAGGGGAAATGGCGTACCAGTCGTCCCCCAGCTTTAGCTAAGATTAATGTCAATCGCAATCACATTGGCTCGAATATCAAGAAAAGTCCCAAAGACCGGAAGCCAGTGATTTCAGTAAAACGAAAGGGCACCAATCTCTACGGCAACGAGGTCGAAATCCTTGGTCCGTGTAAGATTGTGTATCAGCCGGATAATCCACTCGATTGTGGCGCTCGTTTGTGGATCGAAACTTTCAGTGATATTCACTTCATTGGTGGCAGTTTCCCCGCCACTCGCTAATGATTATGGCAACAGTCTTTGAGTGTAAACGGGATTGACCCACCTTCCCGATTTCGATGGTGATTTTACGAATAATTGATTTATATTTAGCTACTTTATCCATCGCTCAATAGTTGCTTCATCTATCCGATACACCAGCATTTTAACCTGATAGCGATCCAGTAGTTCCATAATAAAGTCTTCCTTGAAAAAATCGTCATAGGTATCATCTGGTACCGCTAAAAATAATGTTCGCTCAGGCATCTTTTTTTCAAGCGCAAACTTATAAAAACTAAACTGCCCCAAAGCTTCGTAAAAATCATGAAGCGTTGAGACACCAATAAAGCTTTTTACCTGTACAGCAATTTTTTCACCATCTTTTTGAGCAGCAATTAACCGTTCAGCTCCCAAATCCACTTGAATCTTACGTTTGCCAGCTTCTACAATGAGTTGGTCATCCGTAATCAGCCATCTTTCCTTGACTAGCGCTGCTTTGACTAGTTCATGATATTTGTCTTTTGCCATATTAAAATAGCAACATCTTCAGCAAAACCCTACCGATAATAAAATAGTCATACCAAAATCATGATACCCTGCAATATTTCCTAGTACTTTAACGGTAAGCAAACCGTAAATATACTCCCTTTGTTTAACTGCGATCGCACTTTGACACTCCCCCCCATCCCCTCGACCAAAGTCTTGACAATGGATAGACCCAAACCAGCGCCACCGGTAGAGCGAGTTCTAGTTTCATCGACCCGATAGAAGCGGTCGAAAATACGGGCTTGTTGTTTTAAAGGAATACCAATACCACGATCACAGACCTCAATTCTGCCACGGCCATCCACCTGAGATAACTTAACAGTGACTGGTTTATCGACACTAGAGTATTTTACGGCATTATCAATCAAATTCAGTAGGACTTGTTTGAGGCGATTGATATCAGCTTTGACCCAAATCCCAGGTTTAATACACTCAACCTTAATAACTCGCTTAGTATATTGTCTTGCCATCTCAGCCACCTCTTCGACCAACTCATCTAGGACAAAGGATTCTAGATTGAAGTGTATATGGCCACTATCCGCTCGTGCCAAATCCAGTAAATCCTGCAACATTTGCACGGTGCGGTCAGCTTCTGAAGAAGCAATTTCTAGGGCTTCGCGCTGAGGTGGACTCAAATTAGCACCGCGACGTAAGGTACTTTGGACATAGCCAGAGACTAAGGTTAAAGGAGTGCGCAATTCATGGGATACATTGCTAACAAATTGCCGTTGATTTTCTAAGGCTTCATTCAGACGCACAAGCATTTGGTCAAAGGTTTGTGCCAATTCTCTAACTTCAGTAGGAGCATTATCTAGCTGTATTTGCACATCTCCCAAATCATCAGCAGAAATACTCTCAGTTAGCTGACTCATCATCTGTAGTGGTTGGAGCGATCGCCTAATATAGAATGCGATCGCAATACACATCCCTCCAATAGCAAGTACTGTAGCAATCCCCAGACTCCGGATCAGCTGCAAAAACATCTTTTGATCACTAGTAATGTCTTGGGCAATGTAAAACTTACCGAGATTGGTTTGTTTAACTTCCAAAGTAGTGCCGCAAACCACCCAGTAGCTTCCGTTTACTTCCAAGATTTCCGGCATGGGCGGTATCCGTGACAAATACTCCGGAGAAGTCAGAGTGTCCATGACCTCTAGGGCTTCAGATTGAGCAACAATACCATTGTTGGGATGCTTTACCCAGAGTAGGGTGTTACTATTGCTGAGTTTATCAATTGCCTTTTGCATCCCGGTTTCCGGGGTAACCATATCGCTATAGATTTCCACATCCTGGGGGAAGCGCTCTGCAATATAACTAATACTCTGTTTGTGAGTGGAAACCAGAATATGCTGCATTTTCCAGCTGGTCCAAATTGCCAAACTGCCCATACCTAAGGCTGAAACAGCGGCAATTCCTAAGGTTAGTCTTACCCGTAGGGAACGTAAATCAAGCTTTAGGTAGGAGTTATTCAAGAATTTTTCCAGCAAACGGCTGGGGAACTTCATCAGTCTTTGTAGGAATATTTATATTAATATTACTAATTATCAGTTTGACAGAACAATCTGAGAAATTACTGATAGACTAGTTAGAATCGGATAACTAATATTTTTTTCGGGAGCATGGGGATTGTCAAGCTAGGGGAATTTGGAATTGGTAATTGGTAACTATAATTACTATCGAGCCATAAATACTGTAATAGAAACACTACCGATAACACTTGAGTATTCAGCTATCAGCTATCAGCTAATGCGCTACTTGAGGTGCTACTTGAGGTGCTTTTGAAGAAAACAGGTAAGCATTGGAATAATGCTGAGTTACGTTAGCTGACAGCACCTCAAGTAGCGATGCAGCGCGGTCTTGGGGGTTTCCCCCACTCGCTATTGCATCAAGACAGCGTGGCCATTCGGGTAGCGTGGCCAAGGCTGACGGCTGAATGCTGAATGCTTACAATAACACTACCAAAACAAGTGAATAAAATAGGGTGCATCTCATTTTTACTGTTTGACATGGTGGTGCGTTACGGGGCAGCCTGTCCAAACCCTGACTACGAGGAGAAAAATGAAGGCCCCCCTAACGCACCCTACGGAAAATTTTCAAAACTGAGATGCACCCATAAAATATGATTGGGTAGACGATTCTAAGGTTAGTAAAAGTAAGTGTCGCCCAGCTGAGTAAAAAGCCACTGTGTTGAACTGGATTTATATAAATCCCTATCGGGATTTATTTCATTTGATGAACATAGCACAATTATGTGTATCGGTAATCGGTAAAATAACTTATATTTATACTATCTACCAATCGGAATTTATTTTTGAACAAGAGGTGCTTCCCTATCACACGCTCATGACCTTACTCCATCACTTAATCTAAGCTTGGGTATATTAGATCTATTGCAAAAGTCCAAAAGTAGTCTCCATCATCCTTCCGAGATTGGATATCTTAGGTGCGCTTGACCTTGGCGAATTAAATTCGCTACAGGTCGCACCTGAAGTTTTCTACTTCTGTCAGAAGTCTAGTTTCTAGTTTTATCAATATGTCCTTATACTCATTACCGACAATTTGATTATGAAACGTTTTGGAAATTTAGTGCTAATTTTGTCAGGAATCCTAATGGCCGGTGAAGCCTCAACTGCCTTAGCTGAGTCTCCCAAAATCCGGGAATCGGAACCGATCCAACACAGTAGTGAACCTCTAACTGTCTCAGATGCAGGGGCTACTGAGGTTTCTGACATGTCAGAGCATACCGAAGTTCCTAGGTCAGGGCATATATCTGAGACTGAAGCACTGACTACGGATGCCCCTACCGAAACTTCGGATACTGGTATACCTATACCTATAAATCCTATAGATATAGAAGTGCCATTACCTGATAATTCCACTGAAGACACCGAGCAGCCAGATATCTTAGTGGATAAGGAGCTTCCAGAAACAGACACTTCTACGACAACTGTACCTAAAATAGACTCAGATACCCCAGATACTGATTCGGATATACAGACTTCTGATCAAGATACTGATTCGGATACAGAAGCTTTGGATACAGAGGCTTTGGATACAGAGGCTTTGGATACAGAGGCTTCGGATACAGAAACTTCGGATACAGAGCTAGAGAAAGAAGAAACCACAACTGCTGAAGACGTTAAAGAAAAAGACCTGGAAGCAGAAGCTGAAGAACTTAGCCCAGAAGAGCTGGCAAAACAGCAGAAACTGATTGAAGCCGATAGACTTTATCTAAGTGGAGATATAATTGCTGCTGAACAACTATATCGTGAAGCCAAGAATCCTTTTGATAATCCAGAACCAGTTCAAGAACTACCGGAGCCAATTTACGACACCGCTCAACTCTCTCCCGCTGGTGGAGTGTACTGGCGTAACTATGAGTCAGGGTTAGAAAAGAATTTAGAAAGTAAAATTCTGATTCCCCTCAAGTTTTTAGTAGAGCGGCAACCAGAATTTATTCCCGGTCATATACGCTACGCTCAAGCTCTAAAAGATTATGAGCGACTTGATGAAGCCTTAGTAGTTTTAACGCAAGCTAAAAATCTATATCCCAATGAGCCGGAATTAATCAAGGTAACCATGGGAATGCTAGCAGACTCAGAAAATTGGTTTGAAGCATCTCTGGTAGCTCGTGAATTTGCCCTGTTTAATACTGAGCATCCTCAATCGGAAGAGTTTCTCCAGCTCGCTGATCAGCATCTAGACCGCCACATTTCCCATCTCCGGAATGAAATTACCGGTAATACAATAATGAATGTGATTACTGGCACATTAGGTTATGTTTTTACTGGTAATCTCTTTGGTCCGCTATCAGCAATAGAGTCAACGGTATTAATGCTTCAGGGAGAATCAGGCATTGGGAAAAGAATTGCTAAGCAAGCACAAAAGCAATTACCGATGCTAGAAGACGAAGAAGTGCTGGAGTATGTGCGGGAAATGGGAAATGAACTTACCAAGGTAACAGGTCGCGATGAGTTTAACTACGAGTTTTATGTAGTTATGGATGACCAACTCAATGCTTTTGCTCTACCGGGAGGTAAAATATTTATCAACGCTGGCGCTATCCTAAAAACCAAGTCCGAAGCGGAATTAGCTGGTTTACTGGCTCACGAACTATCCCATGCTGTGTTATCCCACGGTTTCCAGTTAGTCACTCAAGGTAACTTGACTGCTAACATTGCCCAATTTATCCCCTATGGTGGCACTGCTGCTAATTTAATTGTACTTAACTATAGCCGGAATATGGAACGTCAGGCTGATGATTTAGGAACTAAAATTCTTGCGGCTAGTGGCTATGCAGCAGATGGATTGCGCAATTTGATGATTACCCTGCATGATCAAGGTGGACCAAAACCATTATTTCCTTGGCTTTCAACTCACCCAGAGACTAAAGAACGGATTAATAATTTAGAAGCTATAATTGACAGGAATGGTTACAACCGTTATACTTATGAAGGTGTAGAAAAACACCTAGAGATTAAGAAGCGAGTTGCTCAACTTCTCAAAGAATATGAGGAAAAACAGAAGGAAGAAGAGGAGGGAAAACAGGAGGAAAAACAAGAAGATGATCAGGAGCTAAAACAGCAGGAAGAACAGGAGCTAAAGCAAGAAGATGAGCAGGAGCTAAAACAGCAGGAGTAAGCATATGCGCTACGCGCACGCTGCGCGAACAGCAGTCAGCAAGCCGTCAGCCATTCCCGTAGCGTGGCCATAGGCCAAGGCTCAAGCTAAGTGAACAGCTTATTTTATTTAAAATCACCTCAAGTAGGGTGGCCACAAGCCCCTGATAGCTGATAGCTGATAGCTGATAGCTGAATACTTACGATCACATTTCTTCAAGTTCCTTACCTTTGGTTTCCCGAACTGCGAAAACAACTAAGAAAAAGGAGATAGCAGCAGCAATGGTATAAAGACCATAAGCAGTACCTAAACCAAACCTAGTCAGGAGAATCGGGAAGGTGATGGTAATGAAAAAATTGGCCATCCATTGAGTTGAAGCACCAACAGACAGAGCAGACCCTCGAATCCGGTTGTTGAACATTTCCCCTAGCATTACCCAGACCACTGGTCCCCAGGAAAAGCCAAAGCAGAACACATAGAGGTTAGCGGCTAAGAGGGCGACAATCCCTTGAAAGTGAGTCAGAATCAATTCACCAGCGCTACCCAAGTGGGCGAAAGTGAAAATAAATGCCATTATTCCCAAGGTCAAGGTCATCCCAATAGACCCGAGGAGCAGAAGGGGTTTGCGTCCAAACTTGTCGATGTATGCGATCGCTAAAAGGGTAGTAATAAGATTAATAGCGCCAGTAATAACATTAATTAGCAGGGAATCCCCTTCTGAAAACCCTACCTCTTGCCATAACACATTACCATAGTAGAATACTACATTAATTCCCACAAACTGTTGAAATAGAGATAGTCCCATGCCCACCCAGACAATGGGAAGGAGCATACCATTTTTACCAATCAGATCACAGAGTTTAGGCTTGCGCTCCTTGAGAACTGTTTGCTGAATTTCCAAGACCTTGGCTTGGACATCACCACTCTCAATCTTGGCGAAAACAGCAGCAGCTTTTGCCAATCGACCAATAGAGACCAAAAAGCGGGGAGATTCAGGAATTAACCAAGCCCCCACCCAATAAACAGTTGCTGGAATAAGCTCCATCCAGAACATCCAGCGCCAAGCCGGTATAGAAAACCAAAGTGGTGCTTCTGCTGAACCGGTAGCCATACCAATCAAGTAGTTGCTGACAAAAGCAATAAAAATACCAATAACAATGGCCAATTGCTGCAGAGAACCTAACCTTCCCCGCAGGTGAGCTGGAGAAACCTCTGCAATGTAAGCTGGACTAATTACACTAGCGGCACCCACAGCAATGCCACCCACCAGTCGATAGACTATAAAATCCCAGGTACTGATTGCTATACCAGAGCCAATGGCACTGATCGTAAATAAAGCAGCAGTCATCAGCATCACCTTTCTACGGCCATACCAATCCGCCATTTGTCCAGCGTAAAAAGCCCCAACTGCAGAACCTAGCAGCATCGAAGATACTGAAAATCCTGTCCCGACGCTAGTGGAGTGAAAGGCTTTTTGCAGTGCTGTAATTGTGCCATTGATGACTGCACTGTCGAAACCGAATAAAAAACCACCAATGGCAGCTACTGCGGAAATCAGGATTACAAAAGATATATGGTATTGTTGTTTGTCATTTATCATTTATAGCAGTTCTCAATGGGGTGAGGTACTTAAGCCGGTAGGGAGTAGGGAGTAGGGAGTAGGGAGTAGGGAGTAGGGAGTAGCGCTGCATCGCTTTTGAATTTTCCATGTTCATCCATACCTGGAAGCTTTTTGCCCTAATTCTTTAGGTGGACAAGTTGCCAGTTAAGCAACTGTCTATCGAAATAACGACCTATCACCTTAGGTATAGTAGCGTCCAATAATAGACAGAGCTAGGATTACAGCCAAATATTGCCAAGACCCTAACTACCACAGTATTGTGTACAGGTTTAAATAGTGGCATGGGATACCTCACCAGGCTTTAAAGAAGGAAAGTACAGTTTAAAGGTAAGGTAAAGCTCAGGGAGCAGGCAGCAAATGGAATCAACTGAAAACCCCACCATGGAACAGATCAACCTATTCTCAGAGCCTGGCACTGGCAAGGTAGAAAAGACAATTACCCCTCATAAGCCAGGACGAGTCAAGTTTAAAGCAACTTACTGGCCAGCAGAAGTATGCTCTGATTTTCAAGTCACCCTTGAACCTGAAGACCCAGTTACAGTTGTTGGTCGGCGGGGCATTACCCTGATTGTGGTACCAGTGGGTTATATTTTTCCCGATGATTCTCAAGAATCGAGCCAAGGCTTAGCTAGAGGGATTGTCTCACGCTTGTTGACTTGGACTCAACGATTGGCTTGAGTCTTTATAAGATTTTCATATTAAGCCAAACTAATTAACTTCAGAAGCTTAATACTGTCCACTAAGCTGGTCAGTATTGGGCTTCTGGGTTTAGTAGAAGTTTGTAATAGCAAAGGGGGGAACAGGGAGTAGGGAGTAGGGAGTAGGGAGTAGGGAGTAGCGATGCAGCGCGGTCTTGGGGAGGCAGCGCGGTCTTGGGGGTTCCCACGGGGCAAACAGCGGTGCGGAACCTGCGTCCGCACCGCTGTTTGCCCCTCCCCATGAGCGACTGCCGTGGTTTCCCCCATGAGCGACTGCATCAAGACGGGAGTAGAAAACAAAAATTCTCACAATTCCTACACCGATCCCTAAAGATATAGCACTATGCATTAAGGTGTTTGACATTGATAAAAGTTGAAAAGCTAATGCACGTCAACTTTTAGGTGCGACCCGAAGGTGCGCTTTCCGCGACGGAAAGCGCACCTTTGCCTCTTGCCTCTTGCCTCTTGCCTCTTGCCTTGCAGGTAGCGCTATAACTTTCTAACGGACTTAGGAAATAACTCGTGTTCGTTAATAATTTCTATCTTATAGCTGAGTTTAATAGCTGAGTTTAGTAGACGTTTGACACTAAGGGCGCTTTGAAATTATAATATTTTTATAGGTATAGTTTTTGGAATCCAGAAATGAACAAGTGCGTTTGTACTACTGAAGCGGCATCTCTTTTAGGTATTTCTCCTCGCCGATTGCGCCAACTCCTAGAGAAGGGTCGCGTCCGAGGTGCCTATAAAAGTGGAAAATTCTGGATTATTCCCCTGTTCAACAATCTGCCCCAAATCATTAAAGGTACTAGAGGACCAAAAGGAAAATGGCGTACCAGTCGTCCTCCGGCTCTAGCCAAGATTAATGTCAACCGCAATCACATTGGCTCGAATATCCACAAAAGCCCTCAAGAGCGCAAGCCAGTGATTTCAGTAAAACGAAGTGGCAACAATGTATACGGCAACCAGGTCGAAATCCTCGGTCCTTGCCGGATTGTATATCAGCCAGACACTCCACTGCCTTGTGGCGCTCGTCTGTGGATCGAAACCTTCAGTGATGTTCACTTTATTGGTGGTAGTTTTTCTGCTCGTGGTTGAAAACTGATTGCTAGATGCACAGCAGAAGACAGATATCAAAGTTTGTCGAGGATGGCAACAACTGATCACAAAACTGTGATCAAAGAACTATGGAAAGCGCCCGAATTTTATTCGTGGGCATTGATTCGTTGCAAAAACTTTTCCAACCGATCCATCCCCTTCTCAATGGAAGCCATATCCGTAGCATAGGACAGACGGATACAATCATCAGCACCAAAGGCAATACCAGGAATTGCAGCAACTTGCTCGGAACTGAGCAAGCGATCGCAGAATTCTAAAGAGGTTAAACCAGTTTCACTGATATTAGGGAATAAGTAGAAAGCAGCGTCTGGCTTCAGACAAGTCAGTCCAGGCATGGCCGTCAGGCGCTCTAACATGACCTGTCGCCGTTGGCCAAAGGCTTGGCGCATCTGTTCTACACAGTCAAGGGAACCTTCCAAAGCTGCGATCGCACCATACTGAGCAAAGGTACAAACATTAGAGGTGCTGTGACTTTGAATCGTGGTCATTGCTTTAATTAGCTCTACTGGACCGGCTATATAACCGATACGCCAGCCGGTCATGGCAAAGGCTTTAGCAAACCCATTACTAATGATAGTGCGCTTGAATATTTCTGAGCCTACTGCCCCAATACTAAGGTGTTGAGCCCCATCGTAGCGAATTTTCTCGTAAATTTCGTCAGAAACCACCAGAATATCTTGCTCTACCACCACCTCCGCCAAGGCTTTTAGCTCTGCGGGAGTATAAACCATACCGGTGGGATTAGACGGAGAGTTAAGAATAAATAATTTAGTTTGGGGTGTAATGGATGAACGGAGCTGAGCCGGTGTAATTTTGTACCCTTGAGTGGCATCTGTAGGGACAATCACAGGTTTGCCCCCAGCCAGCTTCACCATTTCTGGATAGGAAAGCCAATAGGGAGCAGGAATAATCACCTCATCTCCCACTTCAATCAGGGCCAGCATCAAGTTGAATAGGGATTGCTTACCGCCGTTGGTGACAATAACGTTTTGTGTATCGTAATCCAGGTTATTCTCATGGCGCAGTTTATTTGCGATCGCAGCTCTTAGCTTCGGTTCCCCAGCGGCTGGACCATACTTAGTCTTTCCTTCATCCAGGGCTTGCTTACTGGCTGCTTTAATATGAGCGGGAGTGTCAAAATCCGGTTCTCCGGCGCTAAAACTACAAACATCAATCCCATCTGCCTTCATGGCTTTGGCTTTAGCAGCAATGGCTAAAGTTAAGGAAGGGGTAACTTGACCAACTCTTGATGCCAGCTTCATTCTCAAAAATAATAACTGAGGAATTGTTAATCCGATTGCCTTGACAATCTTCCTATTATCTCATAATAGCTAGCCATTCAGAATTAATTTTAGATTTTTTTTAGCTTTTTTTAAGATTTATTTTATCTTTCAGCCTTGTGCCTTTGTTATTTAATCAGGGCTAATCAATGCTGTAGAGGTTTGCTGTCAAACCATGAACTTACGTTAACTAAAGACTAGAAACTATATATTTCTTAAATTGATGTGTTTTTTTGCTGCAATTTACTGCCAATTAATTCAGACTAAAATTTATTGTTTACTTGATTAAGTAGCAGGGCAAACGCATCTAAGTTCTAGAAGCCTTACTCAGACAGGTGCGCGCCTCCAAGGGCGAGTAAATCGCCCTTGGGTAGCACCTCAAGATAGCAAAATTTATAAGCAAAATTACTTATCGTATGACTCTCCTATCGAGTAAGCATTTCAAAATAAGATGTGTTTAACCTGGGACTAAGTAAGTAGCTATAAAAGTGTAAGCATTCAGGCGTCAGCTATTAGCTATCAGCTATCAGCATTCTGAATTAAATTCTCCCGTTTGCGCATTGCGCATTGGGCACGCTAAGCGAACGAGGTTTATTCTAAGTACCTCAAGTAGCGTGGCCGTTGGCCTTGGCCAACGGCTGACCGCTGACCGCTGATAGCTGAATGCTTACATAAAAGTTTGTCAGTTCTAAGTGTCAAAGTCCTGAGTTTTTTCCAGCACTTTGGTAGTGAGGAACTGACTCAAGGGCTTTCATCAAAGCGCGAAATTTGCCCCGACAAGTTTGTTTGGGCTTCTTTGTGTCTACTAATTGATTTTCCTGTCACTGTCGGAAGAGGATATTGTAAATGTTAGAGGTAGAGAAATACTACAGAATCTTGGAGCTGGAGCCTGGAGCTTCACAGGAGGAGATTCACCAGGGCTACCTCGATTTGACCTGGGTATGGCATCCTGACCGTTTTTCTGGTAATCCCCGGCTACAACAGAAAGCTCACTGCAAGTTGCAACAAATCAATGAAGCTCATGCCCAATTGCGCTCTTTACAAAGAACTCTCGGTTGGAAAAATAGACACCCTCAGCCAAAACCCCAGAAGCAATCACCATTAAAAAACCAATATCGTAAGTCAGACTTATATAAACGGGAAGTTGATCCTGTAACCACCGAAGCTAGTGAAAGTAAAACTGGGAGTCAGAATCAGGGAAGTCCAAAGTCTAGGCGTGTCTATCGCAGCCAGAAAATCGATGATTGGTTAGATTAACTTACTGTATATAGTTAATACGAGCATATAGCTCCTCTGGGCAGGCACGAACAGACTAATCGCGCTTAGTAGCCTGGGCTTAGTACAATCAACTTAGGTGTCGTAGCTCACGTAGCTGGTTATTACCAAAAATTTTGGGTAATCGCGCCCCGTCCTTATAGGAGAAGAAACCTTAGATAGGGTCGCCTTAATCAATAAGTTTTAACCTTTTTACTCATAGCCTGCCAACCATAAAGGCGACCCTATCTTACGGTAACTTCTAGGACGGCTTTTCTTTAAACTTTATCTTGACAGTTTGTGATAGGTGTGCTATAAGGAAAATATAAACAATAAACTAAAAGACTAAATAGATACTATCTAACTAACAATAAGTAGACAACGTAAAAAATATGTATCAGATACATATTGCGTAATTTGGTCTAGCGATGCAGCGCGGTCTTGGGGAGGCAGCGCGGTCTTGGGGGTTCCCCCCATGAGCGACTGCCGTGGTTTCCCCCACTCGCGCTTTGCATCAAGACAACGACTTAAACGTCTATGAAAAATTTAGATAAAAAAAAGTACCTATCTATCTAATATAAAAAAAAGGTACGGTGGGGCACACCGGAACCTGGCTCTGAAATGATCTAAACGCTCGGGGAGATTTGTCCTCTACTGTTCCTGGTTACGACCTGGCCCACGCAAGACGAGTCGTTGATCCAATAATCCCCGTTCTTACAGGACGGGGATTGTCAATTGTGATAACTTGATCGGTGCTTTAATTGCTTAACGTTTCTACATCCTGTCGGTAGGCAATTAAGGCGTGACGATTCCGGTATTCAGCTATACCACGCAGAATTGCATCAGACACTTCCCGGGATACGATGGTCTTAATTTCAACATTGGTGTTGTAGCCCGGAATATCTCCTAGGCGTCTGCCGTGACCACCTTCTCCCCGTACATCACTAACAGTATAACCAGTAGCCCCGTGGCTTTTGATTAGCTTCACAAGGCTTTCTCTAATTACTGATTCACCAATGATGGTGACTAAGACAGCACTATTGATGGGAGCATCTTCTGTAGACATAAGAAAGTCCTTAATTCCTGACATCTATTAGTCTAGAATCTTCTACTCTAGACTAATAGATGTTAATTTTTAGTCGTTAATGGGATTGACCTACGGTCACGCTACGGGAACGCATTGACAACCAAGCTCAACTATACCGATTAGTGGGTAATTTCAAATCCCTGCAAACCTTCCGGTGTCTCATTCTTAACCACCACATTGTCAACCACAGCATTTAACGGTCCGGTATGACACCAACGAACCATAGCTTCTACTGCTGCGGTTTTCCCTTCAAACACTGCTTCCACACGCTTATCAAGAAGATTTCTGACCCAGCCATTCACCCCTAGATGCTTAGCTTGAAGCATTGTGGCGTAGCGATAACCAACTCCTTGAACTCTTCCGGAAATGAAAACATGGGTGCGGATTTGCTTGTGTGGTGTTGATGAGTTTTGCATTGAGCAGTTTGCTGTTGACTACACCAATTAATGTTGAAGGTTGTTCGCCGTAGGCGTCCGAAGTAGGCGAGGTTGACTGTAACACGCTTTGCTTACGGTCAACCTTCAACCAACCTTCAACATAGTTACCCCAAAGCATGGAAATTGATCGTATTGTTTAGCTACAGCGCACCAGCGGCTGTTTTATCCAATACACCTCCAGATAGGTGTGTGGTGATATTCATGGCTTGCAATACTGGGGCTTTGTCTAAGCCTTGGGGATAATCAATTACACTGACAGCCCCATTTCCCTGCTTGATATTCCAAATTAATGCTGGACTCAAGCCAAGAATGTCACAAAGTACTACTTTATTGATAGCATCATGAGCCACCACTAAGCCAGTCTGAAATCCAGAACCAGATGCCGTAGCCGATTGAACTATCCCATTCCAGGATGGCATTGCCCTTTCCAAAACATCCTGTAAGTTCTCTCCTTCTGGCATTTGTACCGTTTCTGGGGCAACTTTCCACTGATCGAGCAATTCACCATACTCTTGGGTAATCTCTGACTCTAATTTGCCCTCCCATAAGCCATGACTGATTTCCCGGAGTCCATCATCAAGTTGCAAATTGACATTGGGGTGAGACTGAAGAATGATTTCAGCAGTTTCCTTAGGACGCAGCATGGGGCTACTGACTGCAAAATCAATGGAGACATCTTTTAGAAACTCACCCGCCTGCTGTCCTTGTTTACGACCATTATCATTTAAAGGTACATCAATCTGTCCCTGAAAGCGAGACGCACGATTCCAATCGGTTTCACCATGGCGCACCAACAACAGACGCAACCCTTGGTCAAGGGCACCTCTTGTTGGCAAGGTTTCTCCCAAGTGGGAGGTTTGATTGAGGGATTCCAATTGTACAGTTTCTCCCCAAGCACCAGTGAAATTTAGCACATTGATGCCACAATTGGATTGCCTGATACTATGGTAACGAGCTGGAGAAACCCCAATGGCACTGCTAATTAAGCAGCGATTGATACCATTATGGGCTACGATTAAAATCGTACCTCCTTGATAGAGGGGGATAACCTCTTGCCAAAACTGCTCTGCTTGTTTATACAGTTCAAGCACGGGAAAGTGTTCTTTAGACCCGACCGCTGTGGGAATGACCATGGAAAATTCATGGGGGCGTTCTTTCCAGTGGTGGTAGTCTTCTGGGAATTTTTCCAAAACTTCGTTCTTTTGCAGATTTTGCCAAAGGGGTAAATCGATTTCCATCAGCTGATCTGATGGCTGTAACTGGGGAGCGTCTGGCAAATAGGATAGGATAATCTCTGCGGTTTGCTTTGCCCGTTGTAAAGGGGAGCAGTAGATAGCATCAAAGCTGAGGCTACTGAGGGCAGTACCAACTTTTTGGGCATCAGCACGACCTTTGTCGGTCAAGACTGACTGATCACTGCGTCCTTGAATGATCTGCTGAGTGTTGTAAGTACTTTGACCGTGACGGACAATAACGACGCGGGTAGCCAATCTCTTATTCCTCCATGAGCAGGTATGTGGTTCAGCCGGGTCAGCTAGGGTGACAAATGCATACTGGGTCTACTGAGATGATTCCGAATCATCAAAGTAATTGTAACCTACCTAGATCATCCCTAAAGTGGCAGTGTAAAGTTGGTGACTGGTTATTGGTTAGTTGTCCATTGACCAGCAACAAATAACTAGTGACCGAAAATCCTGAGGGCGCAAGCCCCTGAATTCTATTCATGGGGTTAGCCCGAACGGGAATTTATTCCCTAACTGTTCGGGGACTTTTAAATAATGATTGTAGTCTATAGTAAGTAAAGTAAGAACCCAAGGAGGTGATACACGAGTGTTGGTCATGGAGTTCAAGGCTGTTCTCAAAGAGCCTCAAAGGTTGGCAATAAATGAAGCCATTAGAACGGCTCGCTTTGTCCGCAATAAAGTACTTCGGTACTGGATGGACAATCGTGGTACAGGGAAAAAAGAACTCTATCGTTACAACACTCAACTAAGAGACGAATTCAAGTTTGTCAGAGACCTCAACAGTCATGCTTGTCAGGCATCAGTTGAGAATGTAGAACGCGCTATCAAACGTTTCTTTGATAATTGCAAGAAGAAAATCCCTGGGAAGAAAGGTTATCCCCGTTTCAAAAAGCATTCTAGGTCAGTCGAATATAAGCAATCTGGATGGAAGTTATCCCCAGACAAGAAGTCCATAAACTTTACCGATAATAAAGGCATTGGGCAAGTCAATATCAAAGGTACCTGGGACTTGTGGCGCTTCGACCAGAAGCTAATAAAACGAGTTCGGATTGTCCAGAGAGCTGATGGCTATTATGTCCAGTTCTGTGTGAAAGTAGAGAACCAAGAACAACTAGAAGCCACTGGGTTTACTATTGGATTGGACGTTGGCTTAAAGGAGTTTTACACAGACTCTGATGGATACTCAGAACCTAACCCACGATTTTACCGAAAAGGGGAAAAACGTTTAAAGTTTTATCAACGCCGAGTATCTCGCAAAAAGAAAGGCTCATCTAACCGTAAAAAGGCCATTAATAGATTAGGTAGACATCACCTTAAAATAAGTAGGCAACGTGAAGAACATGCCAAGAGACTGGTTAGAAGTTACCGTAAGAATAAAGAAGCCTTTATGGTTAGTCGGCTATGCATAAAAGGGTTAAATCTTTGTTATTAAGGCTTCTTTATTCTAAGGTTTCGTCTCCGGCACGTTGCGTAATCCGGTCTAACGACCTGGTCGCTTACGAAGATTTGAGGGTTAAAAATTTAGTTAAAAATCACTGTCTCGCTAAGTCTATTAATGATGCAGGTTGGTACCAGTTTAGGGAATGGTTGGAATATTTTGGGCAAAAGTTTGGTCGGATAACTGTTGCAGTTAATCCTGCCTATACAAGCCAGAATTGTTCCAAATGTGGTGAAGTGGTCAAGAAGTCATTATCAACTCGAACCCATGTCTGTCAGTGTGGGTGTCGGCTAGACCGCGACCATAATGCCGCCAAAAATATCCTAACTAGAGCCTTGAGTACCGTGGGGCACACGGGAACTTTACTTAACGCTTGGGGAGAATTGGCCTCTACTCTTCCTGATTCCGGTCTGGTTGAGCAAGTCAGCTCGTTGAACCAAGAATCCCCCTGATTCTATCAGTGGGGAGTGTCAATAATGAACAAAACGCTTGTGTGTTGAGGGGTTCGATGACTATAAAACGGTTGGTTTTGATTGTACTGACGATTTTTGCGATCGCTAGAATTGGCCTTTCTCTGGTAGAAAGCTGGGGTCAGCCCCAGATTCAAACTAGTCTGGAACTTCGCCAAACCAATCTAGTACTCCATGGCTGGGAGTGGAAAAACACAACCTCTGATTCTGCCACATCTGAGCAGTCTAATCAGGAGTTTAAGGTAGATTGGACTGCGGCTCGTAATGCTTTGATTGGTGCTGAGCCGTTTCAATCTGCTCAAAAACAGTATGAAACAGCCCGTCAATTGGCTCAGACCAATCAGTCAAAGGTCCTGACCAAACTCCAAAAATTTTCTATAGGGAAGATAACCACACCGAACGATGGAGTGCAATCACAATCACCAGTCACTCCCCTGACCCAAAACTCCTATCCCTCCGAGCAGCAGCAATTGCAACAGTCATTGTCTGACATCGAACAGCTGATTGCTAAGCTGGATTTGCGTATTGGAATTCTCCAAGCTCAACAAGGAAAAGCCGATGCTGCTATTCAAACCTGGGATGCACAGACATACCCTAATGGCTCATTAGAAACTGCCAGGGTATTAATGGGTCTATGGAGTGATCCACCTCTGGTACTACCAGATGCTGAGCAAAAAATTGAACAAAACTTAGATAATTGGTTCCGCTATCGCGCGTTGAGTCAGCTGTATCAATTGCAGCAGCGCCAAAGTGACCTATTGTCACTCCAAACCCAAGAACAAGAAACGGCTGAACAAGCAATTGTCAAATTATTCGTTATCGCTGTCATCCCAGGATTTAATACCCTATTGGGTTTGGTAATCTTAGTGTGCTTGGTTGGTCAGTTGTTGTTTCAAGGTAAGCAATCCGTTCTAGCAAGGAATGATAATGTCCCATGGAAAACAGCTTGGGATGGGGAAATTATTTGGCAAGTGCTGATTTTTGGGTTTTTCGCCATCGGTCAACTCCTGTTACCCCTTGTAATTGGGCTGTCACTAGGGATTGTTGGGATTAACCCAGCCAATTTTACGGTACAGATGAGTGCGTTCTATGTGTTGCTAACTTACCTAATCATGGCATTTGGTGGCTTGTTAGTGATGTACCTTTCCATTAAGCCCTTTTTGCCCCTGCCGGAGGATTGGTTTCGGTTCAAGTGGCGCAGCAACTGGATTGTCTGGGGAGTCGGTGGCTATTTGATTGCACTCCCCTTGGTGATTGTGGTATCTCTGATTAACCAACAGTTATGGCAAGGAAACGGCGGTAGTAACCCACTGTTGCCCCTAGCTTTGGAGGGACAGGACACTATAGCTTTAATCATATTTTTTCTGACAGCAGCTGTGGCAGCACCAGTGTTTGAGGAGATAATCTTTCGAGGGTTCTTGTTGCCCTCTTTGACTCGTTATCTACCAGTTTGGGGAGCGATCGCATTAAGTAGTCTGATTTTTGCGATCGCTCATTTGAGTCTCTCAGAAGTCCTACCCCTAGCCACATTGGGAATTGTCTTGGGAGTGGTTTACACGCGATCGCGTAATCTCCTAGCTCCCATGCTGCTCCATAGTCTCTGGAATAGTGGTACGCTTCTGAGTTTATTTGTTTTAGGGAGTAGTTAACAAGTAAGTTTGACGTTTGAAGTATCAAGTGTGAAGTATTAAGTCTGAAGTATGACGTGTGACATGCTTCATCCTTCAAAAAACACCATAAAGCTGTTTAATAAATACCATAATCTGATTGCCGTACTCCAAATCTGGATTCCAACGTCTGCCTAAGTCATAAACTGAAGGAGCAACACCTCTGGGCACATAGTCGAAACGAGGGTCTACTATCGGGGGATCGTTAATCATATCAGTACTGGCATATGCCTTCAGGTGCTGAATGTGAGCTTTAACTCCTGTTTTCGGGTCAGCAAACGTAGCACCAGCAGCACTAGCATCAACGGTACCCAATCCACAAAAGTTATTCTGCTCAGGTTTTACCTTACCTCCAAAGCGTAAATAATCGGTTTCCACACACATCTGACAGAAGGCAACATCGTGGTTAACTCCCTCATTTTCCGCTTCTTCTATGTAAAGTCTGGGTAAGTCAGGAAATTGTTTTAAACCGTCTTGATTAGTTTTTTCAAGAAAGCTTTTCAATTGGCTTTCAGTGGTATTTCCCATCCCCATAATTTGGTCAGCATCTTCCAGTAAGGTGCGGGGAAGTGGATTTAAAATTACAGTTTTTGTCTGATTTTCCCAGGATGCAGCTATATTAAAGTCCTGTAATTCTACCGCTTTGATATAGACAACATTTCCGTAACTGATTTGGCGAATATCTTCCCGATCAGTTAGGCTAATCCCGAGCATTTCCACTAAATCAACGGGAATAAAGGCATTGCTATTAATTAAAATCCCTTTTTCGTCATACTTCTGTTGTTTAATAAAGATATTGATAGTAGGAAACTCAGGAGTTTTTGGAGTCTGACCGCTCCATTGAATTAACCCTTGAGCAATCCCTTTGGCAAATTTTTCCCGCTGATTTTGCAGTAAGTCTAGGTCTTGAGGATTGTCGATAAAACACAACTGCATCAGTACCGAAGAGACTGCTACCTGACGACAAAAGGATAAGCCGCGCCGATGTGGAGAGTGGATATCTGGTTTAACGCCACGACTGGGAAATTCAGGAATTTCTTGGAGTAAGGCATTCAGTAAGAGTTGAGCATCCAGCTGCCTTTCATCGTTACCATAGATGTAAAAGGCTTGAGCCCCTCGCAGGGAACCGTTAAAGGCATTGCCATGGATTTCCAAGGCTACGTCACCAGGCACAGCATTGGCATTGATCCATCGAATCGTGTCTTGAAGACTGAGAGAGTCAGGAACAACTATACAATCTACTCCCCGTAATTCCAGCTCTTTAACAATTTCGTTACGGGTAAGTATCATTTCCCGAGATTCTGTTGTGCCTAAAGCCACTACTCCCGGGTCTTTGAGGTCATGACCAGCGGAAATTATAATACGTGCCATGGGTTGGTTTCTTCTCCTTAGTTTACCGTTTTTTGGTCGGAAAATAATTCGGTAGATAGCTTTAAAAAGTCGTGCTAATAGCTTACGCATTTCGCATTTAAATTGTCAGTTACGGAGAAACAATCAATGATGATTGATGAATGATGAATATCTCTGGAACTTGTTAATGAATCATAGATTGTTTGGCCATTGACCATTACCATTAGGTTAGGGTCAATGGTGCTTGCTTAAAGTCCCATCTTGGCACGGGTTGCTGGTCCGACAATTCCATCTACATCTAAACCGTTTTGTTCTTGGAACTGCTTTACAACTGCCTCGCTACCTCGTCCATAGACACCATCCACATCCAGACTATAGCCTGCTTTGGCCAAGGCTTGTTGAATAGCACGCACGTCTTCTCCCTTCATGTAAGGTTGGCTTAGGCGCAGTACCCGAAATTGTATTGACTTCTCAGATTCTTTCTTGGAGGGTACCGAGATCGAAAACCCTTCTGAAAAACTATTGTTTAGTCGTCTCTCGGTTGATGGTCCGTAGGAACCATCTTCGGAAATCCGGTCATTGATATTATAGCGGTTCCAAACTCGCTGGAATGCCCGCACTGCTAGGGCGCGAATGTCTCGGGTACCTCTGCCTACGTAGTCGAAATGAACTGGGTCCCCCCAACCGAGCCATCGCCAGCCGTACTTCTGGAGGTAAGGTCGCCAGCTAAGGTAATCTGAAATATCAATGGCTAGACCACTTTGGTGATTACTTCGAGACGGACGGGCAGCAATGGGAATACCGCAACGGCGATTTCTGTAGTGGTTATATAGTATTAATTGCTGGGCAATGGTGCGATAGGCTGAATTTACTACCATGGGAACGCCCCGGTCTTGAATAGCACGTTCGAGGGCTCTTTTGGCAGCGGGTTGGAGCATAGCCCAGACCGCAGGACCTAGTTGCACATCTAAATCATCAAAGCTGATTAGTACATTTGGGATCAGTCGGTTCATTTCATCAATAATCTGCTTGTCTAGCCCCCGAACCACTTCTGTGGAGCAGGAGGTAACATTCCTGACCTTGATGGATATTTTCTTGGGGAACAACTGCTTGTCGTCATCCCAAACCTCGACATGGGGTTCGTAGACGTACCAGGTATTCTTGCCATTAAATTCATCTTTGGTCAAAGCAACCCGCAGGTAAGACTTCTCTTCTTTGAGGTCTACCCAGCTGTGCAGCTCTAGTTCCCTGCCTTTTTTGACCCAAACTTTATCCTCTTCATTTTCGATCTTCTGGCTGGGTACGGGTTGCTGTTTTAGGAAGGTATCATGTACGATTTTCAAAGATAAGACCATCAGTTTCCCTCATAGATGAAATGGTGGCAGTAGTCGTGATTGGTGAGTCGTGATTGGTGAGTCGTGATTGGTATTTGTTAGTTCAAGTACACTCCTGCCTAGGAGGAGTGATTAGGACGTTTCAAGCTAGCTGTTGTTAGCCCTACCAAGCTCAAGACTCTTCCACTATATATTCATATTCAATACTAGAGCCTGGGATTACGGCCAAATGTTTGACAAAATTGGGCAGAATCCTCCGCTTATAACAGTTAGAGTCAAGAGGATATTAATGTCCTTGGTTAGTTCGACAGGAAACAGCTAATGACTGGGTTACCGAAAGCTCTGAGGGCTCATCCCCTAACTTATAGTTATGGGGATGAGCCCGAAGGGAATTTATTCCCCGTCAGCTAATTTTGATCTCGAATGCTGATACTGGCTCCGATAGTATATAATTAGATAGTAAGGCACGCCAGTATTGGAGATAACCCTTTGATATAAGTAGGTAACGTAAAAAATGTGTCTTGAGAATGCACATTGCGTAATTCAATCTAACGATATGATGGCCTATGAAAGTCATTGGGCAAGAAATTAAAGAAAGCCTGGCAAGTCTTAGGAAAAACCCTGAGTACGGTGGGGCACACCGGAACTTAGATCAATGATCTGAACGCTTGGGGAGATTTGACCTCTACTGTGGTTGGTGTAAACCTGTCACGGCAAGTCAGTTCTGTGAGCCAAGAATCCCCCTGCTTATAGCTGTGGGGAGTGTCAACATGCCCAATCCCTGTTAATGCAATCAGTATCTCACCCTTAATTCCTATTATGTCTGCTTTAACAATCCTTCGGAAAGGTGTAGTAAAATCGTGGGACAAAAATTTTATTTGCTTGTGCCAGTTTAATAACTGGCATATTATTTAGTAATAACTTACATATTTATGATAATAAACAAAAATTACAATAGTTAGGGCGCACGTCTGTGCGCCCTACAAATAGCTTGAATTTTCTGATGCAAGCGCTCTCAACAACAGACAGCGCTTCACTTGCCATCAATTAAGATTATTCGATGATCTCAAACATAGCGATCTGCGAGAATTTCCAAAGCACGGTCTGAGCATCCCATTAACCACAGGTTTGACATCCCAGTTTTCTCCCCTAGCAAAATTCGCCGTCTACAGCGGAAGGTTTCTTCCTCCAAGTAGGCTCCTAGCAAGCTTCGTTTCAGGGAAGGACTCCAGATACCGGTACGTCCATGGAGCACTCGCCAGTTGTTAACTACTAACACCTGTCCGGGAGTCAGTAGAAATTCGGCATTATAGTCAGGATCTTGTAAGAGTTGGGAAAATCTTCGGTAGGCTGTCAATAAGTCTTGAATTTTATCGTAGGAAACCTCTAGGGGTATCCTGGTGTTGTGGTTATACCGAATCTGATACACTTCTCCATTTTCATCCAAGTTAATTAGATGATTGCGCCGGTAAGCTTCCCATTCGTATTTCCGGGGGCTGGAATCATTTTCCGATAGTTTCTCCTCCACAGAGAGTCGTCGGCGACCTGCTGGTATATATTCTGTAGTAAGTAGCTCAAAGAAGTAGGGGTTTTCGGTTTTGATTACCTCTGCTAATTTGAAACCATCAACGACGGTAGAATAGGCTTGTCTGTCGTTATCCGGGTTGTCGTAGAGGGTACATTGCAGAAATTGGATTCCAGTGGGAATATCGTAGGCAGTAACGTCTGTATGATTTCTTAAACGCCCCAATTGATAAGAATGTTGGATAGCCTGAGCAACTGCGTTCTTTCTATCCATAGTAAATACATTGGTGGGATGATAACGTTGCCTTAAAGGCCCCACCCGTTCCACCAATGCCCGAAAGCTTGGTTCGTCATTTGGAGCATTCTCAATTACTGCTACCCCTAGTTCGACGAGCTGATTCAGGTAGGACAATAAAACTTCGTTATCATTCATCACCTCATGATAATCAAAATAAGAGATAGATACTGATGCATCCCAAAGTTGAGGTTTTGATTTTTGTTTAAGGGCTGGGTCATCGTAACAATGAACTCGTAGCCAGGAAGGATCGAATACACTGTGATGCCCTGTTTCCTGACCACCCCAGACAATATCCAAATTGCCTTCACGATCAATTGTCACCTCTTGAGGAGTTGGGTTTAGGGGCATTTTGAGGAGGTCATGTCCGCTATTGAGGCTTAAGGTATCTCGCTGAAAGCATTTAGGACAGCGACAGCTATCTAGGAGCCAGAGATGATGGTAAAAGCTTTGATGGCCATCTTTCCAAGTGATCTCTACACCATTGTCATGGGTTGCTATGGATTTGATGCAAAAAGCGGGTTTGAGTTGTCGAAGTAGCGTGGTCATTTTAATTTAAAGCTCCTATGTATCAAACTCCTATGTATTTGGTTTCTTTAGATTGTGGTGCGGTCTGCGAGCATTTCTAAAGCACGGTCTGAGCATCCCATTAACCAGATATCTGACATACCGCTTTTTTTGCCTAGTAACAGTCGCCGTCTGCTACGAAATGTTTCTGGTTTCATGTAGGCTCCCAGTAAAACTCGTGGCAGCTGAGGATTGTGAATGGCGGTACGCCCGTGGAGTAATCGCCAGTTATCGTTAACTAATACTTGTCCCGGAGCGATCAGAAATTCAGCGTTATATTCAGGAGCTTCAGCTAGTGCCGTAAATGCTTGGTAGGCTGCATATAAGTCTTGAATTTTATCAGGGGAAACCTCTAGTGGCACTCGGTCTTTTTCATGGTGACGAATCTGGTAGACTTCACCCGTTTCATCTAAATTAATTACATGCTGGCGATGATAAGTTTCCCATTGATACTTCTTGGTGCCAATTTCATGCTTAGATACCTTTTCTTCTACACCCAGGCGACGGCGACCGGTTGGCACATACTCTGTGGTCAGCAACTCGAAGAATTTTGGCTGTTGGGTTCTGAGAACTTCGGCAATTTTGAACCCATCCACTAGGGTAGAATATGCCTGTTTGTCATTGTCTGGGTTATCGTATTGGATACATCCGAGAAATTGCAGTCTGGGAGGAACGTTGTAAGATACATGGTCTGTGTGATTATGTAAACGTTCCATATACTGATAGGCGTGGTGAATATTTCCTGCCAGTTTGTTTGCTGTATCCAACGTAAAGATATTGGTGGGATGATATCGTTGTTGGATCGGTCCAATCCGCTCTATCAGTGCCTGAAAACTCTCTCGATTCTTGGGGACGTTGTCAATGATGACCACTCCCAATTCCAGCATCTTGTCCAACCACAGCAACAGTGCCCAATCGTCTTTCATCACTTCGTAGTAATCGAAATGAGGGATGGACACTGATGAATCCCACAGTTGGGGTTTTCGTCGCTGTTTGAGGGCGGGGTCTGTTTGACAGTGAACTCGCAGCCAAGATGGATCGAATACACTGTGATGTCCAGGTTCTTGACCGCCCCAGACTATATCTAAATTGCCTTCACGATCAATCTTGACCGCTTCAGTGATGGGATTGAGTGGCATTTTCAGGGGGTCATGTCCTTCCCCTTCTGAGCTGTTCAGGCTCAATGTATCCCGCTGGAAGCATTCGGGACAGTGGCAAGCATCCCGCAGCCAGAGGTTATGGTAAAAGCTGTGATGACCATCTTTCCAAGTGACTTGTACACCGTTGTTGGTCACTGCAACTGATTCGATCCGAAAAGCGGCTTTGAGTTGCCGTAGTAGGGTTGTCATCTTTCACCTTTATCCTTTATATTACTTAGTTTACATTTATCAGAGTGGGAGAGTTTGAGAGGAAAAAGAATACCCCGTCCTCTTAAATCGAGGATGAATTTTTCCTCTCAAATAGTGTTAATTTAATAAGTAAAGATCCCGAAAACTGGGCAAAAAACCCTACTCAGCTACCGACCGTGCGGGAGAAAGTTACGCCCAGGTCGATAGCAGCCAATTAGGTTGTGCAAGCGATGCAGCGCGGTCTTGGGAAGGCAGCGCGGTCTTGGGAAGGCAGCGCGGTCTTGGGGGTTTCCCCCACTCGCTATTGCCGTGGTTTCCCCCACTCGCTATTGCCGTGGTTTCCCCCACTCGCTATTGCCGTGGTTTCCCCCACTCGCTATTGCCGTGGTTTCCCCCACTCGCTATTGCCGTGGTTTCCCCCACTCGCTATTGCCGTGGTTTCCCCCACTCGCTATTGCCGTGGTTTCCCCCACTCGCTATTGCCGTGGTTTCCCCCACTCGCTATTGCCGTGGTTTCCCCCACTCGCTATTGCATCAAGAGAAGGAATCCCCATTCCTGCGACGGATGGGGAATTTCAATTGAGGACTAGGCTTCAGCCCCCACCATTACCTCTGACTTAGAGGTCAATTGTTTGCCATTAGTGGTTTGATAGCCGTTGTATTCCAGTCTCTCTCCATTAGGAGTGAGAGTCTGGTAAAACACTTCTTGACAGCAGTTGTTTTCATCAGCAATCAGTACCCGCGCTTGGTGTCCGCTACTCAAAATTTCAGCGCGATCGCATTGCTCGTTTGCCCAGATAATCAAGGTATCTCCCTCTTTGCACAGTAGCGCTCCCCCTCCATTGGGACAAATTTTTCCTGAACCTGCTTCTCCTGGCAACACATAGGTTGACCAGCGATTGCCATTGTCAATGTTGACAATTTCTACTTCTTCGAGGGGTAAAATCCCTACCTGTGCCAGCAAGTTGGAGTCAATCGTGACACTGCCCACATAGTGGCGGTTTGCCTCAGTCACACGCACTCGATGTAGCTTGGCGTGCATTAGTTTGATGGTCGCCATGATTTCTCCTCCGTTGAGTTTAATGAATTAAAATTCAATTGACTTGAACGAGCCTATTTCTGGACTTACCAATTGGAATCTTACAATCTCTGTTTGAGATTGCTATACCATCGTTTAAATAATCACCAAAAACCTAAATCACTTCGGTTAATCAGTGATTTATGAGTCTCGAAATACGGATTTTTTCTCGTCTGCCATGATTACTAAATAGGCGATTTTTAGCAGCTATTCAGTAATCGAAGTTAACACATTTTTTGATACATCACTATTTTCCGGAAAATACATCGATTTACCTTTCTCCCTCCCGCCCTATCCCTTTCTATCCATTGAAATAGCCAGTTTAACAGTTACTTAACTGGCGCTCTAGCTCCTTTAGAAGCGGCTAGGGAAAATACTTGCACTTCAAATTATAGAAAATCATCTGTTTCTATCCATTCCGTGCTGTGTTTGCTATCTATATTGTCAGTCTTCTTCAGGTTTACGAAGGGGAATCTTTAGACAAGTATCTTGCTCCTTCAACAATAGACAATCTACGGTAGCATAGATACTGCCTTGTTTATTTTTATAGACTACTTCTCCAGACAGTGGTAAGGGAGCTGTGTGCCATACTCCAGGATGAATTGATATGCCGTAACTACCATCAGAGTAAAGCGCTACAAAATCTTCTGCTTTGACATTGTCCCCAGGAGGCGCTAATAGAAAGATACTAGGTTCACCATTTTTAGGAATAAAAGCCTCTCCTGCATCTAGATGGGCGCTAAGCCAATGCACTAGCACATAGTTAGAGTTAGTTTCAGGATCAACTACAGCCTTTCCAGCTGCACCACCGCGAGCATTTTTATGGTCAGCGGAAAGCACCGTAGAACCACGCCAATATACTTTGAATTCGTCTTCAATAAATGTACCATAACCCCCCCTAGCAATAAGAGGTCGTTTTCCTGGGTTTGGCCATTTACACAACTCTATTTCAACATCTTCAAAATCCGTGAATACAGTTCCTAATCCTTCAGCATTTTTTGAGTTTAGCTTTTTTAATGGAACGTCATAGTATTTGCATGGTGTAGCCATGATTTCCCCTTAAACTATCAGCAATTAGTGCTTTTTAAGCACTAGAGCAACCATTGGTTCTGTTTCAAAGATGTTAAACTCTACTCGATCGAGTATACTCCATGACAGCTCTTCGAGAATCTCTTGTAATGAATCGTTGCTTTCGTAGTAGTCAACTCGCAGGGTGAGGACAAAATATCCTCCAGACTTCAATAGTTCGAATAGGTTTCGCAACCCTTTAGGATGGGCGTGACCAAAGGTGAATACCCCCAACACCACAATCCCGTCGAACGCCTCAGGAGTAGAGAAGGTTAGAGGTTCTGCCACGTTCCCTTGGTGCAAGGCCGTGTAAACTTGCTTCTTCCTTGCTACCTCCAGCATTTCCTCGGAGAAGTCAACTGCTGTAATGTTGGTGTATCCTAGGTCTGCCAGAGCCTCACCTACCATTCCTGTACCTGCTCCAACATCAAGAATGCTTGCTGCTTTATTTGGCAGTACCTTTGCCAGAGCGCCAGCGGATATAACGGGAGAGCAGCGATAGGTCTCGTCTAAGTCAGCATCGTAAATGGTAGCCCAAGCATTATACTTATCTTGTAACGTTTTTTCATCATTAGTTCCGTAGATCCACGAGACGCGATCGCTTACCTTTTGACAGCGATAGAAACTCCATCCCAGTTCCCGAGCTGTAATCGCCTCGCACATCTTATCATAGGAAGCGCTAAGTTTCGGATATTTGCTCAGAGCTAGCTCTGACAACAGTTGGTAGCTCTTATTGAGGTGTTCGCTCAAGTCTTTAGCCTCCAACACCATCAAGCCAATTTCACTGAGTGTTTTTGCGTAGGACTCATAGCTAAATGTTGGTTCAAACAGTAGTCGTTGATAAACGTGCTTTTGGCCTTCTGCGCTGATCTCGGACACTGGAGTGATCAGATCATCGAATAGGAAGATGCCTTGTTCTTGAAGAACACGGTAAATCTCCTTCAGAGCTAGCTCCCGCTGGTGGACATGGTAAAGGGTGGCTTGGCTCCAGACATGGGTAAAGGAATTGTCTGAGAAAGGTAGGCTAGTTACTGATGCTTTCTGAAAAGAGAGGCGTAGGGAGGGATACTCCTGAGCCAAAGCCTTGGCATTGCCAACCCGGACTGCACTGATGTCAATGCCCACAACTTCACATCCTGTCTGCTGGGCTAGCCAGATAGCGGTGTTGCCGTTGCCGCAACCGATATCCAGTACGCGAGATTCAGTAGTCAGCCCACTCCAGGCGAGCATAGATTCATTCCAACGGTGGCAAGCTGGCACAAAGTCTTGAGCACGAGCGTCCGCTAAGTTGTCAAAATAGCCCCAATGTAAACTGCCTTCAGAATCCCAGAAGCTACGATACATGCTGTCTTCGTGATCGTAAAACGCTTCTGTGTCCGCTTCTGTATATTTTTGTGTCATGTTGTTCGTCTAAGTTGAGACTTACAAGTGAGACTTACTACATTTTCAGCGAAGTTCCCTTCATGAGAGTAAATTCATAAGTGCTCGTTTCTTGAAATACTTCATATTTACTTCATATTTACTTGATATTCTCCTTCATAATTCCCTGGCCTTTTGGCCTAAAGGCCAAAAGGCCAAGGTCAATCGCAATTCTATGGACTAAGCTACTGGCACAGTTAATCTATTTAGGGCTTTTTTTATCAACTATTAACACCTCCAAAACTTGTCGAAACCCTTAAGTTAGTGCTATCTCAATTATCTAAGCTGGGGAAGCTTTTTTTTTCCAAGTCTCCTGCTGTCGTCATTTAGATAAACACCAAAATAATGATAACCATTAACCAAAAACTGTAGCCTAGTTGAGCAGCTCTTAGCCTAAGCTGGAAATAAGAGGAATGTGTTCTTCTTAATCCTCAAGGGATTGCCACTATTACTGAAGCTGTTCACCAAATCTATGCCAAAATCTATCCCAACTTCCGCCAAGACTACCTTAACTCAACCAGCTTTGCCTGTAGAAACGATCACATTAGATGTAACTGGCATGAAATGTGCTGGTTGTGTTGGTGTAGTGGAACGGCAACTGAGCAGTAACCCTGGGGTATCGAAAGCCTGTGTGAATCTCGTAACTGGGGTAGCTGTGGTAGAGTATCAAGCTGGTGAGGTGGAAGCAACTGTCTTAGCTGAGCTGCTTACATCAAAAGGGTTTCCTAGTCAACCCCGTTTACCTGAAACTGAGCAGGGAACTAAGAGCCAGGATAGGTTAACACCAGCCCAGAGACATCAGCAAGAAGCCAGAGCATACCGCCAGCAACTAGTGATTGCTGCTGTCCTGATTTTCTTCTCTACAGTGGGACATATCGGTCATTGGTTCCATGGACCAATGCTGCCAGTATTGAGTACTTTGTGGTTCCATTGGGGACTGGCAACTCTAGCGCTACTATTACCTGGACGCTCTATTATCGTAGAGGGTGGGCGTGGTTTGTGGCACGGTGCTCCCAATATGAATACGTTGATCGGACTGGGGGCGGTGACGGCTTACACCACTAGCTGTGTGGCATTACTATTCCCTAACCTGGGATGGGAATGTTTCTTTGATGAGCCAGTGATGTTGCTGGGTTTTATTCTTTTAGGTCGGACCTTAGAGCAAGGAGCAAGATATCAAGCTACTGCTGACTTTGAGTCTTTGCTATCCCTACAGCCTCAGGTAGCCCGGTTGATTGGAACATTAGACAGTAAAGAAGGTGATCAAGCGGGTATCGAAATTCCTGTGGAGCAAGTCCGGGTGGGAGAATGGTTAAGGATATTACCTGGGGAAAAAGTTCCTGTCGATGGGGAAGTGATTACTGGACTCTCATCGATTGATGAGTCAATGCTGACGGGGGAATCTCTACCAGTATTGAAGCAACCAGGGGACATGGTCACTGGTGGTACGTTGAATCAATCGGGAGTGCTGGTGGTAAAGGCAACCCGTACTGGTAAAGAAACTACTCTGGCACAAATTGTAGCGCTAGTGGAGGAAGCGCAAACTCGGAAAGCGCCAGTACAGCAGTTAGCGGATTTGGTAGCAGGGTATTTTACCTATGGGGTGATGGCGATCGCATTTTTAACGTTCCTATTTTGGTACGTGGCTGGGACTAAAATCTGGCCGGAGGTCTGGTCAACCATGGCGGCTTCTCCATTACTGTTGAGTTTAAAATTAGCGATCGCAGTTTTAGTGATTGCTTGTCCCTGTGCCTTGGGTCTAGCCACACCTACCGCCATTCTAGTCGGTACCAGCCTGGGGGCAAAGCGGGGCTTATTAATCAAAGGTGGTGACATTTTAGAACAGGTGCATCGGCTGGATACTGTGGTTTTTGACAAAACCGGTACCCTAACTCAGGGTGAACCCACGGTTACCGATTGCCTGCTGATTCAACCTGACACCGGGAATGAGATACAGAGCGGGATTGGTACGAAAACCATTGCTCTATCTTCTGCTAGCCAATTGCTGCAACTGGCAGCAGCAGCAGAAAGTGGCACATCCCATCCCTTAGGTAGGGCAATTGTTACCGAAGCTCAACAGCAACAGTTACCGATGTTAGGGGCTCAAGATTTTTACACAGAAGCAGGATTGGGAGTATCAGCTTTAGTAGAAAAGCAACGGGTAGTGCTTGGCAGTGCAGACTGGTTGAGTAAGCAGGGTATTACGATTAGTGATACTGCTCAAGGGGAAGTCAAGGCTTTGGCAGATGGGGGTAAAACAGTAGTTTCCGTAGCTGTTGATGGGGTACTAGCTGGATTAATTGGTGTGAATGATGTTCCGAGATTGGAGGCTAAAGAAACAGTAGAACACCTCAAAGACCTAGGATTGCGGGTGATGATGGTAACTGGTGACAGACCGGAAGTGGCGGCTGCTGTGGCCAAAACTTTGTCAATAGAGCCAGAGGATGTTATTGCTGGGGTGCTTCCCGATGGCAAAGCTAATGCGATCGCAAACCTTCAAGACCAGGGACACTGTGTGGCTATGGTGGGAGATGGCATCAATGATAGTCCAGCTCTAGCACAAGCTGATGTCGGGATTGCCTTGCATGGTGGAACCGATGTAGCAGCGGAAACAGCAGGAATTATTCTGATTGGTAATAACTTGCTCGATGTGGTCAAGTCCATAGACCTATCACGAGCAACCTTCAACAAAATCCGCCAGAATCTGTTTTGGGCATTCGGTTACAATATATTGGGTATTCCCATTGCCGCTGGTGGGCTACTACCAGGATTTGGGATGGTACTTTCTCCTGCTGCTGCTGGTGCCTTCATGGCTTTCAGCTCAGTCAGTGTTGTCACAAACTCTCTGCTGCTAACCCGTTTACGGAGTTAGTTCAAGTTCGGTTGAATACCTATAATAGACCATCAGAGCAGCAAGGTTTCAGAAGGCTACAGTTTCCTGAGTCATCGGAAGCCACCGCCATAGGGTAAGCTTGGCCTCTGGTAGTTTACTTTTATTGATTCAAGGGCTTGTGACAGTTGAGTAAAATATCCACTAATCTACCACTATCTCCAAGCCTGTGGGAGATTATAACTATGGCACTACCACGACCTAAGGCGGTCGAACTTACGGGACTCTCCAGGAACACTCTAAGGAAGTATGGAGATAATGGGACAATCAAATGCGAAAAAACCCCAGGAGGAACTAGATTCTTTGACACAGAGAGCAAGCTCTGCCTCGGTGCCAGATCATCTAAACATCTTCAAGCTGTTTGCTGCTACTGCCTCCTCAGCAGTAGCAAACAAAGGGACGACCTCGCCAGGCAAGTCGCCTACAAGCACTCCCTCTTCCCGGAAGCGGAGATTATCATTGACATCGGTTCAGGACTCAACTACAAAAGAAAAGGACTTAGAACCATATTGGAGCGAATTGTGCTCGGAGATCAGCTCACGATTGTTGTTGCCTGTAGAGACCGACTTACCCGATTCGGGTTTGAACTTATTGAGTACCTGGTCGGTATCAACGGTGGAAAAATCCTGGTTCTCGACCAACCTGAAAGTTGTCCAGAATCAGAGCAAGCCGCAGATCTTCTCTGAATCATTCACGTCTTTTCTTGCCGCGTCCACGGACTCCGAAAGTACGGTTCGAAAATCAAAGAAGATCCGAGTGTTCCTAAACCCTGAGCAACGCTCAATAGTTCGTAAGTGGTTTGGAGTGTCCCGTTATGTTTTCAATAAAACCGTCAAGATCCTCTCTGATGGTGAGACCAAAGCTAATTGGAAAGCTATTAAGACTGGCATATTAAATGACCTCCCTGAGTGGTGTAAAGCAGTGCCTTATCAAATCAAATCTATAGCGATAAAGGATGCTTGCACTGCTGTTAGGGAGGCCAAGAAAAAATACCAAAAAACTTCACAAATTAACCGAGTAAGATTTAGGTCTCGTAAGAACCCTGTTCAGTCTTGCTATATCCCTAAGTCAGCAGTGTCTAGCAAAGGTGTCTATCACACAAAGCTGGGAGAAATTACCTTTGCTGAGACTCTACCTGAGAATATCTGTGATTGTCGATTAACTAGCAGTAACGGGAATTGCTACCTGGTAGTTCCCCATGAAGCAACTAATGTTAAAGCCGAAAACCAAGGCAGAGTAGTCGCTTTAGACCCCGGTGTTAGGACTTTTTTGACATTCTTTAGTGAGACTTCTGTTGGAAAGATTGGGGATGGTGATTTTTCCAGAATTCAGCGACTTTGTTCTGATCTCGATAGTCTGATGTCCCGAACAAGTAAAGCTAAGAAAGGACAAAAGCGCCGAATGAGAAAAGCCGCTAGAAGGATGATCATAAAAATCCAGAATCTGATCAACGAATTACATCACAAAGCTGCCCGATTCTTAGTTGACAACTTTGATGTGATTTTGCTTCCCACTTTTGAGACTTCTCAGATGTCCCGAAAGAATAACCGCAAGATTAGATCGAAAACAGTTCGCAATATGCTCTCTTTTGCTCATTATCGTTTCAAAGAATTCCTAAAGCATAAAGCCCAAGAAACCGGGAAAATTGTTGTAGATGTTTGTGAAGCCTATACGAGTAAAACCGTTAGTTGGACTGGGGAGCTGGTTAACATCGGCGGCAGCAAAATTATTAAATCAAAAGTTGATGGCCGATCTATGGATCGAGACATTAACGGCGCTCGTGGGATATTTCTGCGAGCCCTGGGAGATACCCCCTGGCTGAGAAATCAGCTTGCATTAGTGAGCCTTGATTTGCCTTTGGTAGATTTTGGTAGCTAAAAAGTATCGGATAATCAGGTAATGCTCAGCACTCAGGATAGTTTTATAGGTAAATCAGTACCTAAGTCAGTCGCAAGCTGGTTGATACCTGTGCCAATGTAAGTAAATAAGAGCATTGTTCTCAACCAATTACCCTTTTGATCACGAGCGATTCATGGCTACACAATCCGACCACAACCATTTATTGATTATTGAGGATGACAAGGGAAGCAAGCAGATTCCTTTGGAAGAGGAGGTATATTCTATCGGTAGAGATCCAGAGTCTGATATCCGCCTGTTTTCAAAGTTTGTGTCTCGCCGACATGCGACCTTAGTCAGGCGTAGACGTTCTGATGGCAGTCCCTACTACCGAATTTTCGATGGTAACCTCAAAGGTAAGGCTAGTTCCAATGGCATTTTAATCAATGGTCGTAAGCTTCAAGCCCATGATCTCGAAGATGAAGACGAGGTAATTTTTGCCCCTAAGGTCAGTGCTAAATATTATCTACTCAAGCGAGAGAATACCCCAACTGATCCAGTAGATCAAATGGATGAGTATGATATTACCCTAATTAACCCCGGCATGATTGATGATCCGGAAGAATGGGATAATTAGGAAATAAATTACCGCCAAGTTAACCTTAAAATTATAATTTTTAAGGTTATAGTTTGAGCGGTTAGCTATCAGGTATTAATGATTTTTTTTCCCTAACAAAACCGAGCAAAAAAACGCGCATCACCACAGCATCGCCCAGAAAAACAGCTATAGCGCTGGGCGCAGGGAATAGGGAATAGGAAAGGAAAAAGCCTGTAACCTCTTTGGCTCCAGACTTTAGTCTGTGAGCTTTTGAACTTTTTTGCTCACACTCTGAGCAGTGGCGAACTCAGCATTTACGTGGGAGCCAAAAACCGAAAGCCCCGCGTATTTATACCGGGGATGAAGGTTGGTAGCGGCTTTAGCCGCCGTGAAGAAATATTCTGATTATTTACGAATTTTTACGCGAAGTCTTGTATAATAAAGTAGTAGCAGTTAAGGTCGAGACTGATGATCATTTTGGAATTTAAGGTATACGGCAAAAAACAGCAATATCTCGCTATAGATGAGGCGATTAGAACAGCTCGTTTTATTCGCAATAGTTGCCTCCGGTACTGGATGGACAACAAAGGGGTAAATAAGTATGATCTCTCCAAATATAGCAAGGTATTAGCCCATCAGTTTCCGTTTGCAAATGAGTTAAATTCCACTGCTCGCCAGGCTAGTTCTGAACGGGCATGGTCATCAATTTCTCGGTTTTTCGATAACTGTAAAAAGAAGGTGCCTGGAAAGAAAGGTTTCCCGAAGTTCCTTCATCGTGGACGATTCGGCAAAGCCGACGCTGCGCGAACGGTCGAATACAAGCAATCTGGCTGGAAGCTATCCCCTGACAAGAAATGGATTGTATTCAGCGACAAAAAAGGGATTGGGAAGCTCAAACTTAAGGGCACCTGGGATTTGTGGGGCTTTGACAAAAAGCAGATCAAGAGGGTTAGGATAGTCCGTCGCGCTGATGGTTACTATGTTCAGTTCTGCATCCAGGCTGATAACAATGAACAGTTGAAGCCTGCTGATGCAACTATTGGCTTAGATGTTGGACTGAAGGATTTCTATACTGACTCCAGGGGAAATACTGAACCTAACCCTAGATTTTATCGAACGGGAGAGAAGAGACTGAAGTTTTATCAGCGACGAGTATCCCGAAAAAAGAAAGGCTCTGCTAACCGGAAGAAAGCCATAAATAGACTAGGCAGACAGCATCTCAAAATAAGTAGGCGGCGTGAAGAGCATGCTAAGAGACTAGCACGCTGCGTAATCCGATCTAACGATCTGGTTGCCTATGTTCGCGCAGCGTGCCGTAAGGCAAGATTTGAGAATTAAGAACTTGGTTAAAAACCACTGTCTAGCCAAGTCTATTAATGATGCAGGTTGGTATCAATTCAGGAAATGGTTAGAGCATTTTGGTAAAAAATTTGGTAGAGTAACTGTCCCAGTAAACCCTGCCTATACAAGTCAAAATTGCTCCGAATGCGGTGCAGCAGTTAAGAAATCATTATCGACTCGAACCCATATCTGCAAATGTGGTTGTCAACTAGACCGCGACCACAACGCCGCAATCAACATTCTTGAAGGAGCCTTGGGTACGGTGGGGCACACCGGAACCTTGGTCAAAGACCAGAACGCTTGCAGAGAGGAGACCTCTATTCTTCCTGGTTCCGGCCTGGTTGAACAAGTCACCTCGTTGTTCGCGTAGCGTGGCCTACGGCCAAGCAAGAATCCCCGCGTCTTTAGACCGGGGAGTGTCAACTACCTGTTAGTTATTACTTGGTGGTGGGAATACTAGCAATGTTAAGTGCTTTAAGCTACTAATAACCAACAGATGAACCAAGCAATAACGCCATGTTCTTTACTTGGCACTATTCTGCTATTCAGCTTTGCCATGCCTGATGCTGTCACAGCCCAAATCAGTAGCGATGGCTCTGTTTCGACTACAGTTACTACCAACGATAGCGTGAATTTCTTGATTGAAAATGGCGAACGCGCTGGAAATAATCTATTTCATAGTTTCTCGGAATTTTCTATCCCTACCGGAGGAGAAGCCTTTTTTAACAATGCCACGGATATTGCTAATATTTTCAGCAGGGTTACAGGGGGCAGTATTTCCAATATTGACGGTTTGATTCGTGCTAATGGCACCGCTAATTTGTTTTTGATTAATCCCAGTGGGATTAGTTTTGGTAAAAATGCCTCCTTAAGTATTGGTGGTTCGTTTTTGGCGACCACAGCTGATAAAATTGTCTTTAACGATGGCATTGAATTTAACGCTAGTCAACCAGAAGATGAACCACCATTGTTGACAATTAATATACCCATGGGTGTGCAATTTGGTTCTTCAGCAGAGTCGATAGTGATCCAATCCCAAGCCGTTAGTCCAGATTCGGATGCCACGGTGGGGATTGAGGTAGAGCCAGGGCAAACCATTGCCTTGCTAGGGGGAAATTTAGACTTTCCTGGTGGTGGATTGACCGCATCCGCAGGACGAATTGAACTGGGTAGTGTTGGACCCAACAGTGTAGTGTCTCTGACACCCTTGGCACAAGGGTGGACTTTTGGTTATGAAGGGATAGGGGAGTTTGGGGATATTAACCTGACTCAACAGGCGTTTGTGATTACCAATGGCGACAGTGGCGGCAATATTGAAATTCAAGGCAGAAACGTTAATGTCAAAAGTGGTTCTGCTATTAACGCCAATACTTTGGGAGCAACCGAAGGGGGAAGTCTGCGCATCCGAGCCACAGAATCAATAGAGGTAAGTGCAACTAGAGAGGAAGTACTTGAGCCAGATCAGTTTAGAGCAGTTCGCGCACCTGATAGTAACTTAGCAACAAGAGTCTTTGGTACAGCTGATGGTAATGATTTAATGATCCAGGCTAAGGAGCTCAAAGTCGCTGGATTTGCTTTTATTTCAGCTAGCTCGATTGGTGCAGGAAATGCAGGAGATGTGGTTTTAGATGTGGAACGCTTACAGGTATTAGACGGAGCACAGATTGGTTCTGCAGCTGCTGGCTCTGGAAATGCTGCCAATCTTACGGTGAGGGCGCAGTCTATCGAAATAATCGGTGTTAATCAAGACACTGTGGGGGATGTTTTTAGCAGTGGTTTATTTGTTGCTCCTCAGCCTGGGAGCACAGGTAACGGGGGAAATATAACCATTGACACAGAGCAGTTGAAAATCGCTCAGGGAGGAACCATTACAGCCACTACACTGGGAGATGGCAATGCTGGCAAGATAACGATCCGAGCGACTGTTGTAGAGGTGAGGGATGCCGTTGTCGATTTTACTGGACAATTGGCTGGAATAATTTCTGCTGTAGGAAGGGATGCCCAAGGGGATGGTGGCGAGATCAGGATTACAACCGTTGGTTTACGTGTCTTGGATGGAGGACAGATAATTGCTTCCACATCCGGTACGGGAAAAGCGGGCAATATTCACATTGAAGCGAAGGAAATTGAGGTCAGAGGTGTCTCAGAAGATGGTAAGTTCTCTAGTAGTATATCGGCCTTCTCAACCACTGATGCTCCTGCTGGTTCCATCGACATTAATACTACTAATTTAACTGTGGGGAATAGTGCTGAAATTTCTGTCAGTGGTGGTATCAAAGATTCCGGTAATCTCACTATTACTGCTAATGCAATTAATCTTGACAATCACGGTAGTTTAAAAGCGGAAGTAGCCGCCGGAAATCAAGGTAACATTCAGCTCAACTCTGATTTACTAATCTTGCGCAACAACAGCCAGATTACTACTGACGCGAGTGGCACAGCTACTGGTGGTAATATCACCCTTGAAACCATCAACCTAGTTGCCCTAGAAAATAGCAATATTACTGCCAATGCGATCGCCGGACTTGGAGGTAATATTATCATCACCGCTCAAGGCATCTTTTTGTCCTCAGATAGTCAGATTACTGCGTCTTCTGAGTTTGGTATTGATGGAGTCGTAGACATTAACAGCCCAGCCACAGATCTCAGTAATGGATTAGTGGAATTACCAGAAGATACCACTGACCCCAGTCAGCAAATCTCGGCAGGTTGTTCTGGAGTAGCTAAGAGTAGCTTTATCGTTACCCATCGCGGTGGCATCCCACCCAATCCCGAAGATTACCAGAAAACTAGTCGAGTCTGGGTTGATGTGGACGATTGGCAAGGAAATCGAAAGCATAGGAACAGACAAGCCCGACCTAGTCAGGATTCAGCCATTAGAACTAAGCGCGAACCAATCATTGAAGCCAATGCGTTAATGGTTGATGAAAACGGAAATATGGAATTAGTAGCCATAGTTGAAGGTACCATAAAACCGCCGGTTTATCAACGAACTAATTGTGTTGGTAATAAGTAAGCTATCAGCTATCAGCGTGTCGCGTATCAGCTATCAGCGTGTCGCGTATCAGCTATCAGCGTGTCGCGTATCAGCTATTAGCGTGTCGCGTATCAGCTATCAGCTACGTCACAGGCTAGAAGCCTGTGCCACACTACACTGAACAGCTTTTGAATAAAATATAGCGTTTATTGCATGTATGAGGTACACTTATCAACCTCAAAGTCCCCCTTGTTAAGGGGGATTTAGGTTGAAGGTACCATAAAACCGCCGGTTTATCAACGAACTAATTGTGTTGGTAAGTAAGCTATCAGCGTGTCGCGTATCAGCGTGTCGCGTATCAGCTATTAGCGTGTCGCGTATCAGCTACGTCACAGGCTAGAAGCCTGTGCCACACTACACTGAACAGCTTTTGAATAAAATATAGCGTTTATTGCATGTATGAGGTAAACTTATCAACCTCAAAGTCCCCCTTGTTAAGGGGGATTTAGGGGATCCCTTTGTACCTCATGGGAAAAAGAATTGCTATAAGTTGACGGCTGACAGCTGATGGCTGACGGCTGTTCGCGTAGCGTGCGCGTAGCGCATATGCTTACTAAATAATAAATGGGGAATGGGCAGAGATGCTGACTATAAAATTGTACTTAAAAATTACTTTATCAACCTTAGGATTACTTGGTTTATGGGGAATAGTTATCCCGACACCAGTACAGGCTGTTGTTGAGCAATTCTCTTTCCCAGATCAAGGATTTGTTGAGAGAAAAAAAATTGCACAAAAGGCCTTTGGCCACGCTTCGCGAACGGTTTATGACCCCTTAGCAACGGGAAGAAACTATTACAAGGCAGGACAGTTTGCTGAAGCGGCAGCAGCATGGAGTGAAGCGGTTGAAAATTATGGAATGAAAGGGGATAATCTCAAACAAGTCCTAAGTTTGAGTTATTTGTCTTTGGCTTATCAAGAACTAAGTCAATGGGATGTGGCTGAGCAAAAAATTACTGAAAGCCTCAAGCTCTTGCAATCTGCTCCTGAAGCTGACGCTCTGATTTGGGCAAAAGTCCTTAACACTCAGGGGAAATTACTGCTCTATACTGGACAAGCTCAAACTGCTTTAGAGACTTGGGAAAAAGCCCAAGAGTTTTACCAGCAAGCAGGTTATGAGATGGGGGCATTAGGGAGTAAAATTAATCAAGCCCAAGCCCTGCAAAGTTTAGGGTTCTATCGCCGCTCGAAAGGTCTGTTGGAAGACATAAACCAGCAACTAGCTGCCAAACCGGATTCGGTACTGAAAGCGAGTGGACTCAGGAGTTTAGGATTGGCGTTACAAATGGTTGGGGATTTTGCTGCTAGTCAGGAGGTGCTAGGGTCAAGTTTAGCGATCGCTAAACGTCTAGATGCTGCTCCTGAAATTAGTGCTATCTTGCTCAGTCTGGGAAATACTGCTGCTTATGCCGGGGATACTGACGCTGCACTAAGCTATTTTCAACAAGGGGAACAAACAGCCCTTAATCCCCTAGACCGCTTGCAAGCTCGACTCAATCTACTGCGCCTCTCTATTAAATTGGAACAATGGCAAGAGGTAAATACCCTAGTAGGCCAAATTCAAGGTCAATTGAGGGAATTACCTGCTACTCGTGCCTCCATCTATGGAACGGTTAACCTGGCGGCTAATTTGGACAAAATAGAACCGGAGCAGCAACCCCTGAATTCTCAAGAATTGAATCAATTGCTAGTCCAAGCGGTCAAGTCAGCCAAAGTCTTGAAAGACCGCCAAGCTGAAGCCTATGCTCTTCGGGAGTGGGGCAAACTTTATGCTCAACAGGGTCAATTATCGGAAGCAATTCGCCTCACCAAGCAGTCTTTAAGGATTGCTCAAAGTATTGACTCTACGGATATTATCTACCAAGCCGCTTGGCAGTTAGGAAAACTATTCAAACAACAACAACAACCTGACCATGCTGTAGCAGCTTACACTGAAGCGGTCAATGCTTTAAAATCCCTAAGGGGTGATTTAGTTGCTATCAACCCAGATCTTCAGTTTTCCTTCCGAGAAAGTGTCGAGCCAGTTTACCGGGAATTTGTAGCACTGCTGCTAGAGGGTACTCCTACTCAAGCTGATTTAGCTCAAGCCCGGGAGTTGATTGAATCTCTGCAACTAGCTGAACTGGATAACTATTTTCATGAAGCTTGCTTGGATACTCAGACTGCCAAAATTGATGAAATTGATCCTAATGCAACGGTTATCTATCCGATTATTTTACCTGACCGTTTAGCCGTGATTGTTTCGGCACCAGGTAAATCCCTCGACTACTATGCTACTTCTATACCAGCAGCAGAGGTAGAGAATACTCTCAGAACATTGTTAAGCTACTTCCATCCTGTTTTCACTCCCCAGCAACGCTTACCTTTATTAAAACAGGTTTATGACTGGCTAATTAGACCCGCAGAAGCTAATCAAACCTTAGCCAATAGCAAAACCCTGGTCTTTGTGCTTGATGGCAAGTTTCGTAGAATCCCGATGGCAGCTTTACATGATGGGGAGCAATATTTAGTAGAAAAATACAATCTTTCCCTATCTATCGGTTTACAACTGCTAGAGCCACAACCCTTAGGTCAACAGCAATGGAGTATGGTTACTGCGGGCTTAAGCGAAGCTCGTCAAGGCTTTCGGCCTTTACCCAGTGTGAAAGATGAGATTGAGCAAATTACCAGAAAATTTTCAGGGTCGGTACTAGTCAATCAAGAATTCACCCGCAGCAACTTTGCCAGGGAAATGAATACTAAAAGGAATGTAGTACACTTGGCGACCCATGGTCAGTTTAGCTCCAATGCTGAGGATACGTTTCTACTAACTTGGGAGGGTCGCATCAATGTCAAAGAATTGGATCAAGTGCTACGCAGCCGAGCATTTGTGGGAGAAGGAGGGATTGATTTACTGGTTCTAAGTGCTTGTCAAACAGCAATAGGAGATGACAGAGCTGTGTTAGGTTTAGCTGGGTTTGCAGTCAGATCCGGAGCGCGATCTACTATTGGCAGTTTATGGTCAGTGCGTGATGAATCTACAGCGATTTTTATGACTAAGTTCTACGATTACTTGCAACAACCAGGGATCACAAAAGCAGAAGCACTTCGGAAAACCCAGCTAGATTTGATGGTAGACCCTAACTTTAATGAACCTGTATTTTGGGCTCCTTTTGTGTTAGTGGGTCATTGGTTATAATGGCTCTACTAGGGTGGCTATGATCAACTATAGCAATTCTATCTCCCATAAGGTACCTATTATCCCCCTAAATCCCCCTTAATAAGGGGGACTTTGAGGTTGAGAAGCGTACCTCATAACTGCGATAAACGCTAGATAGCAATCCGTGTAGTAATTGTGATAATTTTTGTTCTTTGTTCCCTACTCCCTAGGAATTTTAACATAAGGCTGTAGAAACAGGATGTTAAAGTTTACCAGTCGCAACGGGAGAATAGATCACTAAGAAAAGACTTGCGCCAAGGTGTCACTGGGTCCTCTCCCCGGAAAGTCGCAGTACGATTGTCCTTGGTGTTCCACGGTGCCAAGGGTAAGTGACCTTCCTCGGCTTTGTTTTTGTTGAAAATTTCTGCAAACCAGTTTACTTTTTCCCACCACTCGTACCATGTTTCATCTAATAATTCATCATACTCTCCCTTGGGTAAGCCACGCTCAGCAATAATTTTGTCCAAGATCTGCTTTTGTACACTGAAGCCAAACTTGCCATCTGAGTGTTTGACCCAAAGCGTGTTAAGAGTAGCTTTTGGCAGGAGCATTGTTCAATATGTTTGAGATCGAGCCAACCTTCTTTTTCTCGATCAGCGATGTAAAGCATGATACGAACATTTTTTAGCTCAGCATCTTTCCAGTTTGCCGACTTCATAAAGAAGTGAAGTTCAGCGAGAAAGTGATTCAACAGAGAGTCTTTGATTATTTGAGAGTCTTGACCGATTTCAGATAGTAACTCAATGTATTCCCGATGCAAATTTTCTACGGCATTCGTTGAGAGGATTGACTGTTCTTGAGGAATAAAGCTAGGTATAGGAATTTCTGTATCAATATCAACGTTTGGAAACTTTTGCCAAGCAGTATCAAGTATATCAAAGGCTTCCTTGTAAGCTTTTAAGGCTTCCTCTATCTTCCCTTCTGTTTTCAGCAAGCTCCCCTCAACTCTTTTGACATGAACGTAAATTGCCCATGCTTCGGGGACATCTAGATTTGGTTGTGAGGGTAAGAGATTTTTTTTCTTGATCTGTTTAATCCTTTGCCTAGCCTCATTCCGCCATTCCGTTGCTTTACTATCCTGTTCAAATTCTTGATACTTCTGACTAAGTTGCTGATTTGCTAAAGAAATCGAAGCTAACAGCATGGCTTGCTTGAGATTGCGCTTGTCTTCTCGGATTAGTGTAGACTGACTGACTTGAACCCATGCCTCTTGTGCTTCAGAAGACAGCCCCTTGTGTTGGAGTTCTGCAGCAAGTTCAGAGAGCAGATTAATGGTTTCGATATCTTCTTTGATTATTTTATGAGCAGCTTTAGCTTGCTGTACTTTTATCACTTCTTTGCCTGCCACTACTCCTGAAACAATTGCTGCTCCATCAAACGTGTACAAAGCGTCACATAACGAGACTTTGTGTGTTGATTTCCTGCTTCAACGGGGGCATGGGAGCGGTTAACCCTCAGCAGGCTTACGAGTCGAGCCGTACTCGTTATAGCGTTCTAGGTTCACTGAGGCATGTCCTACGCGATCAATCTTATTTCCACAGCAACCACACTCATAAATCCTTTCAGATAAAGGCATTGGCTGTTTATTTCCGCATGATGAACATAATTGACTAGATGGAAAGAACCTGTCAGCTACTACTAACTTGGCACCGTAGCGTTCACACTTATACTGAAGTTGCCGCCTGGCTTCATACAGTCCTAAATCACCGATAACTTTGGCTAATTTATGATTAGCCATCATCCCAGAAACGTTTAAATCTTCTATGACAACTACGCTGTGGTTTTTAGCAATATAAGTGGTCATCTTGTGAAGATAATCTTTTCGGATATCAGCAACTCGACGGTGAAGTTTCTGTACTTGAAGCTTGGCTTTTGAGTAATTCTGAGAGCCTCTTAATTTTTTAGATAATTTCCGTTGAACTCTAGCTAATTTCCGTTCAGCGTTGCGGTAAGGCTTAAGTCCTTCAAACTCAACACCAGAGCTTAATACAGCTAGGGTTTTTATCCCAAAATCAACACCAACTCGTTCTCGTTCTTTAAGTGTTGGTTCAAAGGTCTTTTCAATGGAGAAGCTAATATACCACTCCCCAGCTTTTTTGTAGATTGTGACTTTTTTAGTTAGACAATCTGGTAGGGCTTCAAACGTTCTAACCCGCTTCAGGAAGGGTAAGTTATGAATTAGTCCACCTAATCGAATGGGTCTACCTGAATTATCGATAGTAAATCGATCATTTCTACCCTTGCATTTGAATCTAGGGTACTTACCCAATCCTTTGAAAAACCTTTTGAATGCTTCCCCTAAATTGATGAAGGCATATTGGTAAACCTTTGAGGATAATTCCCTCATCCAGGGATACTCAGGTTTGACATGGTTGGTAAATAATCGCTTTAGGGTTTTAGTGTTAGGCTTTAAACCTTGATTGTAGGCATCTTTCCACATGGCTAAACCCCAGTTGTACACCCACCGACTAAAACCAGCGTGTTTGGCCATCAACGTTTTTTGACGGTTGTTAAGCTTTAGTTTTGTCGTGTAAGAGTGATTGGGAGCCATAAGAAGTGTTAACCTGTTATTACCTACATTATACCCACAAAACCGCTCAATGAGCCAGCGCGAATACTGGTTAAAAGTAAGGCTTTCATAACATGAACACGGTCAGCTACAAAGCTACGCAGACTTCTTAGGTTGGTCTATGTCTCAGGCGGCGAATATATCCGCAAGCTACCGAAAACAGACGCAAAGTAACGCTAACTATTTACTAAGTCCCAACTCCAATTCCTCAGCTAAGTCTTTCTGGCGAGGATAACCGTTGCGCTTAAGAGCTAATTTAACCTGGTCAATATACTCGGGATGAACTCTGAGTGAGCGAGACATAGTTGTCGGTTCGATGAACTACTCAAACTATAACTATCTTTTATAGTCACTCAGCCCAACTCAGGTACAACTCAGGTACAAGTCGGCAATCAATTATAAGTTGGCCATAACTCACCTGAGCTCAATAGCTTCCAAGGTCTGAACTGCTTTAGCCTCAGGGTTTGATGAAGTTGTAGTTCACCTGAAACAATTTTCATGAACAATCTCGAAAGCTTCCAAACCCTTCTGGAAATTTTGACTCTCCCCGCTTTAAAAAGACGGGGATTCGTTAAGAGTCCACAATCGAACTCTTACAGGCGTAGTCAAAGCACCTCTACTGAGTTCTATCAGGTCAGAGCCGATAGTTCCCGCTACTTTTCTGATGATATTTAATGCACCATTACAATCTGCGTTGACATATAAATTTGATGCAGTTCTATACAATCCGCGTTTCACTCTTTTTCCTGAAGGCTTCCAGCCCACGGGTTTTTCACCGAATATGGGAAGACTATCATTATCTAGTGAACTCGCTTTACTTGAATAACTTTCTTCTGTCTCAACAAAAGTGATTCCATAAATAGCGCACATCTGAAAAATTCGATTTTTCAACCTATCTGTAGGGATTTGGATAAATTTTTGATTGTTTTTTTTCCCTATGTTAAGGCCATTTTTTTGTCCTTTATTCCAGCCAAAGACGATAGTTCCAATTCCGTTTATAAGACAGTGATTGATAACTAACCTGGCAGCTTTATTGACTCCGTCACGCATTTGACGGTTTCGCTTTTCTGATATATTTGCCAGTTGTTTTGTCCAATAATCTTTTCCGTGCCCTTCCTTAAAGAAGGATACACGCTTGTTGTACCACTGATTCAAGCTCTTAATATGCTTGCCATCAACTATAAAGCCATTACCTAAGGTATCAACACATGTCAACCAATTATCAATCCCATGGTCAATACCCAGTATTTTACTGGAATCTATGTTAAGATTTTTTGATTTTAATTTGTAAACAAATTCGACATAAAAATGTCCGTTTCTTGGTAATATCCGAACCTCCTTGATGCTTTCCCAGTCAAGGTTAGAAGGAAATGCGACGTAAAACTCGGACAACCCAAACCATGCTTTGACCTGCCTACCTAACGGAAACCGAAGCTTGTTATTAACCAACTTCAGCCATCTTTTTGGATATGAAACAGTGAACATTCCTCCTGATTTTCTGTACCTGGGAGGCTTAGGTTTGTCGTTCAATTTTCCAGCTTTGTACAACTTGTCTAGTTTCTGGAAAGATTTAAAAGATTCAGCTACCCCATTGCAAACCTGTTGAGAAGCACTTACGTACATAGCAGAAAAATGTTTGTTGTACTTCATCTCCTGGCACAGCTCAGACCTGTTCACAATTCGACGAGCTTTAAACCATATTTGCCTTGCATAGTAAACAGAGCAGTTGTAAATATTGTTTGACTCTCTGCATATGTACTCAATTACTGCCAACAAGTCTTTGTCAGGTGACAATCTTACTTGTTGGCATCCCCAGTAAGATTGTTTTTTGTTCATACCACTATTATAGGTAATAATGTTGATAATAGCAATTTATCGACATAAACAAATGATTAAGACTTCTGATAGATATAGGAGAACCTCTCACCCTGTAGGACTCGCACATGTTCACATAGTTTGGATACCGAAAAGGCGCAAACCCGTATTGGTTGGCAAAGTCAAAAATCGCCTATCTCAAATACTGAATGATGTAGCAGTAGAAAAAGGTTGGTTTCTTAAAGCACTTGAAATTGCCCCAGATCATGTACATGTATTAGTAGAGCAATAAGCGCGACGTAGCTATTCACGAAATAGCCAAAGCCTTTAAAGGCCGATCTTCCAGAATCCTGAGGCAAGAATTTCCTCACTTGCTTAAATTACCTAGCTTATGGCCTAGATCTTATTTTTACGACACAACGGGATCTGTTAGTACATCAAAAATAATGGCTTACATCAACGATCCACACCACGGCAGGCGAGGGATTGCTCGCCTGCCGTGTCGCGTTTCTTTGAAGTTACCGTAAGAGTAGTGGAGCCTTATTTACAAGATTTAACCCTTTTACCCATAGCCGACTAACCATAAAGGCTCCACTACTCTAAGGTTTCGTCTCCTCCCCGGATTAAAATCGCGGGGCTACCACGCTCCCGCGTATTCACGTGTTACTAGTTCTAACCCTCTCTACTGAATCTCCATTCTTAGGTATTGCTGCTGCTATTTGTGCATTGTTGTATTTGTTAATCGACTCTGATGATTCAGATAATGATAAGGAGTGAGGCGGTTGTCTAGCTCTGGAGATGGGAAGATAGGGAGATAGGGAGATAGGGATATGAAATTGATCTGTAGTCGTAATTTTTACTATTGGTATAAATATACCAATTTAATCGATAACTACTTCATCCAAAAGTCCCGATTCCCGATTCCCGATTCCCGATTCCCTGTACTATAGTCGTTATTTTAACAACTATAAACCTAAAATGATACTACAAATTTTCCCGGTTCACTAGCTGAATTTTATTGACAAAATAAGCTTCTCGATGCTGCAATGATTCAGCCAAGTCTAGCCCCTTTTGAAATGCTGCTAAGGCTTGAGGATAGTTATTCATATCCAGATAAGTTTGACCAATTTTGTCGTAAGTATTCATCAAGCCATAATAATTATAGGACTGTTGTTCAACTTGAAGCAAAACCTCATAAACTTGCAAGGCAAACTCTGGCTGCTTAGAGGTAAGGTAAAGTTCTGCTAGAGGTTGTAGTGCTTCGCTAGCATGGGCAAACTGCTGTAGAGACCAGGCTAAGGAATAGGCTTCTTGATAGGTTTGACTAGCTTTTTCTGGTTGATTGAGGGCATTGTAGTCAGATGCGATCGCAATTTTTAGGGCTGGAATCTGGGTATCATTGCCTTGATTGAGGTAAATGTCCACTAATTGCTGCTTTTTGGGCAATGCCTGGTCTGGTTGTTGGTCTTGGTCGTAGATATAAGCTAGCTCTTGTAAATAAGCCACTTCTTCATTTATGCGATCGCGAAGCGGTTCCAAAGGAACATCGCGTTGATTCTGAGCTTGATTCTGAGCTTGAGCCAGTAATTCCTCATAGGTTTCTGCTGCTTTGGGATAATCAAACCAAGCCATGTGCAATTCACCCATAGTCTTCAAGGTAGCCTCAACCCCTGCCATATCCTCCTGATTGCGAGCATCAGCGAGAATTTGCTCATAGACTGTCAAGGCTTGTCCTGGCACTCGGATCTGTTCATAAGCCTTACCCAAAGCTTTTAAGAGTGGCAGATTGATCGAGTCTTCTGCTTCATTTTCCTGCTGAATCTCTTCCAAGCGTGCCGTAATTAGTTGCACTGACTGCTTATTGTTTTCATTCCAGGCAACTCCTCCTACTCTGCCCAAAGTTTGCACTTCTGCCACAGGATCCCCTAGCACTCGCCGCAGTCGGATTTCCCGATACCAGATGTCAAAGGCTTTGGATTGATTACCAGCTTTGAATTCAGCTTGAGCTTGAGCATTCAGTTCATCCAAAGCTTGCTTGAGTCTAGAACGTTCGGAAGGGTTGAGAGGTTCGTCTGGGGATAACGAAGGCAGTAGGGGATCAGGAGCAGTCAGTTCCAATGGATTGGGATTATCATTATCACTTGATTGGGACAAAGTCACACTAGCAAAACATAACGGGAGTATAGCAGCGGATAATGCTATAATTACCCAGTTGCTTAGTTTGAGTCTGAGAGGATGTAAGCGCAAGGTAGCCATAAGGAAACTCAGGAAGGTTACTACAAGTTAGGCTAGCGATTTTAGGTTCAAATTGACCAAAAAGATGGGTTTCAAGCCCCGTCCTTCGTTGGCCTTTGGCCACGCTACGCGAACGACGGCTTTTAATTAATTTGCTATACTAAATGAGTAGCCTAGCACAGACAGGATTCGTCGGTACTGTCATTAAGCCCACGACGTAAAGCGATGCTAGTACATGAGGCGCGAAAAACCTCATTAAAAACGTATGGATCCTAGCGGATACCAAAAACCAGTAAAGCAAACCTTAGAAAATGAAAGTACCGTGGGGCACACGGGAACTGAGGAAACTCAACGCTTAGGGAGATAAGCCCACTGGCATTAGTTAAATTAGGCTAAAGACTTGGTTTTTAAACGGGTATTCGGCTTAAGTATTGCCTTTGACGGATAGCTAATTTTAAGGCATGTCGAGGAACTAAGAATCCCCGTCCATAAGCGGGCGGGGAGTGTCAAATCTGGCCATATTCTGCGGTAAGCCACCTGATCCGCCTGGGGAGTTATACCAATTCTTAGGGCTGAGACACCTACAAATAAATTTGATCTGGCCATCTCCCCATCTGGCCATCTGCATCTGTAGTCCTACTTTCAAGAATTGGTATTATTTATGCCCGCCTGCACTAGTCCGACCGCTTCCGGGACGAAGTTTGTTCCTGCCACCAAGATTTAGCAATGCTAGATGATATCATAACGCCTTTTGCTCCAGGTCAGAGAATAACTCCAGCAGTCCTTGAGTATAAGGAAGCAACAGGTACATCTGATCTGACTCTATACGAGCGTTTAGTTCATCCACCAGCAACTGCAACATTTTTTCCGCCAGCTTCCAACTTACGTCTACGCTAGGAAATACCAGTAAACACAACGGCAACAGTTCCTGTTCTATTGATGTCATATTCCCCTCCAAAGCACATAGCCATAGGTAACCCTGGAACATTTCTAAATCTCTGATAGTCGAAGCCTTAATTCCTGGATCGTCCAACCCTCCCCGACGGCTAAAATGACCAGAGTGCAATTCCCCTGTGCGTTGGTAGACAGTCTGAGCAATATCCTGACTAGCAGGTAAGAGTTGCTCCACTAAGGCTAAGGTAGGTGAGTTAAAATCATGCAAAGCCGCTGCATTACAGATTCGTTGCCAGGGGATAGAAACTTGCTCCTCCACAAACTTAAAGTAGGGACTGAGCAAAATTTGTTCTGGCAATGTCAGCCGATTGAGTACTAACTGAGTGCTGAAGTGAAACTGTGTGGTAACAAAACCAATGGCCCGACGGTCTTTTGCTGATATATGTTGCTGCCGCAGTTGCCGCAATACAGGTTCGAGAGAGGTGGTTAGCTTTTCTATGGCTGGTAACTCTAGCGCTATCATTGTCCACGGGCTAGAGAAATCTGTGAAGAAATTAATTGTCTCTCCTAGTCGTATTGCTGCCATTAAACTAGGATTCGGGGATTGCTCCTCGTAAATTTCCAGTACCTTTTCGTAAACGGAGCAAACAAATTGAGCAATTCGCTTAGCCTCGGTCAAATTAACCACATTAGGAATATAGGAGAACATAGCATCTGTTTTAATTCCCGCACACTCACAGTTAATCTGGATTAAACGCTTTAAATTGGTAACCGTTTTATTGCGCCCCTTTCGGGAAGCAAATTCTAGCAAATCAGAAACATTTAAAACACCATTTTTGTAAGCAATAATTGATAAATCTGGTACATAGCGAGTTGCCCAAAAATTGACTAATCGCTCAACCGATGTTTTGTTGAATCTTGAAGTGTTGATCAGCAAAGCTTTTTCCTCGGATGTCTAAAAAAATATTTCTGTAATCCCGTTACTTGCTCCTCCAATTGTGGCATTAAAACCAACAATTTTAATACGTATCAGAAACGCTATAGATCACCCCCTGACAACTAATACCAATTCTCCGGTAGGGTCACAACAAAGAAATCCTACCTTTTGGTAATTAGTCAGGACTTACGCAGTTAAGTTGATTGTAAGCATTCAGCTATCAGCTATCAGCTATCAGCTATCAGCTATCAGCTATCAGCTATCAGCTATCAGCTTTTGAATTAAAGAGGTAAGCATTGGTTTAATCTCAGTTCCTTGGCCGAAAGGCCAAGGAATTCATTGTATTTGGCTTTGAGTCCGTTGAACTCCTAAGCCGAATATCTTGTTTTAAGCCAAGGGCTGACAGCTGACAGCTGACGGCTGAATGCTTACAGTTGATTGTGCCCCCTAGCCCCGGGTACTGCTTATAAATTCCACCAAGTTTAGTGGATTGAGAGGGCAAATGGGTCAGTACTATTAGTAATGGGTAAATGGTAATTAGTAATTGGTAATTGGTAATAGATAATAAGTAATTAGTAATTGGTAATTGGTAATTGGTAATTGGAGTAGGTGCATCCCATTGTTAGAGAAATAAAATCTTGTCAGAGGAGGTCAGGAAGATTGCGGAGGTTGCAACCGATCAGTAAAATCTCCGCGACTTTCATCTTCTTTATCTTCCCCATCTTCCTCATCTTCCGCAAACAGATTCCCTTGAATTGCCCTCACTTATTTAGTGTTTGTATTATTTATACACATGATAAACGTGATTCATGATAATTATGTAAAGATTTATTGAAGTTTATTTAAAAAAACCAATACAATTAAATATAGCGTTTCTAAATGAGTCGTGAACCCAAAACTAGCTAAAATTATTAGTTAAAGACAGTGCTTGTTTCACACATCAAATGGAAACGCTATAGGAAAATTAACAACTGAGATCATGTCTGGTTACCAATTACCGGTTACCAATTACCGGTTACCAATTACCGGTTACCAATTACCAATTACCAATTACCCTCAATCATTCCATTAATCAGCAAAGCTGTGCAACCCAAACCACTTATCCAGTAAAGGTCTTCAGCAGTAACAATTGTGCTAACTCGCAAAAGCCCTCAGATTCTTTAGCATAAGTGACATAGGCTGGCTTGTGAGTCAAATAATTAGTGTACTCTAAGACATTAGCGACCCCCACGGATAGAGGAAACTTGCTGGTATCAAACATAGACTCATCATTAGGACTCTCACCAACGGTTATAATCTCCTCTGGTTTGAGTTGGGGAAAGTGTCTGGTTAACACTTGTAGCAAGCCTGTTGCTTTATCTTGCTCGATTGGCTTAATATGGCACTGAACTGTACTGTAAGTGAAGCCCCAACCCTGTTGTTGACAGAGTTCTGCCAGGGTTTGTAATTGGACAAAGGCTAATCCTCTAACATCAAATGTCCAATCCGTCAACCGAAAGCGGTTATCCACAGATTCTTGTAGCTGGGGAAATTGAGCTTTTAGGACTTGGAAGGTGTGATTGAGACTCTGGCGATGCTGGGTTAAATCCTCAATAGGGGTTAAGGTTTCTGGGATTTCACTATCTTTGGGGAAATATAGACCGCCATTTTCTGCGATCGCTCCTATAACCGGCAGATAAGTTTTCAGGCCATTCACCCAGCCAGCGGAACGACCTGTAATCAGCAACACTTGGATTCCTGTCTTGGTCAATTCTTCTAGGGCATGGAATAAGGAGGAAGTAAATTTGCCACTCAGAGTTAAGGTGCCATCAATATCGGTAGCAATTAAACTAATACTTTCAAAGCGATTAGTCTCAAAAGCCTCAGACAGAGGTGCAAGGGACATAAAATTCTAGGAACTTCCAGCTAATTATTCACCGAATGTCATACTAAACCCTAGGAGGACAGTTTGAGTGGTGAAAAGTTGATTAAGTTTTAGGAAGTTTTAGCCTCATGTCAGTTTCCTATCCAGCGCGATTGGCCGTAGGCCACGCTACGCGAACGCGATCGGATCGGCTGAGTAGAATTGCTCGATATCCTAATAGACAAGGGATTCGGTCGTGATTGGGCTGATCAAAATCTGGCTTGAACTGTTCAACTATTGATGCTGACTGCCACTTGGCATAATTGCTTTGCTAAGTTTAGCTTCACGCAGGTTAGCCTGATTCAGATTAGCATCAATTAAAACAGCTTCAATCAATATTGCCTCGCTAAGATTCGACCAACACAGGTTAGCTCGGTATAAATTAGCCTTGGTGAGATTAGCACCATGGAGAATTGTCCAACTCATCCTTGCTCCTCTGAGATTCGCATCCGTTAGGATAGTGTTTCTCATGGTGCAGCCACTTGCTATTGCACCACTCAAGTCTGCTTGATTGAGATTGGCCTTAGTCAAGTTGGCTCCACTGAGCAGGGTATGGGACAAATTTGCCCCAATCAGATTCGCTTCGATCAGAATACAATTGTTGAGGGATGCTCCCTCCAAAATCGCTCCGTCCAAGAGGGCTTGGGAAAGCTTGGCTCGGTTCAAGGATGTGCTAATCAGTTTTGCGTGACTCAAGTTAGCATTCTGGAGAATTGCCTCACTCAGAATTGCTTCACTCAGATTAGCTTTACTGAGATTGACTCCAATCAGGCGGCAACTGCGTAGATTAGCATTACTCAAGTTAGCCTTAGTTAGATTTGCCTGACTCAGGTTACTAACAATAAGGTTGGCTTCACACAGGTCACTTCCCTGTAGATTAGCACCAGATAAATTCGCTTCTCGCAGATTGACACCTTTAAGAATAGCGCCCTTGAGACAACTCTGGCTGAGATTAGCACGTCGTAGGTTAGCTTGGCTCAGGTTTACTCCCGCCAGAGATACTCCCTGTAGATTAGCTTCTGGAAAGTCCCGTTCTCCAGCAGCATATCGCTTCAGTAATTCTTCCCCATCCATCATCATTCCTTTAACCTTGACAACTAATAAGCTAGGTGGTATTGCTATATGGCATCTAATATGAATTATTATTGCTAGACTATGCTACTTTTATTTGCCAAAGTGCCAGCAAAAAGCGCAATGATAGTGTAATCGTGTATTGGTCAGACAATTATGAAATATTAGGGAATAGGGAATAGGGAATAGGGAATAGGGAATAGGGAATAGGGAATAGGGAATAGGGAATAGGGAATAGGGAATAGGGAATAGGGAATAGGGAATAGGGAATAGGGAATTTGGACGGGGGAATCACGAGAGTGTGTTTGTGTTAACCAAGAGATAAAGGTGCGATTGGTTCCGGTGTCTTCCTCCTGTTTCGGTTTCTTCTTAATCTCACCACTTACTTATCTAAATTTGCTATATAGACCAAAATTATATTATAATGGTGAGTTAACTCCTCACTAAAATTTGGTGTTCATGGCAGACTTAACTGGCACTTGGCTCGGAACTTACTGGCAAGGGGGAGTACCCACCCGGTTTGAAGCAACTCTGGTTCAAAGCAAGAATACAATCACTGGGAATATTTTGGACGACGGTTACTTAGGAGAAGCCCAGCTAAGTGGAGAGGTAATCGGACGGCGCATCCAATTTACTAAGCGATACCTCACCAGCTCATCGACTCCAATCCAGTACATTGGGACCCTGGCTGAGTCAGAAGACTTTATCAATGGGCAGTGGATAATCGATCAATATAACACTGGTCCTTGGGAAGCTCGTCGTAGTGGTAATGACCTACTTGCAGACCTAAACACTCGTCTGAGTGAGCGGGTGCCTGTGGCACTTCCATAACCCAGAACAGAGGAGTTACTTTATGCTGGTATGTGGAGGTATGGAACGTCTCAGATAAGGAAAATGTGATGCTATCAGGTTGGCGAGTTGGCTCTCTATTCGGAATCCCACTGTTTTTAGACCCATCGTGGTTTTTCATCTTGCTATTGGTAACGATGATTAATGCGCGAGAGTTCGACTCTAGCCTAGGGTCGATTTTGGCTTGGGTAGCTGGATTGGCGATGGCACTGTTGTTATTTAGTTCTGTACTCTTACATGAATTAGGTCACAGTCTAGCTGCCCTCTCCCAGGGTATCAAAGTTAATTCTATTACCCTATTTATATTCGGCGGGATTGCGTCGATTGACCGAGAATCGAAGACTCCAGCAGAAGCCTTTCAAGTAGCGATCGCAGGACCATTAGTCAGTTTCATCCTCTTTGGTCTGTTTTATTTCCTAACTCTGAAATTACCCACCTCGGCTTGGGGATATACCATCGCCAATGAGATAGCGAGAATCAACCTAGTCTTGGCATTATTTAACCTAATTCCTGGTCTACCTTTAGATGGTGGACAAGTGTTGAAAGCAGCAGTCTGGAAACTAACTGGCGATCTCTTTACAGGTGTCCGTTGGGCTGCCAGAACGGGTAAGGGTTTTGGGCTTTTAGCCCTATTGCTGGGATTAGGAATGACTCTGGTGACGGGTACCTTGGCATTCATTTGGCCAACTCTGATTGGCTGGTTTATTTTTCGCAATGCCAGTGCCTATGACCAGCTAACCACCTTGCAAGAAGCCTTACTTAAGCTTGTCGCATCTAATGCCATGACCCGTGACTTTCGGGTAGTGGAAGCCAACCAGACTTTACGTTCTTTTGCTGATGAGTATATCTTAACCGATAGGCAAAACCCAATGCCCTACTACGCTGCAGCTAATGGACGCTATCGTGGGCTAGTGAAAATTGAGGATTTACATTTTGTTGAGCGTAGTCGTTGGGACACTGAGACGTTGGAAACTATAGTGCGCCCTTTATCAGAAATTCCCACAGTGGAGGAGAAAACACCTTTGGTGGAGGTGATTAACAGCTTAGAGGAGCTTAATCTTAAGCGTATGAGCGTACTTTCTCCCGCAGGAACTGTGGCAGGTGTAATTGACCGGGGTGATATAGTCAGAGCTGTTGCTAGAAAGCTAAATTTGGCTATCCCACCGGCTGCTATCGAGCGCATCAAAGCTGAGGGGGCTTATCCTCCTGGGTTTCAGCTAGTAGAAATTGCTAAAACCCTCCGTTCGCTAACAAATACTTGAGGATATAGCGCTACCCGCAAGGGCAAAAGGCAAAAGGCAAAAGGCAACAGTTTACTATAATAGCTTTTCAGCTTGTATAAATTTCCTAAGCTTAATGCGTAGTGCTATATCACAGGAGAACTGCTTGTAATCGTTGCAATGTACGAGTATTCTCCTCAGGAGAGCCAACGGTGATCCGCAATCCTCCTCCAGTATGACGTATTAGGGTGCCTTGATCTTTCATGGCCTGAGTTACCTGAGTCAGGTCTTTGCTAGTAGACTCGTTACCGGATTGTCGTAGACGCAGGTAGATGAAGTTGGCAGCACTTGGCCAAACTTGTAAGGCTGGATGTTCTGATAGGGCTTTTAGTAACTTATCTCGCTCGCCGATAATCTCGGGAATTGATGCCAGCAGAGTTTCTCTGTGATTGAGAGCGACTATGGCAGCAGCTTGGGAAAAGCTGGGTAAGTTGTAGGGTAAGCGAATTTTTTCGAGAGCAGCAATTAGTTCTGGATTAGCGATGCTATAACCAACACGGTGAGTGGCTAAACGAAATGCTTTGGAAAATGTCCTCAATACTATCCAGTTGGGATGGTCGGCTAATTCTGGGACTACTGAGGCTTGGCTGAATTCAAAGTAGGCTTCATCAATAACCACTAAAATATTCTCTGGTAGACCACGTAGCCACTCTAATTCCTGGAGAGTCAAGGGGTTGGCGGTAGGAGAGTTAGGATGAACCACAAATACTACTCGTATTGGTGGTCGTTGGTTCGAGGTTTCTGTTACGGTCTGTTCAATGGCTGCTTGGGCATCGTCGATCTTCATTTCAAAGTTTTCTTCCCGACGCCCGACACTCACTACTGGTATTCCTAAGGTCTGTGCCAGTATGGAATACATCGAGAAGGTGGGATTAGAGATTAGGATCGAGCCTTCTCCTCCTAAGCAGGTGGCTATTAAAATAGAACGAATTAGTTCATCGGAACCGTTGCCTACGGAAATCTGGGTTGGTTTTATTAGGTTGTCTAGGGCAGCCGATTCGTTAACGTATTCTGCGATCGCATTTTTGAGTTCCCCATGTCCGCCATCGGGATATCGATTAGCTTGAATCAGCTGTTGATAGCTCCAAGCTAATTTTTCCTTTAACTCTCCTGGTAAGTCAAAGGGGCATTCATTGGTATCCAGGTGATCCAGGGGAACAGTTGATTCTGGTGTTTTCCCTTCCTCGCCCCCAGGATGAGGTTTGTAGGCCGTTAATTCGGCTAGATCTGACCGGATGAATTCTAGCATTATCAGTTCTATTTTGTCGGTTTTCCTTAATACCTTTTACCTTATTTTTTGTCAAGATATTGTTTGTCAAGAGGTGGATAGTGTATGGCCAGAAATGCTTTAGCTTCAGCCTGATCCTGAATCACCCTGTCTAGGGTTGCGTCTAAGAGTGCATCTAGAATTTCCCGATAGTGTGCTCCTGGCTTATAGCCTAACGTTCTGAGATCATTGCCATCCAGTGGCGGTTTAACATTCCTCCAAGTGGTGAGATACTGCCAAATTTTACATCGGATCGCTCTAGGACTATGCACCCCAATCAATACTAAGGTAGGTAATTTATACTCGCGCAACATGTGGACGATTTGACTCTTGAGCTGGCATGTTGGTAGAGATTCTAGGAAATCCCCTTGCAATCCCTCAAGTTTTTGAAGACGCTCAACACTGTCTACGGGCAACTGTAGATTCTTGGCCACCTTCACCCGTTCTTCTGGTGCTAGATCAGCAATCAATACTTCCAAACGCATCTGCCAGTGCCTTAAGGTTTGCTTTGGGTCAAATCTCTGTAGCCAGCGCCCAACCAAACGCACTCGCCACCATAATGGTTTATCTAGGGTCAGGGTAGGATGAAGACACCGCAACGCTCCCAATGAGGACAATAACTGCAATGCTGGTTGCCAGTAGGGGGCTTGCAACATATAGTTAAGTTCTGCTTTGAGTCGGGTTTGGAGTGCTGGGACTTTGGCGTTTTCGGCTAGGGTGCGCTGATATACCCCGCTCTCAATGGCATAGTGGATATACTCCTTGGTTTGGGGTTCAATTTCAAATCCCAATCGCACCGCAAACCTTACCGCTCGATAGATTCGGGTTGGGTCTTCAATAAAGCTATTGGCGTGTAGGACTCGAATTTTTTGCGATCGCAAATCTAACATACCCCCAAAAAAGTCCAACAGGGGCAATTGAGATTGGGGATTAACCTTTGTCAGCCTTGCCGCCATGGCGTTGATGGTAAAGTCTCGGCGGTAAAGGTCTTGACGAATGGAACTAGCTTCGACTTGAGGATTAGCAGCGGGATAAGGATAGAACTCTGTACGAGCAGTGGCAATATCTACACAAAGGGAGCCAAATGTCTGGTCATTATGCCATAGCAAGGCAGCGGTTTGAAAAGACCCGTGTACTTCCAAGCGCACCTTACGGTAAATTTTCCGGAGTTCCTTGGCCAGGGTGACTCCTGCGATCGCATCCGCTGAGCGGTGAAAGCCATCGACCACCAAGTCGATATCATTTAGGAGTAGTGGCTTTTTCCCATCCGCTAGTAACAAGTCTCTGACAGCTCCCCCAACTAGGTACAGATGCCAACCCCGCTCCTGAGCTTTCTCGGCAGCTATGGTCAGAAGTTCCCATAGGGGCGAAGCCAACAGAGGTTTTAAGTTAGCCGGTTTCAGGTTAGCCGGTTTCAAGTTTGACCCGTCAACCTTCAACTGCTTAACCTTCAACTCTTCCTGAAACAGTTGCCGCAATACATCAGTGCGGGTCACAATCCCCATTAGTTGCCCATCCTCTAGAACGGGTAAACGCCCAATATCGTAAGTCACCATCAAGGACTGAATGTCTGCCATCGAGGTTTCCGGAGTAATGGTCTTAACATCCTTCGTCATGTAGCCCTTGACTGGGGCATGGCCAAAACCGTGGTGCAAGGCTAAATCCAGGTCTCTTCGAGAGATAATTCCCACCAGCTTGTCCTGTTGATCTACTACTGAAAGGCCTGAATGACCATAGCGCAACAAAATTCTCTGGGCTTCCTTAATCTTGGTATTGGGGCGAATGGTGCGCACGGGGGATGACATTAAATCCCGAGCGGTCAGAGGTTGGGGAATTTGGTCTTTTAGTTGGTTGACCAGCTGCTCTAGGATTGTCTGGGCATCACAGTCTCGTAAGGTAACCGCAGCGGCTTGGGAATGTCCACCCCCTCCTAGGGGTTGCAACAACTGGTTCAAATCCGTCCCCTCAATTCGCGTCCGCCCAATTATAGTGAGCTTAGTTTGGGTTGTTCGCGTAGCGTGGCCAATAGGCCAAGGTTGTTCGCGTAGCGTGGCCAATAGGCCAAGGTTATTTGGTTGAAGGTTATTTGGTTGAAGGTTATTTGGTTGAAGGTTATTTGGTTGAAAGTTATTTGGTTGAAAGTTAGTCTGGGATTGAGTTTCAAGGTTATTTTGGCTTGGAGGTTGTATTTTGTAATTTTGCTTGTTATAATAATTTCCAGAACCTTCAACCGTTAAACCGCCAACCGGCAACGGTGAATAACCTTCAACCTGAAACCTTACAACTGGTAAATCTGCCGGTTGTAAGGTTTCCCCTTTGGACTTTCGTTTATACTCAGCCCCCAAAAGCAGGGCATCGCTTTCAGTTACTTCTAGTAAGCGTGATGCCAAACTGGATAAGCCAGGCACATGCCCAGGAGTCTTTAGGAATACCCAAGAAATGGTGTAACCCAAGTGGGTTTGTCGCTGCAAAAGGTCTAGAGATTGCCTAAATAATTTTTCCAATTGAGGAGATAGCCCTGGCTCAACATACTGAGCTATCTGCCGCAGATTAGCTCCCTGCTCCATTAACCAGGTCAAAGCAGCCCCATCTCTTGGTGTTGTCTGGTCAAAGGTCAAGGAACCTGTATCCACATGGATTCCCAATGCCATCACCGTGGCTTGAGCAGTAGTTAACTGGATTTGGGATTGCTGTAATTGCTCCACAATTAAGGTGGTGGTTGCTCCGACAGGTTCAATCTGTGTATAGGTAGCCGGGATATCAGTTTCGGGTACGGGATGATGGTCGTAAATTTCAATAGCCTTTAACTGTGGTAAGTCTAACCACTCAGCTGCTTTCCCTAAGCGATCGCGTTTTTGAGTATCTACAATAATTACGGAATTAATCTGAGCCAATTGTACAGAGCGGCGCTCGATCAGGGCATACTCATCCCGATGCAGTGCCAAAAAATCTCTTACAGCCGGATGAGTCCCCCCAGTTAGTACAGCTTTGGCTCCTGGCTTGAGGCGAGTCAGTCCTACAGCTGCTCCTAGGGCATCAAAGTCAGCAGTGGTATGACACAAAATCAGATCCATAATGATTACCTTACCAATTCTCGCGGATTACGGCTACACATCAATTTCATCTGCCCATCTCCTCATCTCTCCCCTTTGACTTAATCTATCAATAGTTTACACGGTTTTAACCCTTTATTCCCTATCCCCACACTCCCCACATTCCCCACACTCCTCGCACTCATCACCTGGATCGGAAAGTTCAAACTGCATTGATTGCAACAAATTTTGGCAGAAAAGGTAAAACCATCTGGTAAAATCTATAGTGCTTAGCTAGGCATTAGCCTGTTTTAAACAAGTTTTAGGAAAGTTTAGCGTCAAGGTATCAGCACAGAAAATGACTATTATATTCCAACTATTACTCACTGCTCTAGTCCTATTGTCATTTGTCTTGGTAGTCGGTGTACCAGTAGCTTATGCCACACCTCAGAACTGGGAGCAATCAAAACGCTTGCTTTGGCTTGGTTCAGGGGTCTGGGTGCTTCTAGTGCTTCTAGTCGGTGCCCTCAACTTTTTGGTGGTTTAGGTTATAATTTCCCTCAGCTAGACCTAAATTATTACTGTAATCAGCCTTTAGAACGATAGTCATGGCAGTTTTCGAGGGAAATTTTACGTCATCTACCTCCCTGAGGTTTGCGATTATCATTGGTCGGTTTAATGACCTAGTGACAGGTAAACTCTTAGAGGGGTGTAAAGATTGCTTAAAACGCCATGGCATTGATCCCAATCCCCAAGGTACTCAAGTTGACTATATTTGGGTACCGGGTAGCTTTGAAATTTCATTGATGGCTCGGCAAGCTGCTCTTAGCGGTCGTTATGATGCAGTGATTTGCTTGGGATCAGTGATTCGGGGTCAAACTCCCCATTTTGATTACGTCGCTGCTGAAGTAGCCAAGGGCATTGCTGCTGCCGGTTTTCAAACCGGGGTACCTGTTATTTTTGGTATTCTAACCGTAGATACCATGCAGCAAGCTCTAGAAAGGGCGGGAATCAAGAGCAATAAAGGTTGGGATTATGCCATGAATGCCATAGAAATGGCTAACCTGATCCGAAGTTTTCGAGGTCAAGAGTCAATATTAGGCTATGAAGAGTCTGAACAGGGAACTTTGGGCCAACAAACTCTACCATTCTCGACAAATTGGACCATTGCTTCAGAATCTGACCCTGATTCCTAACATATGAGTTAATCTTGGAACAATTTCCTAATTTTCTTGAATCTAAAAGCTGATTAGGAAGGGTTGACAAATTTTGGCGGATCTGACATACTAGAAAGAGATAAGTTGAGGTGCGGGTATAGCTCAGTGGTAGAGCGTCACCTTGCCAAGGTGAATGTCGCGCGTTCGAATCGCGTTACCCGCTTGCGAATATTCAATAAACCTGTCAGACCTAGAGTAAGGCAACCTGAGGGAGACTGTGTTCAGCTCAAGCATCCCACTTGATGCCAACCGTGGCAATGAATAAGCTTATATAATAGATGGGGACACGCTTAGCTTTGTAGTGTCCCAATATTTATATCACTCATGCAGCACTACCAATTAAAGGTTTTTTGATAAACCTAACCAGATGTCTTTTGGTTTTTAATAACGCTTGTGCAATCTCAAAAAGGTCAAAAGATTGACTTAAACTCTGAGTATCCCTGCCCTTGTCGGCGTCGGGGTCATTTAGTGCCAATTACACTGACAGAAGCCCTTGGCTGCAATCGCTGTCAGCAAATTTTTGTGGTAGACGAAAGTGGTTATGTGATTGAGCAACTATCCACCCACTACCCCTATAAAAAAGCTTGGCGTTGGACAGGACATCGTTGGAATACAATCCATGGTAGTCTTGGGGAAAGCTACTTACCTGTAGCGTTGGGTATTGTATTAGTTCTGCTGATTGTCTGGTTGCCTTTGGCACTTCACTCCCAAAAAGGGCCAGGTATCATAGTCTGGGCATTACTGGCAGTACTGCTAGCAGTACTTCCGGCTATGATGGTTTGGCTAGCTTACCGGCGTTAATAAACAATGAACACAGACTCTGGGAGCAAGGCCTCGAAGTTACATGATTTAATGGCCAGTGTCCACCATGCTTCTCGGGCATTGGCAAACACCAAGGGAGAAGAGCGCTCTCGTGGCATCGAGGCCATGGCTCAAGGAATGCGAAATTCCTTTGATGATATTTTGGAAGCTAACACCCTAGATCTGGAAACCAGTAGGGACATGGCAGTGCCAGACCTAATTTTGGACTGGCTGAAGCTAACACCAGAAAGGCTACAGATGGCTATCGGGATCCTGGAAAGGATTGGAAAGTTATCTGATCCAATCCGGCGGGTAATGAACGCTTCCTATCAAACTGACCAATCTCAGACCTACTGTCAGCTAATGCCGTTGGGAGTGATTGCTCTAATTTATGAGGCATTCCCTGAACTAGGTGCAATTGCCGCAGGCTTTTGTCTCAAAACTGGTAACTCCCTGATTCTCAAAGGCAGTAGCGAAGCCAGTCAATCTAACCAGGTGATTGCTCAAGCGTTGCAAAATGCTTTGGATGAGGTCGGTTTGCCAACGGGATGTCTGGAACTATTCCCTTCTGGACAGGGAGCTTCGATTCGGGATTTGGTCACTCAAAATCCATATCTGAATTTGGTAATTCCCCACGGACGACCAACCCTGCTCAAGCAGGTGATCCAGCAATCAACTGCACCAGTTTTGCAATCGGCCATTGGTAACTGCTACCTTTACTGGTCTGCTAATGGTAACGTCGATCTGGTTAGGCATATGGTTTTAGATAGCCACGCCAGTCAGCCGGATCCCGTCAATGCTATTGAAAAAATTCTGATTAATCAGAATCAAAAAACCTCTGCCTTAGTTACCCTGTTGAACAACCTCAAGGAAAACGGTTTTGAACTCAGAGGTGATGCCCATCTAGTGGCTAAGTTTCCTGAACAATTGACCTTGGCAGCAGAATCCGAGTGGGGTCAAGCCTACTTGACAAAAACTATTGCGTTGAAAGTGGTAGATTGCATAGAATCAGGCATTGCTTGGATTAATCAATATAGTAGTGGTCATGCTGACTGCCTGGTGACAGATTCTTATCAGGAAAGCCGTCAGTTTGCCTTAGGTGTAGATAGTGCATCAGTTTACATTAATTCTTCACCAAGATTTTCACGGAATCCGCAACCAGGAGACTCCGTGTTTCTAGGTATGTCTAACCAAAAAGGACATCATCGCGGCATGATTAGCCTGGAAACTCTCACTACCCTTAAACACGTAGTTCAGGGTAATGGACAGTTTTAGGCGTTGGTCATTTGACCATTGGCTGCTCTCAAGCGGGAGGGGATCAATCGATCCATCCAGTATTCCAAATAGGCTCGATTTTCCTCAAGTTCAGCAGGATCCGTGGTATCCATCGGATGAGGGGCTAGTCCCAAAATCGCAGCTGTAGTGACACAAAACATAGATTTCTGGAAAGTTTGGCAAATTTTGACCCGCAAGTCAATTTCACCCCGATGCGATCGCATAAAAAAATCGCTGAGATACTTGGGTAGATAATGCCTCATATCCTGCATCAGCAATGTCGGTGGAATTCCAGCACCACCAATAGGCAATGGGTCAGCATACAATGCGCCATAGGTAAATCGGGTTTGATCTGGGGAAATCTGGTAGGCTTGGGCATTCAGAGATACTGTCCCCAGAAAGGGTGTTCCCCGGAAAAAAATTGCCTCTACATAGGGTACTCCTGTATCAGACAAGAAAGTCAAACCAACCGATTCGGGAATAATCTCATACCTTTGAGCGCCAATCTGAGGGGCATAGGTAATCGGTTTGTTTGCTGCTGCGACTAACCCTGCTTTAATATGGTCTACCACTTGGGGAATCGACTTAATTTCCCCTTCGTCATAGCCCTGAGATAGGGACATGAATATATCACTCATCACCCGCCAGAATTGCCCTAATCCACTGGTATAGGCAAGCATTCGCACTTGTTCGGGCAGGAATTCAGGAAATAGCTTGTGCATTCCCAGCATCAGGGGATTGCTCTTAAACTTTGCCTGAATTGCTTCGGCACATCGCTGCTCAAATTCATCGGTATCGAGATGAGTATCTAAGCCCCCACCACCGTGCCATAACATCGAGCGCATACAGTATTCGGCGTACTCAAAGTTAATTCGGTCGTGCCACCAATGACGTAAAAGCTTTGAAAATGAAATCTCCCCATTAAAGTATTTAAAGAAGGGAAAAAACACTAAAAATTGATGATCGGCAGTGTAGATAAGATTGCGGGAGTAAGCATCTAAAACAATGCCGTAGCTGTGAAGTATACCGACTACTTCCATCAGGTTTTCTGGAGAATCCGATAGCAGGGCACTACCAGTTTGTAGTCGCTTTATATACTCCTCTAGGGGATGCTTTCGCTTGGTTTTCTGGCTAACTACCATAATAATTAGGTTGACGATTGTTTGGTTTAAGGTTGAAGGTTGTCTGTCAGCATTTAGAATGCAGAATGCAGAATGCAGAATTCTAAATTCTAAATTCTAAATTCTACATTCTAAATTCTACATTTCGGCGACGCTACGTGAGCAACGGGCTAACCTTCAACTATTGCTTGATACATTCACAGCTACATTCGGTGGTGTCGTTACCAAAGTTGCTGTGATCGGTTCACTTAAATTAAGTAACCATCCTGGTTGTAGTCCCAAAACCACAATCAATAGGGCTAAAACCAGCCCTGGTAATTGTTCTGTGAACTTAACGGTTGGTAAATCAGTTAAATGGTTAGCCAGACGACCAAAGAAGGCTCCACCAACTAGTTGTAAAAAGTAAACAACCGTTAAACCGGTGCTGAGCATGCATAGGATAGTTGGGATTGGTAATACCTGGAGACTACCCCAGTAGACCAGAAACTCAGAGATAAATCCCACCATGCCAGGGATACCAGCACTAGCCATTACACCAAGCACTATCAAACTACCAACTACTGGCATACCCCGTTCCGGATTTAATAGACCATTGAGGATAGTGATATCCCGTGAGCCAGTTTTCTTATAAATGATACCGACTAATAAAAACAGTAGCGCTGATATTAACCCGTGACTGATCATCTGTAAAACTGAGGATACCAAAGCTAGCTTAGTGGCAGCAGCAGCAGCTAAGAGAATGTATGCCATGTGAGCGACAGAACTATATGCCACCATTTTTTTCATGTCTTTCTGGACAATGGCATTGAACGCTCCGTAAAGGGAACTTACTGCTGCCCAAATTCCCAACCAAGGTGCCAGAATTGTCCAAGGTTCCGGAAACAAACCTAAGCCAAACCGCAACAAACCATAGGTACCTAATTTCAGGAGCACACCAGCTAATAGAATTGAAACTGGGGTTGATGCTTCCACGTGGGCATCTGGTAACCAGGTATGGAATGGCACAAAGGGAATTTTAATTCCAAAGCCAATTAGAACCGCTCCTAAGAGAATTAATTGCTGAGCAACGGGTAGTAATGATGCCAGCTCCCTGGTCTCGGCGTAGCTAAAGCTAGAGGAACCACTCAAAAACACTAAGCCCAGGAATGACGCTAGAACCAAGGCTCCGGAAAGGGCTGTGTAGAGGAGAAACTTGGTTGCAGCATAGCCTCTGCGCTTACCCCCCCAAATTGCAATCAACAAATATAGGGGAATCAGTTCCAGCTCATAGAAGATAAAAAACAGCAGTAAATCCTGAGCTAGGAAGGCACCGGCAACAGCGCCATTTAGCAACAGCATCAGAGCGTAATACAACCTAGGGCGAATGACGTTGGAATCTGTGCAGTACAGGGCAATTGCGGTTAGCAGACCATTTAGGATCAGTAAGGGCAATGATAGACCATCTACCCCTAAACTATAGGTCAAACCAATCACCTGAATCCAAGGAAGATTTTCCTGAAATTGTAGATTCACGTCACCGGGGTTAAACATGGTCATCAATATTACTGACCAGAGGAAAATACCACCAGTAACTACCAAGGCAACTTGACGAGCTGCTTTAGCGGTGACATTCCCGGGCCAAAACCCCACTATAGCGGCACTCAGTATTGGTACCAAAATCAAGGCACTCAACATAAATCGACCAGTCTCCTAATCATTGGTTTACTAACTCTTGTCATGGGGTTGGTTTGTTGTTCGCGTAGCGTGGCCAATAGGCCAAGGTTGGTTTGTTAAAGGTTGAAGGTTGAAGGTTGAAGGTTGAAGGTTGTTCGCGTAGCGTGGCCAATAGGCCAAGGTTGTTTGGTTGTTCGCGTAGCGTGGCCAATAGGCCAAGGTTGTTTGGTTGTTCGCGTAGCGTGGCCAATAGGCCAAGGTTGAAGGTTGTTTGGTTGTTCGCGTAGCGTGGCCAATAGGCCAAGGTTGAAGGTTGAAGGTTGTTTGGTTGTTCGCGTAGCGTGGCCAATAGGCCAAGGTTGTTCGCGTAGCGTGGCCAATAGGCCAAGGTTGTTTGGTTGCAGGTTGTTTGGTTGAACGCGATGGACGAAGTCCCGCTTTGCTGCGAAACGCGTGGCCTAAAAGCCAAGGTTGATTGGTTGAACGCGATGGACGAAGTCCCGCTTTGCTGCGAAGCGCGTGGCCTAAAAGCCAAGGTTGTTTGGGGTTGAAGGTTGGTTTGTTGAAGGTTGAACGCGATGGACGAAGTCCCGCTTTGCTGCGAAACGCGTGGCCTAAAAGCCAAGGTTGGTTTGTTGAAGGTTGAACGCGATGGACGAAGTCCCGCTTTGCTGCGAAGCGCGTGGCCTAAAAGCCAAGGTTGTTTGGGGTTGAAGGTTGTTTGGGGTTGAAGGTTCAACAGTCAAAGGGCTAACCTTCAACCTGCTAACCTTCAACGGGCTAACTTTCAACCTGCTAACTTTCAACCTGCTAACTTTCAACCTGCTAACTTTCAACCTGCTAACCTTCAACCTGCTAACCTTCAACGGCCTAACCTTCAACGGCCTAACCTTCAACCTGCTAACCTTCAACCTGCTAACCTTCAACGGCCTAACCTTCAACGGCCTAACCTTCAACCTGCTAACCTTCAACCTGCTAACCTTCAACGGGCTAACCTTCAACCTGCTAACCTTCAACGGGCTAACCTTCAACCTGCTAACCTTGGCCTATTGGCCACGCTACGCGAACAACTAATCACCTATCAACAAAGACCACTGATCCAAAGACCACTGACTCAAAGACCACTGATTTAAGGGCCAGGTGATGAAGATTGCCAATAAGCTGATTCCTAATAGGATAGTCAGTACATAAAACTGTGATTTACCGGAAACGCTGTATTTTAGGCCTTGACCACTAAATACTGTTCCTAGACCAACCAGATTGACTAACCCATCAACGATATATCTATCGATCCAAGCTGTAATCTTGGAAAATAGGAGAACCGCAAACACGATGGTGTAACGATACAGTTCGTCCAGGTAAAAGTCATAGGCGAATAGGTCTTGGAACAATTTCAAGGGCATCCGAATTGACCGCGACCAGGTTCTGGGTAGGTAAATTAAAGCCCCTGCCGTGCAACCTACGACACCAGAGATTATCAAGCTTACCTCGGCTAGGAGATTGAGATCCTCCCATTCCGATAGCAATTCCATCGGACGTATTAGCACTGGTACCAGCAATGTCAGTATGGTTAACGCTACCATTGGTAAGGCCATAGCCCACGGTACTTCTGGTGATCGACGGGTCTTCGCTTGGGGTTTCCCTAGGAAAATTAGCCGAAACACCCGGACTAAACCTAAGGCAGTAACTGCGTTAACGAAGAGAAAGGGTATGACCAGAAGAGGGGCATCAAACCAAAAGGCATTAATCCCTTCACTCATTGCCCAAAAGCCACCGAGGGGGAAAAGTCCAATCAGACCAACGATACCCACGGCAAAGGCAGTGCTAGTAGCGGGCATTTTTGACCCTAAGCCCCCCAATTCAGCTAAATTTTGGTTATTGGTGTTGAAGATTACCCCCCCGATGCTCATAAACATCAAGGCTTTAGCAAAGGCATGGGCAACCAGTAAAATCACACCAATATCAGAGCGCTGCATTCCAACCGCGATAAATACTAAACCAATGTAAGCGCTGGTGGAATGGGAAAGCGATCGCTTAATATCGATTTGTGCGATCGCTACCATTGAGGTGCCTAGTGCTGTGATAGTACCAATAACTACTAACACCGATAAGGTCAACGGTGAGATCATGGTCACAATCGGCACCAGTTTAATCAGCACATAAGTACCACAAGTCACCACCAAGGAATTCCGCAGTACTGAGGCGGGATTCGGTCCCTCCATCGCCTCATCCAACCATAAATTCAAGGGGAATTGGGCACATTTACCAATTGGACCAGCAATCAAAGCCAATCCCAGTAAGTTACCCACTAGTGGCGGTAGATTAGCTGAATAAGCCCAGGTATACAAGTCTGAAAAGGTTAAGCTTCCTGCAAAGGTGGCTAAGCTCACCACCCCAACTAGCAGCAAGATATCTCCTACACGCTTGGTTAGAAAAGCATCTCGGGCAGCTTTGAGTGCCAAAGGCTGAGCATACCAAAAACCCACAATGAGCAAAGTACACACCGTGAGCATCTCCAACAGAGCATAGGTCAGGAATAAGGAATTACTCAAGACAATTCCGATCAATGCCCCTTCAAAAAATCCCATTAGGGCAAAGAAGCGAGCTAATCCCCAATCTTTCTCCATGTATCCGAGAGCATAGAGTTGAGCCAATAGACTTAGGCTGGTGATAAACTCCATTGCTCCAGTACTCACTGGTGAGACTTCCAGAACAAAAGATATGTCAATATCAGCAACCATTAGCCAGTGATACTCTATCTCTTGCACGGCTTCCTGTAATGAAGCCTGGAAGATCAGCCAGCCATGAATGCAGGCAAAAAATGTCATCAACAGGTTAAAGTAAGCCGCTGGTCTCGGTCCCGTACGACGCACTATTCCTGTTGCCCAGGGGATAGTTAAAAATGCCCCAATCCAACCGTAAATGGGAACTACCCAAATCGTCTGAGTAAGCAACTCAGTCATCACGCCTTGACCTCATCATTTCTGCAATCAATTAAATAAAAATCGGTACTAATTAGCCCAAACGTCTTTTTAAAGTGACGATTTTCCTCGGTTTACAGCTAATAATGTGGTGATTTGTCTTAAATCATTACTATTTTTATAACTTTATCAGTTAAGGGTTATCTTGGACATAATCCAGGCCGATTTTTCCGGAATATTTTTTTGGTGATTACCATAAACCCTGGTTATTGACATTAATACAATTAACCTTTATAGAACCCATCAAGCTAACTTATTCAAGGTCAAGTCTGGCTTGACAACCGATCAAGCTAAGGGATTAAAGCTCAAATCAGGCTTGACAACCCATCTATCCACCCATCTATCCTTAGTCAGGTTAGAGCGACCCAGTTCCCAGTGCCGTAACCCAGGAACTCGGTGACCGCACTCAAATTCTGGCTTGAGTGAGGATTACTTATCTAAAAGTTATAAAAAAATTATAAAACAAAAGCAACCATTCTCCAAAACGGTGAATTTTCGTTAACTAATCTAGCTGACCCCCTCGGAATGTTAAGTTTTGTTAAGGTCTCTCATTAAGAAGTATTATCATATTTTATATTGTCAAATACGCCAAGGTTCTCTATGCTTAGTTTTGGTTGTCCTTTAAACAAAGATGTTGAGGGCATTCCCCGTCTACTATCTTTGTTTCAGCCGGGGTGAGCGAAACAATCACTTTTGGTCAGGCAAACCCACACCCCCCTCCACCCTTTAATCCCCCCCAAACTAACCATGAGGCGGATTAAGACCGGAGCAAGGGAAGCACAGAAGCACGACCAATATAGTTAGCTACATGAGCTAGCTAGGTGAGTTAGCTACCTGAGTTAGCTACCTGAGTTAGCTACCTGCTAGGGCGTTGGTCGGCTCAAGTTCTGACGGTGTATCGAAAACGCCGATTTACCCGGCAACATTGCAGTTATCTGCAATGCCAGAGAAACCCTAACTACACTGCCCTAACTACACTGCAAGGTTAGTTAGGGAGCGTTCATCACTCTTATTTGACTAATCCACTAGGAGAAAAGCGAAATGCCAATTGCTGTTGGAATGATTGAAACTGAGGGCTTTCCAGCTGTTGTAGAAGCAGCTGATGCGATGGTTAAAGCCGCTCGCGTCACCCTTGTGGGTTATGAAAAAATCGGTAGCGCTCGTGTAACCGTGATTGTGCGGGGAGATGTATCCGAGGTGCAAGCTTCCGTATCTGCTGGGATAGAATCAGCAAACCGGGTGAATGGAGGTAAGGTGGTATCAACCCACATCATCGCTCGTCCCCATGAAAACTTAGAGTATGTCCTACCAATTCGTTACAGCGAAGCTGTGGAACAGTTCCGTAGCTATTAGCCAAGATGCTCCTAAAAACCATAGAGAGTCTAGAGGCAATTGGCACAAGCTTGGGTGCTGAACTGGTTGGTATGCAGTGACTATAGGTTTAGCAAAGAGCGCTTATATGCCGTCACAACCATCCCACGTGTGGTCAGCGCGTGGGTTGATCAAAATCTTGATAAACGTCTAGGAGTAAAATTCATGTCAATTGCTGTGGGAATGGTGGAAACCCTTGGTTTTCCAGCGGTTGTAGAAGCCGCTGATGCGATGGTGAAAGCGGCTCGTGTCACCCTTGTAGGTTATGAAAAAATTGGTAGCGCTCGTGTAACCGTGATTGTCCGGGGAGATGTGTCTGAGGTTCAAGCTTCGGTAGCTGCTGGGATTGATAACGTTAAGCGTGTCAATGGAGGTCAGGTATTATCTACCCATATTATTGCTCGACCTCACGAAAACCTGGAGTATGTTCTACCAATTCGTTATACCGAAGATGTGGAACAGTTCCGGGAGAGTACTAACGCCATCCGTCCGATGAACCGTCCATAATCGTCCGCCAATTTGAGATTCAAGACATGCCGGTGTCAAGTAGGGGATGTGCTTACCATGAGGGGAGAGATTGCTTGATCCACTAGTTTTGGCTTCGCCATATAACTGCTCCCTAATCCATCTCCCCCCAAGTCCTGTCACCCCAAGTCCTGTTATAAGTTAGGTCAATGCAAATTGCCAAGGTCCGAGGCACGGTCGTTAGTACTTATAAAGATCCTAGTCTTAGAGGAGTTAAGTTCCTTTTCCTGCAATACCTAAATGATGCAGGAGAACCACTCCCCAAGTATGAGGTAGCAGCTGACATAGTCGGTGCTGGCTTAGATGAGTGGGTGCTAGTCAGCCGTGGCAGCGCGGCTCGGCAAGTCGGTCAGAGTGACAAGCGTCCCATCGACGCTATGGTGGTGGGGATTATTGACACGGTCAGTGTGGACAATACCATGCTCTACAGCAAAAAAGACCAGTATTAGTGAGTAGGTTCGGACAATAGTAGCTTTGGGTAATAACTTTGGGTAGTAGCTTTGGATAGTAGCTTATGCGTGGTTATCCATGGCTCGATTCTGACTCGACCCCAATAGCGTTCCAAGCTAGCAGTTATTTGTAACGATAAGCCATAACGGTAGAGGTTAACCATTAACAATCCAGCAATTTCTGCATGATCACATTTCCCGAGTGGGAGCAGCAGAAATAACTAACCCCAATCCTCAAGTGTGGGGCTTGACAAAAATCTATTTCATGACAGTGTATCTCAAATAAAAATTAGGAGGAAAACATCTATGGCATTTAGCACCCAGGCAGCTCCCCCAACACCGTGGTCAAGGAATCTGGCTGAACCAAAAATTGATGACACAGCTTATGTCCATTCTTTTTCCAACATTATTGGAAATGTAGAGATCGCGGCCAATGTATTGATTGCTTCGGGAACCTCGATTCGAGCTGATGAAGGGGGAGCATTTTACATCGGTGAAGGCACCAATATTCAAGATGGTGTTGTGATTCATGGTCTTGAAGAAGGTCGGGTTGTTGGGGATGACCAGAAAGAGTACTCGGTCTGGATTGGCAAGAATGCATCGATTACCCACTTGAGCCTGATTCATGGTCCTGCTTATATTGGGGATGATTGCTTTATTGGCTTTCGCTCTACGGTGTTTAATGCTAGAGTTGGCAAGGGCTGTATTGTGATGATGCATGCCCTTGTTCAGGATGTAGAAATTCCTCCCGGTAAATATGTTCCTTCCGGAGCGGTGATTACTAATCAGCAGCAAGCTGACCGGCTACCGGATGTAGAAGAGCAAGATAGAACGTTTGCTAACCATGTGGTGGCAATCAATGAGGCATTGCGGGCGGGTTATCAGTGTGCAGAGGATGATTCCTGCATGATGCCCATCCGCAAGGAAATTGCCGAAAATGCTGACTCTAATGGTCATAGTAGCCCTGATAGTTCCCATAAATCTTTCAGATCAATGTCTTCAAATACAGGATTAAGTTCAGAGCTTCAACAACGAGTTCGTCAACTGTTAGGCCAAGGATACCGAATTGGTGCTGAATATGCTGATGAGCGTCGCTTCCGTACTAGTTCCTGGAAGAGTGCTTCCGGAATACACTCCGATCGTGAATCAGAAGTGCTCCAATCCTTGGATGATTGTCTGGCAGACCACGCTGGTGAGTATGTCCGACTAATTGGGATTGACCCGAAAGCTAAACGCCGGGTGTGTGAAGAGATTATCCAAAAACCGGGTGGCCAAGTGTCTCGGAGTTCCAGTGGATCTGGTTCAACTAGCTACAGCCCCTACAGCTCTGCTCCCCAACCTGCTGCGGCTGTCTCTAACAATGGCTTAGAGTCATCAGTGGATGATCTAGTTCGTCAACTGTTGTCCCAAGGGTATCGGATTGGTATTGAGTATGCTGATGAGCGTCGCTTCCGGACTAGTTCCTGGAAGAGTGCTCCTGGAATCAACTCCGATAATGTATCACAGGCTTTGGCAGACCTAGGGGCTTGTTTGGCAGACCACGCTGGTGAGTACGTCCGACTGATTGGCATTGACCCGCAAGCCAAGCGCCGGGTGATGGAAAAGATTATTCAAAAACCTGGGGACACGGTAAACCCTGGTGCTAAATCTTCCCCTAGTAGTAGCTATACTCCCCGTTCAACGCAATCCTCAGGATTCAATGGCAGCAAGGTTTCTGGTTCATCCTTGACTCAAGATATCGTTGAGCAGATCCGTAACTTGTTGTCCCAAGGCTATCGCATTGGTACTGAACATGCGGATAAACGTCGATTCCGCACCAGTTCTTGGCAGACTTGCTCCCCCATTGTCTCTACTCGGGTTTCAGAGGTGATTGAAGGTCTAGAAGGCTGCATGGTTGAACATGCTGGTGAGTATGTACGGTTGATTGGTATTGATCCGAAAGCTAAACGGCGTGTTCTAGAGACGATTATTCAAAAGCCCTAATCTATAACTATAGCATAGGGAACAGGAAAAGAGAGGGGCGGGGGCGCGGGAGGTGTGGGAGGTGTGGGGAGATGGGGGGAAGCCCCTTTGGCCACACTGGATCCCCAATACCGGCTGCATCACTTTCTTGATTTTGTTAACCCCTAATGACCTATTGCTATAATTAATCGCGTTTTGTTGACAGTTGACAGTTGACAAGTAACCGTCAACCGTTAACCGTCAACCATTTACAACAGACAAGTCGCAACCACTGTATTGATAGGTATTGATATGTTATTGATAGGTATTGATAGGTATTGATAGGTATTGATAGGTATTGATACAACAGTTTATCGAAAGTTAGCTGGAATCGTAAGATACTCCACTCTATACCAGTACAGTTAGCACCGGGATGTAGAAAGAAGTCTACTTAAATGTCTTTGCAGGTAAGGGGATTGAAGTGATTCACTAATCAATTTCACTAATCAATTTCTGAACAATGTGTGACTGTTTTCCAATGCTAAACATACTAAATCTTTTGCAAAAGTATCCTTATGATACTATTGGCTTCAATTTTTCGGCTCTGTTCCCTGTTCCCTGTTCCCTGTTCCCGACTTCTGCAAGAAGTCTACTGTGCCAATTATGCACTTGCCTAAACTTCTATTGAGTAATAATTCTCATATATACGTGGAAGGAAATGTGAGCATTGATCCTAGTGCTGTTATTTCAGCAGGGGTAATTTTGCGAGCGGATCCAGATAGTAAAATAACGATTGCAGCTGGTGTTTGTATCGGTATGGGAGCAATTCTTCATGCTCACAAAGGTACTCTGGAGGTGGAATCAGGAGCGAGTTTGGGAGCTGGGGTTCTGGTCGTGGGGAAGGTAAAAATTGGCGCTAATGCTAGTATTGGCTCCCTGACGACAATTTGGAATCATTCTGTAGAATCCCTACAAGTAGTGCCATCAGCTTCGGTGTTGGGGGATAAGGGGCGTCCATTACCGGAGCAGTCTCAACCAACTCCTGATACTTTGGAGCAGAAACCTCAGGAGTTGTCATCAGCTGTACCTGATCAAAGCTTTACCACGGAATCTGTGAATGGTCAAGTGCCATCCACCAATACCACGGTGGCTACAGATACAACAGAGACTAATACCACAGAGACTAATACTACAGATACCAATACTATAGAGACTAATACTATAGAGACTAATACTACAGAGACTAATACTACAGACTCTATTGAGGCTGAGACGACCGCTGAGTCGCAGACAGAATCACCAGCCCCGAAGACTCAGCCTACTGTTCATGGCCAGGGGAGCTTGAATCGATTACTGGATACTCTGTTTCCTTACAATCAATCTTTTAATAGTCCTAGCAAAGATACATAGCATGTCTCAATTAGCTTTTAGGGAGTCGGGAGTCGGGAGTCGGGAGTCGGGAGTCGGGAGTCGGGACAAAATGCTGTGGATTTAATTATTATGAGAAAGGCTAGATAATTTTCTCGATTGGGACTCTGGCTAAATCCCTCAACCTTTAATGCCAGCCACCTGCGCCGTTTTGACAAAACCCAGTCGAGGCTGGTACAATCAACCGGAATTTATTACGGAACTTAGGAAAAATGTCTCCAGAAAAGTTTTTGTCATCCAGTGTTTGGGTTGCCAGGGTGAAAACTTTCTTCCAGGCCATGGATGTCGATGGAGATGGATTCTTGTCCCTCTCCGACTACGAACATACCGCAGACAGGTTGGTCGAACTTGGAGGTGATCCGTCGAGATCTCAAGAAATCCGGGAGCTGTTTCGCGCCCTGTTTAAGAACATGATGGCTGGAGGGGCTCCGGTCGATGGCAACACCAGAATCAGCGAAGAAGAGTGCGTCGCCAACGCTGCGAAGGCAGTGACGTTGGTCGAATCGGCACGGGAAGTGGCTAGGCGCAAGAACGAGGTCTTTTTTGATCTCATCGACACCGATAACTCCGGAGAGATCTCCAGTAAAGAGTACCGGAAGTATCTGGCAATATATTTCGGGGAAGAGGACCCTGACCGCGCCGATCAGGCTTTCGATAGCATTGATGTTGATGGCAACGGTTCCATCAGCCGCGACGAGTTTATAGAAGGTCATATACACTACTGGTTTGAAGATGGTAGCGACCCAAGCTTTTCTCCCCTTCCCTATGGCCCGTTGGTCGATCAATAGAACTCTTTAATCAATATTTTGTGGCATTTTCTTCGACTTTGGGTAGTCGGAAACATGTAGTGATTTTTATAAGGTCTGGTGAAGGTAACCGGAGCTAAAATCACTACTTGTATATATAGCAATTCTCTTTCCTCATGAAGTCCAATTTTATGGGTTTTAGGGAACAGGGAATTAGGGAGCAGGGAATAGGTAATAAGGAAAAAAATCTCTGTACCTCATAGCTATGATAAACGCTATAGCATGTATAAATAGGTTATGAACAATCTTGCTGATTTCTCATAAGGTAGTGGTACACAAGTAGTGATTTTAACTCCTGAAACCTTGACGCTTACCGTAGCAAAATCACTACATCTTTACCACTACCTGATCTAATTCTGGGATCCTTCTCAATTGATAGATCGTATTGACAATTTATGACCTATCTTTTTTTAGCATAATTCGACCAATTTAATATATATCAAGGGTTAGGGGGCGCTTGTCGCCCCTCTAGCTTCCAAACTCTAGGTACCAGTTCAAGTAGGAGGACAAAATTTATCCTAATGGTAATTTTTTGAAAGACGATGGAGAGCTATTCTCAATGGTAATTCAATCCATTCTTTAAAAGCAGCTAAAGTTGAAATATTTTCTATTCCATGATTCATACTGATTTTATCTCTGATTAGCTGACTGACAGCTATTCCCAAACCCTTTGTAAAAGAACCACTAAAAGATAAAATCTTCGTTTCTTCACCAGAAAGTAGACGCATTGTACGGTAACATTCATCAGGATATTGTCGCCACATTTGATAAACTGCCTGACGAATAGCTACGGTACCATAATCTAATCGGGTAAAAACTTGGTAAAGAGTCAAAGCGAGTAATTCAGGAACATAAGTACGAATAAGACGATCGCGTTGAAATGCTTGAAAGTTTTTGCTGGTTGCTAGACGCTCTGCATCCTGAAAACCAAGAGTCATACCTGTTGCTGTAATTGGATGATAGCATCCTGTTGCATCTCCAACTAAAGTTAGATTTTTGCTCCCATAACAGACTCGAGGACTAAATTGATTGGCACACCAAGCAATTGATCGATTTTCCAAAGCATATCGAAATGAAGAAAGTAAAGTTTTAGGTAATACTGGGCTGTAAGCATCCCACAAAAAAGCAGCTATATTTCGAGAGCTTCTGAAGTATTTAACTGGAACATCAAGACAGATACGAACTTGGTTACAGCCAATTCGATAGACTAAAGCGGGGCCAATTCCACCCAAAAAAACATGTCCGAAGCCTTCCCAAGGAAGAGTAACATTTTCTAATAATAAACCTCCCATGTAGGAAATTAAGTGGTATTTATATAGTATACCTAAATGCTTCCGAACGATTGATGAGCGACCATCTGCACCAATAATAGTTTCACTAAAAACGCTTTGTTTTTTGTTGATAACCTTATTATAAAAAATTACTGTTTTGCCTTCGATATGCGTGACTTTAGCAAACGGAATATACTGAATATTAGGACAGGTTAAAATTGCTTTTCGTAAGGCTTTAACCAACGTGTTATGTTCACAGCTAAATCCTAAGTTATGATTAGGATAATTTAATTTAATCGGCTCGGTTCCATCATCGGGAAATACCACAAAACCCAAACCACTGACATAGTTTGCTCTCAAAGTAGAGATTAATTGTTCCATTCCTAGATTTTGTAAAATCTTCAAGGCAGGGGGATGTAACCATTCACCAGCCAGTCGTCTTAAACCGTTAGGATTGGCTTCTAATAAAAGAACTCTTTCACCGCAATTTGCTAGACTCATTGCCGTAACGCAACCAACTGGTCCAGCACCGATAATAACCACATCAAAAGGTTTAGATATTAATTTCATATTTTCTAGATAATGCCCCGTTTAAAGTTGGGTCATTCCTCCATCAACAGCAAGTTCGCAACCTATTATATAGGAAGCATCATCTGAGGCTAAAAAAACCACTGCTTTGGCAACTTCTTCAACACTTCCTATTCGTTTGGTTGGAATTCTATTAAAACATTGACTACCTAGGTTAACAAGTTTTTCTTGAGGGATATTGTAGCGGCTCAAAATAGATGTTTCAACTGCACCAGGAGCAACAGCATTTACTCGTATTTTTCTGTCTAATAACTCAACTGAAATCGTTCTAGCTAGGGAACGCAATGCAGCTTTACTGGCTGAATAAATACTGATTTCTGGGATGCCTAATGCCGCAATTGCAGACGTATTCAATATAATTGAACTTCGGTCTTTAAGCAAGGGAAGTGCTTTTTGAATAGTAAAAAAAGCCCCTTTGAGATTAACGTTTATAATTTCATCAAATAAGTCTTCGGTAATCTGCGTAATTTTAGATAACCGATTAATTCCAGCATTAACAAATAAAATATCAAGATAGCCATATACTTCATTTACTTTTTCGTAAAGTCGATCAATATCGTTTAAGTTACTGACATCACCTTGTACCCCCACTGCATCTTCTCCCAAAGCTTGAACAGCTTGCTTTAAAGTAACTGAATTGCGTCCCATGATAATTACTTTTGCTCCTTCACGAACAAAAGCTTTTGCCGTAGCCAAACCTATGCCACTATTCCCCCCGGTAACAACTGCAATTTTGTTCTTTAACTTTTTCATGATAATCTTAATTATTATTTAATATAGCGTTTCTCGCAGTTATATAGACGGGAGTTTTTTTCACAGCATTCCAAGGGTATGAGTGGTTTCTGTCCTTAGAATGCTGGCTCCCACTCAGTTTAGTCAAGGGCTGCTATCTCTCTCTAGATAAGTATTTGAGCACTTTTGACTTCATTTTTTTTCAGTCAACCAGGCGCGGGGCTTCCCGCAATGTTACCTAACAGATATAGTATTATTACTATATCCGATGGCCAAAACCCACGTATAAAAATTAGTCTAATCTGTTCTAAGTAGGTGGGCATAAATAAACGTTAAAACTCAGAATACGAAAATGAAGCTGGAAGCCTTTATTCAAGGGGTTTTCACCATTTTGGATTTCAATTGCTATTTTACGGATAATTAAGCCCACCTACTTATCATCAACAATCTAGGCTCTAAAGATAAAGGGGTTATGAGAACTGGATTTGGTATGAGTTATGCAATAAGACTAGGCTGATCTGTCTCATTAATTATTCCTGATCTCATATTTTACTGTAACTGGTTTATTGGGAGCAGGTCAATTTTGTAAGAACACTTGAACTACAAACCCTTGAACTATACTGTTTTCCGGGCTTGAGTACCAGTTATCAGTCGTTTTAGTACATTTGTTCTGGGAATTTGACATGCTCCCTGGTTTATTTTTGCTATGGGTTAGTAGCTAGTGTGAATTATTCTGTATAGGATGTCTGAAAAGTGATTGGCTACGCCAAACGTCTCAGCATAATCAGAAATCTAGGCAATTCGAATCATGGTTTGCTGAAGTTGCTGGTAAGACTTCATAATCTTTACGCTCGACGACGACACCAATTGAACCATCCGAAAGTCCGTTCCACAACCCAACGTCTTGGCAAGACCTCAAAACCCTTGACAGTATATGAGCCCATCACAGTTTCTAAAATCCAACCATAGACATCCATGACCCACCTCATCAAGCCAACGCTCGATAACCACCATCAACCCAAATTTTAATTAAACGGTGAAATCGCTCTTTGGTTGCCTTGAGTTGGTCGAATAATAATCTCGCTCCTTATCGCTCTGGTAAAGAAGCTGCCGTGACGGCTACAACCATGCTTCAGCCCCAGGGTATCCACCACCAGATGACGCTTACGACCTTTAACCTGTTTAGCAGCATCATAGCCCACTTCCAGATGAATCATGGTTGCGGTTTCTACTGATTGGCAATTCCATTACTGCTGCAAAAGGACTCGGATCATGGTCTTTGATTGGCCGTAGGCCACGCTTTGCGAAGGCTCGCACCCATTTTCGCGTATTGTTCGTGAATTCGTTCCCAATCACCGTTGATACGCCAAGCCGCGAAAATAATGATATAGCACTACGCATTAAAGTTAGGACATTGATACAAGCTCAAAAGCTGTTGTAGTAAACTTTTGCCTCTTGCCTCTTGCCTCTTGCCTTCCCCGTAGCGCTATAGACTGTCTTCCTTTTGGGAAAATCGTTGGGACGCCCCCCTGGCGCAAGCTGGTGGAATTAGTGTTTCGAGCAATTGCCATTGTTCATCGCTTAAATCCGTAGGATATGATTGATTGATTACTTTACTCTCGTTATCTGTCATTTATGGCTATTGACAGCTTATCTTGACAAGAGTTTTTATTTTAGCTCTGAAGTCTGAAACTTTGGCGATCTAGCTTTGCCCGTCACGGGATGCGATCGCTACTATTTTGACTTTTCAGAGATCCTCTAAGTTTATCGGACTTAGCCATTGACAGATAAGCCCAAATGTGATTGAGTAGAGAGAAGCGATCTATGACTTCCCAGCGAGCAGTTTTTCAATAGTATAAATCCGAGCAGTAAGTCCTAAGTTGATTGAGCACGGTCTACACAAAAATAAATCAATTAGACTCTTTACAACTATAAAAAAGTTGTTTATATTGCAATAGTGATGTTGATATAACATTGCTCAACCATAAACAAATTAGTTTTTGTAAATTATTTGACAATGATTAGTGAATTTCGTAAGAAAAAGCTAGCCAAAGTCTTCAATGCAATGGATTCTAATGGCAATGGAGTTCTTAGCAAAGCTGATCTAGAGAAATCTTTTGAATCGACTATTGCGATCCAAGGTCATAAGCCCGGAAGCCCCGAATATCAGAGTGGCTATGACAAGATGGTCACCGAACCCTCATGCTTCAGCCCCAGGGTATCCACCACCAGATGACGCTTACGACCTTTAACCTGTTTAGCAGCATCATAGCCCACTTCCAGATGAATCATGGTTGCGGTTTCTACTGATTGGCAATTCCATTACTGCTGCAAAAGGACTCGGATCATGGTCTTTGATTGGCCGTAGGCCACGCTTTGCGAAGGCTCGCACCCATTTTCGCGTATTGTTCGTGAATTCGTTCCCAATCACCGTTGATACGCCAAGCCGCGAAAATAATGATATAGCACTACGCATTAAAGTTAGGACATTGATACAAGCTCAAAAGCTGTTGTAGTAAACTTTTGCCTCTTGCCTCTTGCCTCTTGCCTTCCCCGTAGCGCTATAGACTGTCTTCCTTTTGGGAAAATCGTTGGGACGCCCCCCTGGCGCAAGCTGGTGGAATTAGTGTTTCGAGCAATTGCCATTGTTCATCGCTTAAATCCGTAGGATATGATTGATTGATTACTTTACTCTCGTTATCTGTCATTTATGGCTATTGACAGCTTATCTTGACAAGAGTTTTTATTTTAGCTCTGAAGTCTGAAACTTTGGCGATCTAGCTTTGCCCGTCACGGGATGCGATCGCTACTATTTTGACTTTTCAGAGATCCTCTAAGTTTATCGGACTTAGCCATTGACAGATAAGCCCAAATGTGATTGAGTAAAGAGAAGCAATCTATGACTTCCCAGCGAGCAGTTTTTCAATGTATAAATCCGAGCAGTAAGTCCTAAGTTGATTGAGCACGGTCTACACAAAAATCCATCAATTAAACTCTTTACAACTAAAAAAAATTTGTTTATATTGCAATAGTGATGTTGATATAACATTGCTCAACCATAAACAAAGTAGTTTTTGTAAATTAGTTGACAATGATTAGTGAATTTCGGAAGAAAAAGCTAGCCAAAGTATTCAATTCAATGGATTCTAATGGCAATGGAGTTCTTAGCAAAGCTGATCTAGAGAAATCTTTTGAATCGACTATTGCGATCCAAGGTCATAAGCCTGGAAGCCCCGAATATCAGAGTGGCTATGACAAGATGGTCACCGAACCCTGGAATGATTTGGCTAAAATGGATAGCAATAACGACGGCAAAATCACTTGGGATGAATTTATAGCTTTCTATGATAAACCAGAAAGTGATCCTGGTTTGAATCAGCTAATTGCTGGGGGTGGAGAACTATTATTTTTGATGGTTGATGCCCATGGTAAGGGTCAAATTAGTCTTCCCGAGTTCACAGCTATGAATTTAGTATGGCAATCTGATCAAGCTCAAGCAGATAAAACGTTTGCCGCACTTGATACCAATGGGGATGGTTCTATCAGTAAAGAAGAGTTTTTAGCCCATGTAAAAACTTTCTTCTTTAGCGATGATCCAAATGCTCCTGGTAATCTCATTTTAGGACCGGTATAATCAATATACCCGTAAGTAAACGCTTAATGAGAATTAGTTGGTTGTCATTACATACGAACTTCAATTCTTTCTAAGCTTAGACCATTTTCCTAAGTCAAGGAACCAAGTGAAGCTTGCTAGTGAAAACAAGCTTCCTTGATTCTTAACTAAGCATCTTATTTGATAATGACTGCACACAGCATTGATGTAACGCATCCTACATTTGAACCTTTAGATAGCATTAAAGTTTTGCAGCTTGGGATTCAAGCGCTCCTAAGGCAGCAGGCAGAAGAGGGTTCTTGGGAAGGGGAAGTTGTTTGGTGTCCTCTGTTGGCAGCCCAGTATGCCCTCATGTCTTACATCACCCAGGTCTCCCTACCGAATCAACGTCAAGAAGCACTGTTGCAGCAGTTTCAGTCTACACGCTTACCCAGTGGACTATGGGGGTTACACGAGAAATCATCACCCTATGTATTTGTCACTAGCCTTGTGTATGTGGCGGCGCGTCTTTTAGGTGTGCCACCGAACAATCAACTCTTGCAGCCAGCGGGGGAATTTATCCGATCTCAGGGGGGTGTCATTTCCATTCCCACCTGGGGCAAGTTTTGGTTGGCCATGTTGAACCTTTACGACTGGTGTGGCGTTAATCCAACTCTACCAGAAGTTTGGCTGCTGCCTAAACAATTACCTATTCATCCCTCAAAATACTATTGCCATACTCGTTTGATTTATCTGGGGATGGCTTATGTATATGGGCGTAAATTTCAAGTGCCTTTGACGCCAATTATCCAAGAGTTGCGCTCAGAACTTTATCTGCAAGAATACAACAAAGTCAACTTTGCCGTTGCCCGGACAATACTGAGATCTCAAGAAGTATACAGTCCTCCTGGTTTTATTCTAAAAGCATTTTATAGCCTAGCAACGGTCTATGATCGTTGGCATTTTCCCAACCTTCGAGAACGAGTCCTCAGCCAGATGCTTGACCAAATTCGTTGGGAACTACAAGCGACCCATTACACTTCTATTTCCCCTGTCAGTGGTCTACTAAATTTAATTGCATTATGGTTACATGATCCCAATGATGTCGATCGACATCAAGCCTTAAAATCTTTTGAGGGTTGGATATGGGAGGATCAGCAACAAGGACTGAGAATCACAGGGGCGCGTAGTAGTACCTGGGATACTAGTTTTGTTGTGCAAGCCTTACAAGCAGCTAGTCCTCATGTAGATGTGGCGAGTCATATAGAGAAAGGAAGAAAATTCCTGGCCAGTCAGCAAATCCGTAAAACATTTCCAAATTTTGCAGAAAACGACCGTATCGATCCCAAGGGCGGATTTTGTTTTGCTGGAGTCTGGCATGGTTGGCCGGTGAGTGACTGTACTGCAGAGGCGTTACTAGCTCTTCTCGAAACCCCTGAGGAAATGATCCCCGAATCTAATTTAGAAGACGCTGTTCATTTCTTACTGCGATGTCAGAATGAGGATGGGGGATTTGGAAGTTATGAGCCACAGAAAATCCCCTCGACATTAGAATGGATCAACCCAGCGGAGATGTTTGCTAACTCGATGACAGAACGATCTTATATCGAGTGTACAGCTTCCTGTCTTGCGGCTTTGGCTCAGTTTCGTTGTCATTACCCCAACAAGCTGGAAAATCAGTTAAAAGCAGTGATTGAACGCGCCCAACTCTGGCTGCGCGGTCAGCAAAGGTTAGATGGTTCCTGGCCTGGTTTCTGGGGAGTCAATTTTATTTATGGCACGATGTTTGGGATGCAAGGTTTGTTGGCTGCGGGAACTCCAACCTACGACCCAGCTATTCGCAGAGCTTGTAATTGGCTCATCGACAAGCAGAAACCCGATGGCGGTTGGGGAGAACATTTCCAGGGATGTTTAACCAAGCAATATGTCGAACATCATGAAAGTCAGGTGATTCAGACCGCTTGGGCATTGAAAGCTTTACTGGAAGCCAAATCTTCAGCATGGGCGGCCATTGAAGCTGGAGTTCAGTTTTTAGCCCAAATGCAGTTAGACAATGGCCAATGGCTCCATCAAGATCCAGCTGGTGTTTTCTTTAGTACTGCTTTACTAGACTATACCCTTTATCGCAGCTATTTCCCTATATGGGCTTTATCTCTATACGAATCCCGTCGTCAAGAAAGGATCACGACGGTTGTACCTTAGTAAGCTGTCACACATCTAAACTGGATATAGCAATCTTATCTGATTCGAGAAAGAAATGGGCTGCTTTAAGGCAGGATGCAGAAGGCAGATGGCAGAAGGCAAGGGAGAAGGAGCGAGTTTTTAAGAAGTGCAGTAATTTTAGGCTCTCCTAGGTTGGCTATTATAAATTAGTAGAAACTAATAAATTAGTAACAAATAAGCGCTATATCCCTTGATAATTAATGTTTTCAGTAATTTAAAATGCGCTTTTTATTTAGGATTGCGATATTATTTTGCTATCGAATAAAATCGCGGCATCCCTTAATTAATCATAAGTAGTTTAACCGTAATAGCTATTTTTTTTATTTGAATGAATAACAGCTTATCCAGAGTGACTAGTTGTGATTATTAAATTACTATGTAAATTATTATATTCGGATAAATTTGATTATTACTACAGGGTAAATTTACAATAAATAAATTTATACATAAAACTAGTAATCATTATGACACTATCAAAAATAGCAACAGAGTTTTTTAAACCAGCAGAAACTGGTATCAAGCCCAATCATCCCAAAACGGATTTTTTAAGTGACTTGGGAATGAACTTGGTTTGGATTTCGCGGTTTATTACTAGAAACGAAAATATTTTCAAGTCTGTTGAAAATGCTATTAATCAAAGAATGCTGGAAACTGTAGATCCAAATGCTGGAGGAATCTATGAAGTTCCCAGTATCTATCCAGAAGATTTAGACGAATTCGATCTGACAAAATTAGCTTCTAGTAATTTTCCAATTGTCATTAAAGGAATCTTTCAAGATTCCTATGCCGTGACAAACTGGTCACTTGATTACCTGAAGGAGCACTACTCAGATGCAGTATTTCCTTGTCTAGAACACAAAGATGATGACAATAAATATGATACTCCCCATTATCAAATTCATACCACAACCCAGCTCACAGTTGCTGAAATTGTCAAAAGCATTCGGACAGGGGTGCGTCGCCACGGTGTTGGTTGTTCATCAATATTTGGAAGCCACCCAAATATTCGCGAAGAGGTGAATTTAAAAGAGATTGAACAAAAATTTGGTTGTCAGGTTTTTCGGGCAGAGTTATTTTTAGCGGGTTCACAAAGCACAACCTACTTTCATTGTGCTGCTGGCGGTAATATGTTTTGTCAGCTTCACGGAGAGAAAAAGTGGGTTTTTGTGGCTCCCTGGCATTCGGCATGGATGTACGCCAATATTGGCCATAGCTCTTCTGGGGCTTACATTGCTTCACCAATCATTACTAAAAAGCAGCAGGAAGATCCCTCACACTATCCCTTATACAACCATGTACCAAAATATGTGGTGAATGTCAGTCCAGGTGATGTTCTTTTCACACCTCCTTGGTGGTGGCATGAGGTGACGAATTTAAGTGAGTCAATTGGTATGCCACTTAGAATTACTCAAGGGGGAAATATTAAGCTCACCAATTTACTTTATAATTTTTTCACTATATTTGGTTCTCCGGTTGTGTTTAAAAGCATGATTAAGGTATTCAGAAAACAAATAAATGTTGATGATAGTTCGGTTGAAGAAGCTTTGCACAATAATGCTAATTTTTATAAAGCCAAGTTCCATTGATCCACGTTAACTGAAACATCTAATACGTTATCGAACATCATTTAAAAAACATTAAAATGCCAGAGACTATTGTAAAAAAAAATCAAACTAATCAAGTAAAAGAGCCACCTCTGGTTCCAGGATTGCCAATATTTGGAAATGCACTAGAATTGACCAGTGATTCAGTTAGATTTTTTGTTAGAAACTATCAAGGTTTAGGTCCAGTTTTTCGTGTTCAAGCTCTGAATCAAAAGTTTATTATCTTTGCTGGCCCAGAGGCTAATCACTTCATGTCACAATTTGGAGATGATTACTTAACTCCTCGTCAAGTGTGGTCTAGGATGATTCCTGAATATGGCACAGACATTCTTATTTCAGCACTGGATGGATCTCAACATCGCAATCTCCGCCAGGTGATGAATCGAGGGTATTCCCGAGAAGCTATTCTGCCCCATTTGCCCCTATTGGTCAAAACCACGGAACAAATGGTAAATCAATGGCAGATTGGGCAACGAATTGAAGTCATTGATGCTATGCGGCAGCTTGTGGTAGAACAGTTAGGTTTAGCCTTAGCTAATCATGGGTCTGCAGATTATTTGCAGGATTTAAGGTTGTTTTTCTGTACGAATCTGAATGTGACGTTTAAGGGCTGGCCCCAAATGGCTCAACGTCTACCCAATTATCTCAAAGCCAAAGCAAGAGTTATCGAATTAGGTCAAGAAATTATTGCAAATCATCGCACTCATCAACCCATCGACCGAGAACGAGATTTTATTGATGATTTACTAGATGCAACGGATGAAAATGGAGAACCGTTTACTGAGGAAGTCCTGGTTGCTCAAGCATTTAGTCTGTTTTTTGCTGGGATGGAAACGTCTGCTAATATTTGCACTTTTATGCTCCTAGCCTTGCTAAGGCATCCAGAAATATTGGAGCGTGTGACTGCGGAAGTGGATGCAGTCTGGACGGAACAAGCCCTCAGTGCATCAGTTCTCAGAGAAATGAAATCTCTCCATGCCACTGCCATGGAAACCTTGCGAATGTACCCCATTACTTTGGCAGTACCTCGGACAGCAAAACAGGCGTTTGAATTTGCTGGATACTTCGTGGCAGAAAAAGAGCGCGTTTTGGTTGCCACCACCGTTTCCCATTTTCTACCACAGTTTTTTCCAGATCCCTATACTTTTGACATTGATCGCTATCGCGAACCCCGAAACGAGCATGATCAGGCCGGTGCTTATGCCCCATTTGGCTTAGGCGCTCACATCTGCTTGGGCAAAGGAATGGCTGAAATTCAAATTATGACCATAATAGCAACGTTATTGACCCGAGTCAGATTGGCAATTGACCCGCCCACTTACAAACTCAAGACTATCTACAATCCCAATCCTTGTCCTAAAAACTTCTGGGTGCGGCTGATCGAGCGTCGTCATTAAGAATGTTTTGGTTCGTATTTGATCCGATGTCGTTACTACCGATAATTGTCACAAATCCAAGTCATAATTAATCTATGATAGAAAAAATTACAATTGACGCAAGCAGGGAAACGAATCAGAAGCTTAAACCGCCTCTTGTTCCGGGACTTCCATTATTGGGAAATGCCCTGAGAATGACCAATAATTTTGTTGGTTTCTTAGTTAAAAATTACCAGCAGTTTGGTTCTATTTTCCGAGTCAAAGTACCAAACCAATCTTTTACAATTCTGGCTGGTCCAGAAGGTAACGTTTTTATGTCCCAAGTGGGTGATAACTACTTAACCTTGTCTGAAATATGGAAAAGCTATTCTCAAGAATACGGTACGGATATTTTTATTTCCCGGATGGAAGGATCAGCCCATCGTCATCTTCGCCAGATTATGAATCGAGGGTATTCCCGGGAAGCCATCCTGCCCTATTTGCCCCTTTTAGTAGAAACAACTGAACAAATGGTAAATCAATGGCAGATTGGACAACGGATCAAAGTCATTGATGCCATACGGCAGCTTGTGGTTAGGCAATTAGGTCTAACCTTTGCTAATTATGAACCTGACGATTATTTTCAGGATTTGCGACATTTTTTTTGTACTAATATCAATGTTGCATTCAAAGGCTGGTCAGAAAAAGCGCTGGGTCGCCAAGGTTATTTGAAAGCAAAAGCACGAGTGATGGAACTGGCTAGAAAGCTGATTACTCACCATCCTGCGGTTCCACCGATCAACCGAGAACGAAATTTTATTGATGATTTGTTAGAAGCAACGGACGAAAATGGACAACCTTTTTCAGAAGCCGCCCTAATTCCTCAAGTGCTGAGTCCTTTTTTAGGGGGGATGGAAACCACAGCCAACATCTGTACTTTTATGATCTTTGCCTTGTTGAAAAATCTAGAGGTGTTGGAGCGTGTTACCGCTGAAGTCAATGCAGTTTTGGCAAAACAACCCTTGAGTGCATCGGCTCTGAGAGAGATGAAATCTCTGCATGGTGCGGCAATGGAAACGTTACGGATGTATCCTTCTAGCCCAGTTTTGCCCCGATCAGTCAAACAGTCATTTCAATTTGCTGGGTATTCTGTCGAACGGGGAGAACAAGTCATGGTTGCAACCAGTGTCTCCCACTTTTTAGACCAATTTTTTCCAAATCCCTATACTTTTGACATCGATCGCTATCGCGAACCCCGAAACGAGCATCATCAGCCCGGTGCCTATGCCCCATTTGGTTTGGGTGCTCATGTTTGTCTTGCTAAAGGAATGACTGAAATTCAAATCATGACCATCATGGCTACATTATTGAGGCGTGTGAAATTGCACATTGATCCCCCTAGCTACAAGCTTAAGACGGTCTACAATCCCAATCCCTGTCCTAAGAATTTCTGGGTACAGGTTGTGGAACGTCATCACTAATGATGAGTCAGGGATAACATCAGCTGTCAATTTACCTCTATCAAACAGATCTTAGCTCAATGAATTATAAAAATCACTCTCACAATGATGCCCTAAAAGTTCTTGAGGAAACCAGCCGAACTTTTTATATTCCAATCATTCGTCTTCCACCACACTTGCAAGAAGCCGTTGCATCTGCCTATTTGTGTATGAGAGCAATCGATGAAATTGAAGACCATGGGGAATTAGATAACGGGACAAAATCATTTTTATTGCATCGGGTGAGCGAAACATTGCAAGAAGGAACAGATCAGTTTCATCTAGGGGCATTCTCAGAACTGAAGCTTTACCAAGGTATTCTTCCGGAAGTCACTCTCCGAATTCAGGAATGGGCTTTACTCGCTCCACAAAATATTTGGCCACGAATTTGGGACACAACGGCAGCTATGGCAGACAGAATGGCTTATTGGGCCGATAGAAACTGGACAATTAATACAGAAGCCGATCTAAACCGGTATACCTTTAGCGTAGCGGGTGCTGTGGGATTATTACTTTCAGAATTGTGGTCGTGGTATGACAATACTCAAACTAATCGAATTGAGGCGATTGGATTTGGTCGAGGGTTACAAGCGGTGAACATTCTTCGGAACCATGCTGAAGACTTAAACCGTGGGGTTGATTTTTTCCCAGAAGGTTGGGAGCAAGCTCAGATGCTGACCTATGCCCGTCGAAATCTTGCCCTAGCTGATGCTTATTCCCATACTCTTGGTCAAGGACCAGCATTGGATTTTTGTAGTATTCCACTGGCACTCGCCCATGCAACTCTGGATATTTTATCCCAGGGAAAAGAAAAACTAAGTCGTACTGATGTCATTAAAATTATTGCAGAAATTGCTCATCCAAAACAATCGCTTACTGCTAGGTAAAAAAAACAGAACAAATTAAATTTTAAAGAAAAAAAAACTCATCTTATATAAATCAAATTTTAACTATTATTTATTACCTTGACCTGTGGAAATAAATCTCAACATTAACAACTTCAATAGTTTCAAGTTAAAATTATAACTCAACAGGAGATCCTGAACGATGGTTTTACCTAATGGTCCTAAAACTCCAGGTTGGTTACAAACCTTACAATGGAATATAGATTGTATCGAGTATGCAGAAACCGCAGCTCAACGTTATGGTGATATTTTCACGGGTAAATTTTGGTTTAATGCCGAACCGGCTGTTGTGATTGGCGATCCTCGAGCTGTAGAACAGATTTTTACAAAGTTGACCTCGTATTTCGATCCCTTTATTGGTGAAAGCCGTGATTTAATTCGACCTTTAGTAGGGGATTATTCTTTATTAACCTTGCAAGATCGGAATCATTATCAACGCCATCGCAAATTATTAATGCCTCATTTTCATGGAGAGCGGCTACAAAGTTATGGTCAAAAAATCTGTCAAGTAACCCAAGAATTCATGCAAGAATTAACTCCAGGAACAGCCTTTGATGCCTGTGATGTCATGGGAGATATCTCAATGGAGTCTATGTTCCAGGTTGTGTTTGGTTTAGAGAAAGGAAGCACTTCATCCCGGTTAAAACAGTTATTTATTGATTTACTGGACTACATCACTTCTCCAGGAAAAGGTATTTTTATGTATTTACCTTTTTTGCAAAAGGATCTGGGTGCTTGGAGTCCCTGGGGATATTTTAAGGGAGTGAAAGCAGAAATTGACCAGGTTTTGTACCAAGAAATTGCTCATCGTCGTCAGAATCTTGACTCGGATAGGGATGATATTCTGACTATGCTATTAACAGCCCATGATGAAGAGGGTCAGCCCATGACCGATGAAGAAATTCATTCCGAACTACTCACCTTCTTAACCAGTGGCTATAAGCCGATTGCGATGGCCACCGCTTGGGCATTGTATTGGGTTCACCGAACACCACCAGTCCATCAAAAACTACTGAATCACTTGAGTCAATTGGGTGAAAATCCCAATTCTATGAGTTTAGCCCAACACCCCTATCTCAAAGCGGTTTGCCAAGAAACAATGCGGATCAATCCGATTGTCCCAATCATATCCCCTCAAAAAGTTAAATCTCCAGTAGAGGTGATGGGATACCAACTAGAGCCGGGGTGGATTGTTATTCCTTGTAATTATCTGATTCATCATCGTGAAGATTTATACCCCGAACACGACCAGTTTAAACCAGAGCGCTTTCTAGAACGAGACTATTCTGCTTACGAATATGTTCCGTTTGGACCAGGTATGCGTCGCTGTCTCGGTTCAGAGTTTGCCTATTTTGAAATGAAACTGGTTCTGGGTACAATTCTGTCTCACTACAACTTGGAATTAGTGGAAACGGCTCGACCGCTAAAACCCAAGGTGAAAGGCTTCGTTGTTGCACCTGACCAAGGGGTAAAAATGGTGTTCAAGGGTCAACGTCATTGCCAATCTCTCCCAGCTGAAGCTTTGGTGAGTTGATGAGGTTGATCTTTAACAAAGTAGGGGGAGTTTGAGGGGGCGAAATTCCCCCACCTGGCCGTAGGCCACGCTACGCGAACGTCCAGGTGGGGGATGGATAGCCCTCTCAAATACCAGAGATCTGTTTTCTGACCCAGCTCTCTATGTATTCTCCAACGCTTACCCCGGAGTCTTTAGCTGCTAACTGCAACCACTTCCAAGTCGTATCTGTTAGCCAGATTCCGTGTTGTCTTTTTAGCTCGTCATAATGAGCGGGCGCGCCCCTCATTCTTTTCTGAGGTTTTTTCCTTTTTGTGGTTGACATTTGTATTTACCATCAACTATACTAAAAGTATAGCAAGCAAAGAATAAAAAATTCAAGGAGGTGATTCCATTTATGGCGACTCTCAGACAGACATTTCGTCTATATCCCAATAAAACAGCTACATCAAAAATGTTTTATGCGAGAAAACTGCACCAGTTGCTTTACAACGCCGGGATAGCTGAACGCCGTTATGAGTGGAAAGTAAACAAAAAGTCTATAGGATATTTTTATCAGCAAAACTGTTTGCCTGATTTCAAAAAATGCTGGCCGGAATATAAGGAGTTATATAGTACGTCTTTGCAAGCTACTCTAAAGAGAGTAGACCTAGCTTATAATCGGTTCTTTCAAGGATTAGGTGGAATCCCAAAATATAAGCCAATTCGGAACTACTCCGGATGGACTTACCCTAGTAAAGCTGGCTGGAAAGTGAATACTGACGGGAAGCATGGGACTTTGACACTGAACGACCTCGGTCTCACTATAAAGATGCGTGGGCAGGCAAAGTTTTGGGGAACACCAACAACCTTAACAATTACTTACAAGCCTAGTGTAAACGCTTGGTATGCTTCAATAACTGTCAAAGCAGAAACCCCTGATACTAAATATGGTTCAGAATCTGATTTGACGTACGAGAAGATCGTAGCCTATGACCTGGGGACTGAGACAGCAATCACAGCCTTCAATGGCAGCGAGTTCGAGGAGATAGCTAACCAGCGTTTTACTAAAACTCTAGAGCCTAAAGTGAAGGCAGCCGGGAAAGAAAAACGTAGAAAGCAAGCTCCTAATTTCAAAAAAGGCATAAAGGTGTCTAAGCGTTGGAAAAAAGCCAACAAAAAGGAATCCCAGTTAAAAAGGAAAGTTGGCTTGGCGCGCAAAGACTGGCAACACAAGGTTACGTCAGATCTATCTAGTCGTTATGACATCGGCGTAACTGAAAAGCTCAACACGAAAGGGATGACCCGAAAAGCAAAAAAAGGGTCAAAAAGAAAGAAGCAAAAAGCTGGATTGAACAAAGCCATTCTAGATGTAGGATTTGGTACTCTCAATAAAATGCTGACCTACAAAATTGAACTCAAAGGCGGAATTGTCCTTCAGTTACCAAGTAGACAGCTAAAACCATCTCAGCGCTGTCCAAAATGTGGAAAAGTTCACAAAGAATGGGCTGAACTATCGAATAGATACCACACCTGTGATGCTTGCGGGTTTGAACTTGATAGAGACAAGACAAGCACAATGGTGATGTTCAATGCAGCTAATGGAAAACAGCCGGGGTACGGAACTGACCTCGACAAACGTGGATTTTCTAGCTCTACCTCAAAGGCCAGTAAGCACACTGGATCGATGAGGCAACTGGGAAAGATGAAGCGTCAAAAATCACGCTCATCAGACGGGTCTGCTGATACCCCGTCCTCGTCCAGGGCGGGGTAGTTCATCAAATTATCTTTCAGCACAATCAGGGGCTAATATCAAGTCCGGTTGAATACCCATAATAAAAGTTTATCAAAGGCAGAGGGCAGAAGGCAGCTATGCTGAAGTAAAAGAGTAATGTTTCATTGAAGTTGGTTTTTTATAACTCATTATCCGGACATGATATAAACCATGACAATTTTAGTAACGGGAGCCAGCGGCCATTTGGGAGCCAATCTCATTCGTCGCTTGCTGAAGCAGGGTGAACAGGTACGGGTTCTAGAATGGGAGTCTGATCGTAGTTTGGCAATTGAGGGCTTGGACTTAGAGCGAGTGTCTGGGGACTTGAGAGATTGGCCTGCAGTTGTCAAAGCAGTTCGGGGATGCGATCGCATTTATCACTGTGCGGCAAAAGTTTCTACTCTCCATGGCAATGCTAGTTTCAAACAAGAAATCTACGATTGCAACGTCCTGGGAACGATCCATATATTGCGGGCAGCCCTGGAAGGGGGCGTGTCTCGTGTTGTCGTGACTAGCTCGGGCTTTGCCCTTGGCAAGCTGCTCCATAAAGCCAGTGACGAAACGGTTCCCTTCCATCCTTTTGCACCCCATTCTCCCTATGAATTGACGAAAGTTTTTGTAGAACACGAGTGTTTAAAGGCATTTGCCGACGGCCTGGATGTGGTGATTGCGATACCTTGGGTGATAGTCGGTCCCAACGACTTCCAACCTTCTCCCTTGGGAAAAACCCTAATCAATTTTGCCAATGGAAAGCTACCTGCCTATATGACAGGAGGTGCCGAGTTTGTAGCGATGAACGATATTGTTTCTGGGCACATTCTGGCGATGGAAAAGGGACGGGCAGGACAAAAGTATAGCTTCAGCACTCAATTCCTAACTATGGATGAAATGATGACCATTTACGAGGATGTCACGGGACGCCCTCGTCCTCGTCTTCGCTTACCAGTGTCAGCCTCCCTGGGAATGGCAAAAATAACGGATGCGTTGTTTAATTCATTTTTTCCGAATATGTCACGGGCTCTCAATGCAACAGATTTGAGGATTTTAGAGACTCGTCTGAGAACGGATTGCCGTAAGGCAATTTACGAGCTAGGGTATCAACCCACCTCCATTAAACAGGCAGTTCGCGAAGCCTACGAAGACTTTTTGCGTAGGGGTTTGATTGAAAATCCCACCCCCAAACCCAAATTACAGGCTCAATCATTACTTTAGTTTTTATATAAAAATCTTAAAAAAAATATTAAAACACTAACTATATTATTTAACGATTAATGTCAACCTGGGATTATATAAAAGATATTGTTGTTGTTGGGTCGGGCGCAGGGGGCATGACAGCTGCACTGGTGGCAGGCGATCGCCAAAATCAGGCGATCGTACTAGAAAAATCCTCAGTATATGGGGGTTCTACAGCTCTATCAGGTGGGGGAATTTGGGTTCCGTGCAATCATCTCATGGCTGAAGCAGGGATTGATGATTCTCCTGAAGAAGCTCTCGCTTATATGCAAGCCGTTACCCAATCTCAGGTAGCAGAAGAACGGTTGCAAGCCTATGTCGATAGAGCTGCAACTCTGGTCGAATATCTGGAGAAAAATTCCCACGTACGCTTTGAAATTTTACCCGGCCTTTCGGATTATTATGCAGAACATTACGGCTGCAAGCAAGAAGGAGGACGGACCTTAATTGCCAAACCCCTCCATCGAGATCAGCTTGGCATCATAGCCAAAGACCTACGCCGACCTCATCCACAAACTCTAATTTGGGGTCGGATTACGGTCACTCCTCAGGAAGCCAGCCAGATGGTCAATTCTTCTTTGCAAGGAAGATTAAATGCTGCCTATATTCTCAGTCAATATTTTTTAAATCCTCGACGCTTGCTTGCTCCACATGATTCTAGATTAACAATGGGAAACGCCCTGATTGGTCGATTGCGTTTGTCTCTTGTTGACCACAATATTCCGGTTTGGCTCAACACACCAGTACAACAACTTGTGATTGAAAACAATACGGTTGTCGGCGTGAAAGCCGAAAAAAACGGCAAAACAATCGCGATTCGCGCCAAGAAAGGGGTAATACTGGCCAGTGGTGGTTTTGCTCGGAACAAGTTAATGCGATCGCAGTATCAACGCCATCCTATTTCTGACCGATGGACGGCTGCCAACCCAGATAATATGGGGGATGGAATTCCTATGGGAATGAGCGTTGGAGCTGAATGCGAACTAATGGAAGAAGCCTGGTGGACGCCCACAAGCGTTGTACCCGGAACCCAATACGCTTATGTACTCATTATTGAGAAATCCTTACCGGGCAGCGTGATCGTCAATAACCAAGGGAAACGCTTCGCGAATGAAGCCGAGCCCTATATTGATGTTGTCAAAAAAATGTACGAATCCGATAGCATTCCCGCATTTTTTGTTTTCGATCGCCGGTTTCGCAATAAATACCCAACTGGCCCGCTAATGCCCGGTTTGACCCCTAAAAAATATATCGATAAGGGCTATATTCAGGTAGCAAATACAATTGAAGAATTGGCAAAAAAATGTGGCATTGAACCCCTTGGGTTAATAGAAACAATCCGAAAAATGAATCAGTACGCCGTAACGGGTCGAGACTTTGATTTTCATAGAGGAGATAAAAGTTATGACCGTTACTATGGCGATGCCAGAGTCAAGCCTAATCCTTGTTTGGGTGCAATCGATCGCCCGCCTTTTTATGCGGTTAAAGTCTTTCCAGGAGATTTGGGAACCAAAGGAGGCTTAAAAACTGACGTGAATGCTCGTGTACTCAGAAAAGATGGTTCGGCGATCGCGGGACTTTATGCTATTGGAAATGTTTCGGCTTCTGTCATGGGCGATACCTATCCTGGAGGGGGAGCAACAATTGGCCCTGCAATGACATTTGGCTATATCGCTGCCTGCCATGCAACGCAAGATGCGTAGCAAAACTTTTAATCAGCCTTCAATTAACCTTTAATGAACCGTTCAATTAACTAACAGATTAAAAACATTATTAACCATCGTTATGGCCACAACTTATACCCCCTCCCACCCGACCAAGAAATATCCTCCCAGATTGAGTCATGGACTTCCTTATCTTGGCCATGCTTTAGAATTTGCTCGCGATCCGGTGGGATTGCTGCACAAAGGACGACAACAGTTTGGCGATATTTTTTCCTTTTATCTGATCGGAAAACAAGTCACCGTACTTACCGGACCCAATGCCAATCAAGCTTTTTTCAAGGCTCCCGACCACCAACTCAGCGCTAGGGAAGCCTACAAATTTACGATTCCGATTTTTGGCAAAGGCATTGCCTATGATGCCAGTCCCGAAATTATGAGCGAACAGATAGGGTTTGTTTTTCCTGCACTACGGGAGGAGCGAATGCGAACCTATGCTCAGTTCATGGCTCAAGAAGCACAGGCATACTTTGATTCTTGGGGAAGTTCTGGAGAGATAGACCTGCTTTCCGCCTGTAATGAGCTGACAATTTTTATTGCGGGTCGTTGTCTAATTGGTGAAGAGTTCCGCACCCATCTCACAACTGAGTTTGCCCACTTGTACCATGACATAGAAGGCGCACTCCACCTCCTGGGCTTTTTCTGGCCTTATTTACCCCTGCCTTCTTTCAAGCGCCGGGACAAAGCTCGCATTCGCATGGTGGAATTAATTGCCGAGATCGTTGCCAATCGACGCAACCAAGGCATAGAGACAGAAGACTTCCTACAAACCTTGATCGCAGCTCAATATTCTGATGGTACTGCCTTATCGGAAGATAATATTACAGGCTTATTACTTACCCTGTTGTTTGCCGGACAGCATACTAGTGCTGTATTAGCAGCTTGGACGGGCATATTGTTGTTACAACATCCTCAGTATCTTCCGACAATTTTACAGGAGCAAAAACAGGTTTTTGGGGAAAATCCAGAAATGTCCCTCACGGCGCTGGGTCGATTGTCTGATTTGGAAAGTGCGATTCGAGAAGCCGAACGGATGCGTCCGCCACTGGTCATGCTGATGCGACAAATTTTAGAGGATTTTGAGTATGAAGAATATACAATGCCAGCGGGGGGTTTAGTCATGGTTTCATCGGCGGTCTCCCATAGGATAGCTGAAGTGTTTCCAAATCCTGATCGCTACGATCCCAGCCGTTTTGCTCCCGGACGAGAGGAACACAGACAGCATAGATATGCTCTGATTGGATTTGGCGGTGGACGACACCGCTGTATTGGTGAGGCGTTTGCTTATCAGCAAGTTAAAGTCATTTGGAGCATTCTCTTACAGCAATTTGATTTGGAGTTGGTTCAAGGCAGCTACGAGCCAAACTATACAACTTGGGTTGTAGGGCCACGGCAACCCTGTTTAGTGCGTTATCAGCGCAAGTAAGTCTCTAATGCTTGTTAATTTCAATCGAAAAGACTATGAACTGATGAATAAAACAATCGCCGAAACAAAGCTAGTAAATTACCTAAACCGCCTTGGGTAAAAGGTTTACCCTTTTTTGGAAGTGCATTTGAATTGATTAGAGATTCCCTTGTTTGTTTTGTGAAAAGCTACATTCAATTCTATTAATAACAATGATCGCATCCCGTTTTCCGTTTACATCTTTTCCTAGTGGCTGGTTCCGAATAGCCTACAGTGACGAACTGCGTCCGGGTCAGGTCAAACCACTGCGCTATTTTAGTCGAGACCTAGTGCTGTTCCGCACCCAACAGGGTCAAGCCCACGTTCTCGATGCTCATTGTCCCCATCTGGGAGCCCATCTGGGTCATGGTGGCAAAATCAAGGGGGAAACAATCCAATGTCCTTTCCACGGTTGGTGCTTGGATGGTCAGGGGCAATGCGTTGATATTCCTTATGCCAGCAAAATTCCACCAAAGGCAAGGATTCGAGCTTGGCCAGTTAGAGAAGTCAACGGCTTAATAATGATGTACTACAGTCGTGATCAAGAGCAACCAACCTGGGAAATGCCACAACTCCCCGAATACAACTCAGAAGAATGGGTAATGCTCAAGCGCATCAGCTGGCGGAACATTAAAACTCATGTTCAAGAAATTGGAGAAAACGGTTCGGACATTGCTCACCTGACTTGTCGTCATCCTCAAGCTGTCAAGGACTTTGAGCGGGGAACGCCTCCAGAAATCAAAGGGCCAGTTTTTACCTACCGCACCAATCCAACCTACAAAAATAAATTTCCAATTCCGATGATTAACCCAAAGTTAACTGTTTCTCATGAGTTTACCTGCTATGGTTTAGGGTTTTTGGCAACCCGCGTCCGTGTAAATGTATTGGGAGGAGTATGGATACTATTTGATCTGTTTCCCACACCTATTGATGAGGAATATATTGAACTACAAGGAATTTTTGGGGTTAAGAAAATAGTGAATCGAGTGATTACTCGATTTATCGGTCATGATCCCGCTCGTGAAGCTGAACTTGCCATTTATCAAGATATGCCGATGTGGGAAAACAAGCTTTACCGAAGTACTCCTAACCTCTGTGAGGGTGATGGCCCGATTCGAGAATATCGACGCTGGGTTCGCCAGTTTTACTCAGAACAAAAGAATCTCGCCAAAGTTCTAGTACAGCAGTCGTGACTTTTCTCATTAATTTTTTATAGGAGCGAAAAAATGAATAATTATGGAATGGTTCGATCGCAGCTTACGCGGGCTAATATTAAGATCGCACATAGAAAATGAACGATATTTTACAGTCAGTTAATCTGTCTCGGCTATTGGATGCAATATTTATTTTTGTTGGCTTTACGGTCACCCTGTTTGCTGCCGCGAGATTTTTGCCTGGAAAAATATATCAAAGTCGCTATACAGAAGCAGATGGTACTAAAAAATCCTATAAACTCAATGGTCTTATATTATTTGGATTAGTTACTTTTTTGATCGGGATATCTACCTTATTATTTAACTGGTCTTTAGCTTTTATTCATCAATATTTTTGGGAATTGTTAATTGTTGCTAATGGCTTTGCTTTGGCTTGGACATTGGTTTTATATTTAGGTGGCAAGCAGAGACAAGACTTGAATTCTCAGCCCAACCATAAGGAATTATCAGAAAAAATATCATTGGGCAAACTTTTCGGCGATTTGTGGTTGGGCGTTGAACTGAATCCAACTTGGCTCGGCGTAGATTTAAAATTCTTTGCCTACCAGCCCTCTTTAATTGGTTTAGGACTGCTCAATACTTCCTTTGCCTATGTGCAATATGAAACCTACGGACAGGTTTCTCTGCAAATGTGGCTCTTTGAAATATTTTGGTGGACTTATCTGGCCAGTCATTATTACTATGAGGAATGCGCCTTGTCGATGTGGGATATAATTGCCGAAAGATTTGGATTCATGCTGATCTGGGGCGATTTGGTTTTGGTGCCATTTTTCTATAGTATTGCTGGCTGGTTTCTAATCGATAAAATCTCACCGCTGCCTATAGCCATAGTTATTGGCATCTGTTTGCTTTATTGCTTCAGTTTGTGGCTATTTCGAGGGGCAAATCTCCAGAAGCATCGCTTTAAGAAAGACCCCAACGCAGAGATTTGGGGCAAGCCAGCTCAAAGCTTACAGGGAAAACTGTTAATTTCAGGTTGGTGGGGAGTGGGACGGAAACTGAACTATACCGGAGAAATTGGCGTTTATCTGGCGATCGCTCTGACAACGGGAACTCAATCGATAGTTCCCTATCTGCTTCCTTTGTGGCTCTGCTCGCTCCTGATCCATCGGTCCTGGCGCGACGAGCAACGCTGTCGTGCCAAGTACGGAAAGTTGTGGGAAACCTATTGCGATCGAGCTCAATTTAGAATGATTCCTTTCCTGTACTAAATCCTATTACTTTAATATCGCCTTTATACTTATGGAATTAGCAATGACCGCAAATACTCAAGTATCCCGTTTTCCCTTCACACCATTTGCCAATGGTTGGTTCCGGGTCGCCTATAGCGATGAACTGAGCTTTGGCGAAGTTAAACCGCTCCATTACTTTGGCAAAGAGTTAGTTCTTTTTCGCACAGAGCAGGGTACGCCCCACGTTTTTGATGCCTATTGTCCTCATTTAGGGACTCACCTAGGTCATGGGGGTACAGTGAAAGGCGAAGTTCTCCGATGTCCATTTCATGGTTGGTGCTTTAACACTGATGGGCAATGTGTCGATATCCCCTATGGCAATAAAATTCCATCCAAAGCAGCGATTTCCCCTTGGCCAGTGCGTGAATTAAATGGGGTAATCATGGTTTACTATCATGGGGAAGGAAAACTCCCAACTTGGGAAATACCACCACTGCCCGAACTAACTTCGTCAGAATGGATTCCTTTTAAGGTTGTCAGTCGGCGCAAAATCCGTTCGCACCTACAGGAAACAAAAGAAAACCTGATTGATGTCGGGCATCTATATGGTACGCATTTAGTTGATTCTGTTGAAAGCGGCACTCTGCATATAGACAATCAGGTTTTGAAGTGGAGCTACAGCGCCAGTTCAAAAAATATTCCTTCCAGTCCGGAAACAAAAGCCTACATCGAACAAACGCTATATGGGCTAGGCCATATCGTGCATCGATACCATGTCAAAATGCCGTTTGAATACGAGTATATGGTAGTGTTCTACGATACTCCAATTGATGGGGAATATTTAGATTATAATTATCTTTTTAGCCTCAAAAAGCTTCCTAGCGAAGAGATGACCGCTGCGGTGGCAGAGCAAACGCTTCAAGTGTTTCATCAAGAAGCAGATAAAGATATCCCGCTTTGGGAAAACAAGCTTTACTTAACGAATCCCTTAATGTGTGAGGGAGACGGACCAATTATAAAATTTCGACGCTGGGCTAGTCAGTTCTACAGCAGCGCCCCTGTAAAATCTCAGGTTTAACCTGTAATATCAAGTCCGGTTGAATACCCATAATAAAAGTGTATCGAAGGCAGCTATGCTGAAGTAAAGGAGTAAGGTTTCAAGGGTAATGGTTTTTTATAACTAATTATCCGGACATGATATAAGACGATTCTGCCTCTGCTTTGTCATTTGTTATTCAACATTCCGCAAAAAAGTCTAAAAACTGACTAACCAATTGATTATTGTAAACTTTTAGCGACCTAACTTCCTTCTACATGCAAGCAGTATCTATGTTGAAATCCCGTTTTCCGTTTACATCTTTTCCGAACGGCTGGTTCCGTATTGCCTACAGTGACGAACTGCGCCCAGGTCAGGTCAAACCACTCCGCTATTTTGGTAGAGACCTGGTGGTTTTCCGCACTCAACAAGGTGAAGTTCACCTTCTCGATGCCCATTGTCCACACCTGGGAGCACATCTGGGTTATGGCGGCAAAGTCAAGGGAGACATTATTCAGTGTCCCTTTCATGGCTGGTGTTTTAACGGTCAGGGGCAATGTGTTGATATTCCTTATGCCAATAAAATCCCACCAAAGGCTCAAATTTCTACATGGCCTATTTGTGAAGTGAATGGGGTGATCATGGTTTACTATCATGCTCAGGGAGAAAAACCAACTTGGGCAGTACCAGAACTACCAGAATATACATCCAGAGAATGGACTCCGTTTCGCCTAGGTCAAAGTTGGAAAATCCGTACACATATTCAAGAAATTATTGAGAATGCCGTCGATTATGCCCATCTTCCCTTTGTACATATTACATGGGATACCGTGAAAACTGAGCCGTTGGAAGTAGAAGGATCAGTACTGAAGTGGCGCGCTTCTCGTCAGGGAGGAAAGTTTTTGGGTAGCCAAATCTTGTTGGCAACACCGGAAGAAACATTGTCAGATATTACCTGTTACGGATTGGGCTGCAAATTGATACGAGTTTGTGCCAAGATGAGAATCGATGTGAACGTACTGCTTATGTTTTTTATGACTCCTATTGATAGGGAATATATTGAAGTTCATGCAGTTATAAGTCTTCAAAAACTTCTAAATCCAATTGTAACATTTGCAGTGAAACAAAACCTTATCAAGCGGTTACAACAAGAGATTCAGCAAGATATTCCAATTTTAGAAAATAAGATTTATCCAACTGTGCCTAATTTTTGCGATGGGGATGCACCCATTGCTCAATATCGGCACTGGGCACGTCAGTTCTACGCCGAACAGCCTGTTATAACCAAAGCTGTAGTACAGATGTTGTAGCAAGATGTCAGAATTAAATCCAGACTTTGATTGGTTGAAGTTTCCTGAAGTATTACCATAAAAAAAAATTTTTTTTAGTTAAATTTACAAGATTAAGATTGGCAACCTATTGTCAACATATTCGTTGTAATCCGAAGCATTAAACCTATTAAGTAGGAGAGAGCAAAATGAACGATTTTGTTAGTCAATATGATGAGATGATTTTCTATTGTTTAGAAAGAAAATCCTACTTTAAAAAAGATTTTTTTAATGTTGGCTTCTGGCTTTCTGACACTCTAAATCAAGAGGAAGCCTGCGAGAATATTGTAGATAAGCTTTTAGAATTCATTCCTGACAAAAAGGGCAAAATACTTGATGTTGGCTGTGGCTTAGGTGCCACTACCAATCATCTTCTCAACTATTATCCAGCTAGTAATGTCGTGGGTATCAACATTTCTCAAAAACAAGTTGAAAAATGTAGATTGAACGCACCAGGCTGCACATTCATTGTTATGAATGCAGTGAAGATGGAGTTTGAAGATAATTCGTTTGATAACATCATTTGTGTTGAGGCTGCCTTCCACTTTGATACAAGAAATGAATTTTTACAGGAAGCTTGGCGCATATTGAAGCCAGGTGGTCATCTAGTACTAGCCGACATTATCTTTGAAAGTACCCAGTGGGTAGGTGAATGGCTAGTGCCTTTGAAGAACAATGTCAGAAATATGGAGGAGTACAAAGATACTTACCTACAAGCAGGATTCAAACAGGTGGAACTTATTGACGTAACAAATCAGTCTTGGGGAGAATATTGCCGACGTATGATGAGTTGGCTCCAGGATCAGTTTTCGGCAGAAAAAGTTGATGAGCCAACTTTTCGCCAATACATGACTGTATATGATGGTATGCTAAATTCTTCTGTAAAACATTATCTTATGGCTTCAGCAAAGAAGCCATAACTATATTTGTAGTAGATCGCAAAGTTTTTTATAATTTCTGCCATATGACATTTCAGCCAAACATGTGGACATCGGTAAAGTCCCTTTAAAGCAGTATTTAGCCAAGGGTGCTAGCTGCTATATGGCGATCGCTGCAAGAGACCTGTTTGTCTCCTGGTTGACGAGAGCTACCACCCTTATTTTCCGTGAATTTACATTTGCGATTTACTAAAATTTGCTTCAGATCTTTTGTTTTGAGTCTTGGACTACTCAATATAGTGCTAAGGGCTATGATTAGGCTATTTTATAGCAGTTCAAGGTGACTTTAAAAAATGATGACTGTCTGAACAGGCAATAAATAATGGGCAGATAATCACCAATAACCAATGACTAATGACTAATCACATAGCAATAGTAAATTATCCTAAGGTATGTATGCACGTAGTGCTATATTGCTTGTTTGTCAGTACATCCAATACTAATTGTGTATAATCTATTTTGTGTATTAATCTACAGCTAATATGACAATAATTCGAGTAGTTCAAATCATAACTGTGGTGGCAGCACTTGTTTGTGTTCCAGGGGCACTCGCCCTGATAATCTTGTTCAAAGCAGACCCAGTAACTTCTTCAAATATTGCTTCTACTATACTGATCATTTCCTTGCTAGGGCTGTTGCTATCCCCCTGGTTATACTCGAAGGAAGGAAACCGGACAAGAGCAGAAAAACTAATAACTATTTGCAGCATTTGGTTATTAATATCGGGAATTGCTCATGTTACATGGGAGTTAAGCTGGTGTTTTGTTCATCCATATCTACACAATGTCACGGAAAAAGATAAGTGGGCTTGGATATGGTGGGCTTATGGTGTTGCCGATCACCGTTATCTCATCTCAGACTCTGCTACTGTTATTTTAGAGTGGGTGACTGCTACCATAGGCGGACCTTTAACACTTTATGCTTTTTATCTTCTGAAGAAAAATTCCCGAAAAGCTGGCTTGTGTATTCTGGTTACTTCACTAATGGATTTATATGGTGCTGTTTTGTTTTTTGGTACAGAGGTTTTAAATGGCTTTCCCAATATAGATACCGAACATTTTGTCAATTTTTGGATTAAGTTTTGGGGACTCAATTCTCTTTGGGTTTTCTTTTCTATCTTTTGTATTTATGTAGCTATCTCTGTTTTAGATATAAAATCTGACAATCGCGATCGCTCTGATGTTGAGTTCATGAAGTCTAGTTAGGGCTTGCGTAAGCATTCAGCTATCAGCTATCAGCTATCAGCTATCAGCCTTGGCCTTTGAGGCACGCTACGGGAATGGGATGGCCTGGCCAATGGGGCAAAGTTTCTGTGTGAAACCTTTTGAATAGGAAAACGATGACTGCTATAATAACAGGTTTAGTGACAAGAAGTTCGCGATCGCGCAGCGTGACCAAAGGTCAATCCCATAACAGGGACCTAGAAGCATCCCATAGTAGCTCCCTAGATCTATCCCTTAACATGGTGACAAGTTGGCTTGAGCTGGAAAAACTAGACGGGGATAATAACAGATTTAGCGACAATAATTTTGCGTTCGCGCAGCGTGACCAAAGGTCAATCCCATAACAGCTCCCTAGAAGTATCCCTTACGGTCATGATCACTAAATTTGGTGATCCAATTGTTTGGCATGGCTGAGGTCTGCCTAGGTGACGCTCCTACACTTCCCTATCCGTTAAGTGTAAGCTTCTAGCACTCCTTAGAGCTACTAAAACTTCCTTTGAGGTACTATTAGTTATAGACCTAGCTATAACCGGATTCCCCTTACAGCGTTTTATAGTGGGGAACACGCCCAGCCCCACTCGTTTTAGGTTAATTGCGGCATTTACGTCGCGGTCAACCATTAACATTTCTTGCTCATCCCAATACTCGCGGAGGTCGCAATCCGTGAATACAAACTCGTCTCGATAGCTTAACAGCTGAGAGGTATAGGCAGGGTTACACTTTTTCGTTACTGCTCCAGCTTTTCCAGCTATGTAGCCCAGTACCTCAAAGAACTGCCCAAACCCTGCGTCCAACCAAGACTTATTTAATCCAGATTTAGCGGACTGTCCATTAGGCAAATATCCACCCTTCCCATCTGGCTTGGGTTTATTTCGTTTATTTAAACCAGTAAGGTTCAAATTTTCATAATAGAAAACTTTTTTTCCGGTTCTAACCAGCAAATGAGCTGTTTTATAGGCATGATCCTTCCGGCTCATAGCAATCCGTTGATGTATTCTCGCTTCACGCGATTGCAATTTCCTTCTAGCTTTACTGCCTTTTGTCTTGGCATTCTTTTTTGTCTGTACCTTTTCTAAATCAGAATGATTTTTACGGTAAGACTTAAGTGAAGGTAGTTTGGTGTTTTCAGATGTTGCTAGATAATCTTCTCCATAAAGTACCGCATCCAACCCTATGCTATTATCCCAAGTGGGAATAACACTTTCTGGTGTAAGCGTTGGTACTGTAGAATCTTCTAAGCATAAGGTTGTGTACCAACCATCGGTTTTCTTGGTGATTAGAATATTCTTGAGCTTAAACCCGTCGGGCAGCGGACGATGTAGTCGTACTTTGAGCCAGCCCTTGAGTTTACTTATCTTTAGCCATATCCATTTCTTCTCGATTCTGGCTACAGAAAAACAGTCTTTCCCATCTATCTTTAAAGTCCTGTATCTAGCTTGATTTTTAAATCGGGGTTTTCCGCTACGACTACCATTACAATCGCCTTTGATGAATCGACTGAAAGCTAGGTCTGCTCTTTTACATACGTCCTGTAAAGTATTCGCCGGAACTCGGGTAAAGTCCAGCAATTCACCTGAGTGGACAACTGTCACCAAGTCTTTTTTCCAGATTGGTAACAGCTTTTTTTGACTGAAATAACCGGGGTTATCTCTGAGTTCTGGTAGATAAGTAATCAACGGACAAGAATTAACAGCAGTGCGGTTTTCATTCCACCACCGAAAGCGATCGCCCAACTGCCAGTTGTACCAGTACCGACAAATCCGTAGCCAATCATTTAGTTCTAGTTTTTGTTTACTACTTGGATAAGCCTGGTATTGGTAGTTGAGCAGCATGACGATCACCTCCTGATTTTTATTGCGCTTTACATATTATAGACTGTAGTGGTTCTCAATTAGGTGAGGGACTTTCGTCTTAGGGAGTAGGGAGATGGGGAGATGGGGAGATGGGGAGATGAGGAGATGGGGAGATGGGGAGCAATGGTTGTCATTTCGCCGATCAGCAACTGCATCGCTACTCCCTTTCCTATATTATAAATCCTATACTAATCAGGCAATTTGGCATCGTCAATTTTAGGGGTTTTGATAAAGTATTGACATGTAATTTAGAGGTAAGTATAATTCAAGCTAACTCTATTATTTGACAAGCGATTATGATAAATCATAATAATTTATCATAACAAACCTGTTAACTATTTCGTAAGCATTCAGCCCTTGGCCGTTGGCCACGCTACGCGAACAGCTGTCAGCTTTCAGGCGTAACTCAGATAAAACGTTCCCGTAGCGTGGGCATAGCGCATAGGCTGATAGCTGAATGCTTAAACTCTTTCCTACCGTTCCCTGTTCCCTGTTCCCTATTATCTACATACTGAACGAGGATACTTTATATGACTAATCTTTCTACGCAATTCGCTCTTGTTACTACTGCTGTCGCTTTAACCTCTGCTACCATTGGAGTTTTACCGGCTGCTGCTGAGCAGGTAATTAACCAAGAATTCAGCGGTGAACTTCAATTATCAGATTTTCCTGATTTTCTGCCAGAGCCTCCTCCCCAAACTAGAGATTACCAGGGGTTTGTTGAGTACAATACTGAAGGGGAATTACTTTCTTGGTTTCTTGATGTAGAAGGGTTAGAGCAAGTCGGTTCTGATATTACCCTTGAACCATTGCCTTCTCCTTTTCCTCTTCCTCCTAGAACCTTTGTTACTACCTTTGACGCTACCCCTGATAGTTGGATTCTAGATATCGATTTTGGTAGGGCTGTTGATGCCGGGGCTTATATCCTTACCTGGAACAGAGAGTCAGGAATTACCTTTACTCTTGGGGGTTCCCTATTACCTCCAACTACCTATGTTGATCCCAATCCTAATTTTAAGGAAACGATCACCGAGGATCCCTCAAAGCCAGATCCAACTAGTGTACCTGAACCGGCTTCTGGATTAGCACTACTGGGACTTACTGCTTTAGGTGCTGGTGGATTGTTTAGAAAAAAGGATAAATAATCAGGGATTATTTTGTAAGCATTCAGCCGTCAGCTATCAGCTATCAGCTATCAGCTATCAGCTAGCAGGCGCTTTAACTGAACGGAGTCAGATGAGTAAAACGAGCAGAGATTTTCAACCAACCTTACCAGCCCGTAAGCTTGTTTACTACCTCCCGTTGATTAGCTGACGGCTGTTCGCGTAGCGTGGCCAACGGCCAACGGCTGATAGCTGAATACTTACATTACTTTTAAGTACTATTTCAGAGGAATAAATTCTAAGTATAGAGCGAGTTAAGTCCATTTTTATGGACTTTTTTTTGTGTTATAATCTATCAATTTAATTGCAAGTATAAATATCTGTAATGGCTCCCACAACTGTAAGTGACTGGATCGACATCGCCAAGGAACGAACCAAAGATGCAGACGCTATTCTAAAAAATAGAAGTCAATCAATTGGAGCGGTTTATATGGCAGGATATGCTATTGAATGTAGTCTCAAGGCGTTATTACGATATAAAAATAAACCATTTCCGAAACATGGTAATCAGGGGCACAATCTACGGGGTTTATGGGAAGCAGCGGGATTGCGTCTCTCCGATATCCGTGACCCTACAGGTGCAAAGACATTTTTTATAGAAAACTGGGATACATCCCTACGTTATGAACTAACCTGTAATAGTAGCCTGACAATGGCGGAGTTGGTAGATGGAGCAAAGCAGTTAACAAAATTTATAAAGTTTAAAATTAGTCCTAAATCCCGGAGGCGCAGATGAACCATTCAGAAATTAAAGAGCGTATTCATCAAAATATGTCACGTGCAGCTTTAGAGATTACGGAGCTGCGGGTTCAACCGGATCCGTTTCTAGGCTGGCGTATTGCTGTCATTTCCCGAGGATTTGATGGCAAATCCAAACAAGAACGTAAGAACATTGCTCTAGAGGGACTAAAAGAATTGACCATTCAGTGGTTAGATTTGCTCACTCCTGAGGAGAAGGAGCAGGAATGGGCTGACTCTGTTCCCATTGATTGCACCCTTGAAAACGTACCCCTTTGGCCTGAAGCTCTGGCTCGCTCTCGCTCTGGCTCTAGTAATCCTGAAGCAATCCTATTTCCATCGGATCTAGACGAAGACCTTGACCGACCGATCGTCGCAACATTTTATTCCCTCAGAGGAGGAGTTGGTCGCTCAACTGCCCTGGCTTATACTGCCCGAATTCTTGCCAGTCGTGGACGCACTGTGCTCTGTGTTGACATGGATTTGGAAGCTCCAGGATTAGCGGCTTTGTTTGGAAAGGAAGACGAGGTTAAGGATCAACAGGGGTTGGTATTTGTTTTACTAAGTTTGGAGCAAGGGGAAGAGCCTGACATCCGTAATCATATTCTGAGGGTTTCTGAAACCGATGAGATTTACTGTCTTCCGGCAGGTTTACCCAATGCCAATTATGCGCGTTTGCTGAGCTTTATGGAACCTGGAGCTTGGTATCGGGAAGATAGAAATCCATTACGTGAACTGATTCAGATTTTAAGTAGTGATCGTCTTCCTTTCAAGCCTGATGTCATTTTACTAGATGCTCGCACAGGAATGACTCCTCTCAATGGACCGCTCCTGTTTGACTTGGCTGATCTGGCAATTATTGTTTTTTTTCCTCATCCTCAAGCTCAAAGAGGTACGGGTGAACTGGTTCGTGCATTGCTGGCTGCTGAGACTAGACGAAGTGAACAGCGGCTTACTCCAGAGCCACGATTTATTGTGTCTCCAATTCCTGCTAGTAAAGCACCAGAAGTTGTGGAACGATACCAACATAGAGCTATTGAATGGATTGGAGACTGGCTCTCTGTGCTGAGGGATAAACAATCGAGATCAGAGCCGATTAAAGAATCAGATATTACACATTTTATTCCCTATCGAGAAGAGATTGCCACATCAGATAAAATCTTATCTAATCAAGAAACGTGGCGTGACTTTGAGCCGGTTGCTGAATGGTTAGAACGTTTTCTCCCTACAGCTAGTGAAGAAGAGCTACCGAATAGTTTGTCCGATAGTAAGGGGCAAATTTTAAACGAGTTAGAATTTTCTGCAGGAAGAGCAGAATACCAAGATAATTTTCTGGAAACCTTTGTAGAAACACAGTTAGTTAATCGCGCCCTTCATCCTCGCATCCCTCTAATCCTTGGTCGTAAAGGTACTGGTAAAACGGCTATTTTCCGTCGTCTGGTGGAAGATTCTGAGAAAACTTCCATTGTAGTTTTATCCCCCAGTGATCTCAAAGACGATCGCCCGTGGGTTATCAACTCTGAAAGTTTCACCGCCATTGATGAGGCTTTAGAAACTACAGGAAAAAGCTGGCGTGACTTCTGGTTACTCCAGACTTGTCTTGCCTGTCACCTATCCTGGCCTGGAGAGAAGCCTCAACCGGATGCCGCTCTATTACAAGTTCTAGGGACTGATCCTACTAGGGAATTAGAGGTTGTGCGATGGTTTGAGAGTTTACTACCACAATCTCAAGTAGGTTTATTGGCAAGAGATTGGCTAACTCGTTTCGATCGTGCTGCACAATCTACTATTATTCTTCTTTTCGATGGACTTGATACAGGATTTGGAAATGAACAACCGAATCGAGAAAGACGCACTAAAGCAATTGAAGGACTGCTTTCGTTGATTACTGATTTAGGGGACAATCTGAAAAAATTAAAATTCAAAGTTCTATTACGGGAAGATATCTGGCGTAGGCTTCGCTTCGATAATAAAAGTCACTTTTTCGGGCGTTCTGTAGTCCTTGAATGGCGTGAGCGAGCAGATTTTTTTAAAGTTATAATTAAGCAAGCTCTGAAATCGGATAGATTTAAAGTACTTGTCGTAAATTCAATTCAGCAAGGTAGTTTGTTATCAAATTTGTCATCAAGTAGTGACGCCTTTAGTGACTATTTGAGTGAATCACAGGTCTTTGAAATTTGGAATCTTTTGGTTGGTGAGCGGATGAAAGGGGGGAAATCTGCCTTTACTCGGAACTGGGTCTGGAAACGAATTGCTGATGGCAGTAACAACCATAGTCCCCGTGCTCTATTAGAACTTTTCGTAGAGGCGAAAGATTGGGAAATAAACGAGCAAGAGCGAAATCCTTATCAGAAAACTATCATCCGACCACGGGCTTTGAGTGCATCTCTTGAAAAGGTATCAGAAAAAGCATTAGATGCCTTGATCAATGAAGAGTTTAGTGAACTTCAAGAGTTGATTGATCGTCTGATAAGCATAGGACGTTCGCCCTTCAAGGCAACTGAGGTAACTGGATTAGATGATCAGTTAAAGCTTGCTAGAGAAGTGGGTTTGTTATCTATTTATGAAGGAACTGAAGATTACGTTGAACGTTATAAAGTTCCTGATCTTTATCTCTCTGGTATCGGTATGACCCGAAAGGGGCAAGCATAAATAAGATATTATTGCACCAAGTTTAAACTTGATCTGTAAAGGTAGGGAACAGGGAACAGGGAATAGGGAATAGGGAACAGGGAACAGGGAATAGGGAACAGGTAAAAAAAATCTGTTTATCTAATTAGCCTACAGACCGCTATACAAAAAAAAGCGATCGCATAATCTTTGCGATCGCTTTTTTTTTACCCTTAAAATACCCCCCAAAAAAAATTTATAAAAACCCTTGACAAATTTATTATATAATCATTACAATAATCATATAAACACAATTCAACTCTTGAGCTATGTCGCAAGAATTTATCCCTAACCCCGACAATAATCCTGAACATCAAATTCCCGGAATTAATCTTGAAGATATTTTCCCAAAAGAACAATATGTTCAGCACATTTTAAAGGGGCCTCGTCAAGCAGTAATCAATAGTATTCATACCTTGTCTGCCATGGGCTACGCAGAGGCTTCAGAGTGGAGTCCTCTGCAACCTACTGGCATGCCAGGGCAGGTGATTACTATCATCACTAAGTATTGGATGCTACGTTAACACGTTAGTTTCTGGGGGGGTTGCCCCCCCTTGGGCAAAGGCTCCGGTCTGATAAAATAGGATCATTTCTCGATGGGTTCGGGAACTGAGTGACATAGCGATTTGAATCCACTTACTGTGGACTTGAAATAGCCGTGGACATTATTTCTACGGCTATTTTTTTTGTTGTTAAGTATCTAATTGAGTAGGGAGTAGGGAGTAGGGAGTAGGGAGTAGGGAGTAGGGAGTAGGGAGTAGGGAGTAGGGAGTAGGGAGTAGGGAGTAGGGAGTAGGGAAGAAAATTTAAATGTATATCACGCTGAATAGGAAGCGCTATATAATTTAAAAATCTATCATGAACAATCTTGGTGATTTATCATAACATCAAAAACTATTCAGAGCTCTTTACTACTCTTCCCTGTTCCCGTCTTGATGCAGTCGCTCATGGGGGAAACCACGGCAGTCGCTCATGGGGGAGACCCCCAAGACCGCGCTGCCTCCCCAAGACCGCGCTGCATCGCTGTTCCCTGTTCCCTTTTTTTATCAATCATAGTTTCACATCTAAACTAAAAATTAGATATGGTTAAATCCCTAACTAGATCATGGTTTTTGTGCTTAAGTCTATCCTTAGTTTTAATAGCTTGCAATGGTGCTACCCTTAAAAATCAACAGCCAGAAGTGGTGAGCCTAACGGTATCAGTGGCTGCTAGCTTACAAGATGCTATGAAAGCTATCAAAGTACTCTATACTAAGCAAACACCAGATGTTACCATTATTTATAACTTTGCTTCCTCTGGTTCGTTGCAGCAACAAATCGAACAGGGCGCACCAGTGGATGTTTTTATTTCAGCAGCTCCCAAACAGATGAATGCTCTGGAATCTAAGGGGCTTTTACTAGAAGGGACAAGGCAAAGTATTCTTAATAATCAGGTAGTATTAATTACTCCTAAAGACGATACTGGTATCTCTAATTTTAAGGACTTAACCTCTGATAAAATTAGTAAAATAGCAATGGGAGACCCGGAAAGTGTACCAGCTGGACAGTATGCTAAGGAAGTTCTGTCTACTCTTAATTTGTTTGACCAGCTCAAACCGAAGTTGGTTTTTGGCAAAGATGCTCGCCAAGTTCTATCGTATGTGGAAACAGGTAATGTGGATGCTGGATTGGTGTATGCAACAGATGCTAAGGTATCAAACCAAGTTAAACGAGTGGCTACTGCTCCGCCAGAGTCTTACTCCCGGATTATCTACCCAGTAGCGGTATTGAAGGAGTCTAAAAATCCTGTTCATGCTAACCAGTTTGTGCAGTTTATGAGTGGTGAGTCAGCTAAAACTGTATTTTTGAGGTATGGGTTTATTATGGCGGATAAGGGAGTAGGGAGTAGGGAGTAGGGAGTAGGGAATAGGGAATAGGGAATAGGGAGCAGGGAACAGGGAGTCGGGAGTCGGGAGTCGGGAGTCGGGAGTCGGGGTAAGAAAATTGAATTTGCCTTATAACTATTAGAGACCCTATATATGCCGTTTTTTCGGCGTTGCTGATTCTAGGTATGGTTTTGCCCCCCTAACCCCCCAATTCTGGGGGGAATAAGACGTTCAAAGTCCCCCAAAGTTGGGGGATTTAGGGGGCTTTAACATGCACCAGATGATTGCGCATTCATTCCTTAATTCAGCAACGCCGTTTTTTCTTCCCACACTTTCCACACTACCCATACTCTTTGTTCAACACTATGGAAGATTTCTCTCCTTTATGGATTTCCCTAAAAACTGCTGGCTTGGCTACTATCTTGGCTTTCTTTCTGGGAATTACAGTAGCGGGTTGGATGTTTAGCTATCGAGGGAAAGGTAAAGGAATTATTGATAGTATCTTAACCCTTCCGATAGTGCTACCGCCTACAGTAGTTGGCTTCTTATTACTGTTGTTACTAGGTAGAAATAGCCCAGTGGGACAGCTATTAAGGCAATTGGGATTATCTGTAATCTTGTCTTGGCCTGCTACTGTGATTGCTGCTACTGTAGTTGCCTTTCCTTTGATGTATAAAACTGTACTGGGAGCTTTCAAACAAGTCAATCAGGATTTGATTAACTGTGCCCGTACCTTGGGGGCTTCTGAATGTAGGGTATTTTGGCAAGTGTTGCTACCTTTGGCTTGGCCAGGGGTGATGGCGGGGACAGTTCTGGCGTTTGCGAGAGCTTTGGGAGAGTTTGGCGCTACTTTAATGCTAGCCGGGAGTATTCCTGGCAGAACCCAAACCATTGCGATCGCTATCTTTTTTGCAGCCCAAGCCGGGAGGATGGGGGAAGCACTACTATGGGTGTTGATCATGGTTGCGATCGCTCTCGTGGCAATCACCATCATTAACTATGAACAGGGAGTAGGGAGTAGGGAGCAGGGAGCAGGGAACAGGGAACAGGGAATAGGGACAAAATCTAACATAGAAGTAAGGAAGGGATCCCCCCTAACCCCCCTTATTAAGGGGGGGACTAGAGCTTCCCTTATTAAGGGGGGAAAAGAACAGGGAATAGGGAAAAAATCTCACATAGAAGTAAGGAAGGGATCCCCCCTAACCCCCCTTAATAAGGGGGGGACTAGAGCTTCCCTTATTAAGGGGGGAAAAGAACAGGGAATAGGGAAAAAATCTCACATAGAAGTAAGGAAGGGATCCCCCCTAACCCCCCTTAATAAGGGGGGGACTAGAGCTTCCCTTAATCAGGGGGGAAAAGAACAGGGAATAGGGAAAATATTTAATATAGAAGTAAGTCAAGGACTTTTAGTAGAGTTACGAAAAGAGCTAACGTCTAGCTTTACCCTAGATGCTAAATTTACTGCTAATGGTAAGCCGTTAGGAATCTTAGGGGCTTCTGGTTCTGGTAAAAGTATGACGCTACGGTGTATTGCTGGTTTGGCTACACCCACTCAAGGCCGGATTGTCTTGAACGGAAGAGTTTTGTTTGATTCCAAACAGGGTATTAATCTTCCTCCTCACCAACGTCGGATTGGTTTTGTGTTTCAAAACTACGCCCTGTTTCCCCACATGAATGTCGCTGAAAATATTGGTTTTGGCTTGCAGGAATTGCCGAAAGCCCAAAGGAATGAACGGGTATGGAAATATATTGAACTGATGCATTTACAGGGATTGGAAAAGCGCTATCCTCACGAACTTTCTGGGGGACAGCAACAGCGGGTAGCCTTGGCAAGAGCAATAGCGATCGCACCAGAAGCGTTACTCTTAGATGAGCCCCTTTCAGCCCTTGATACCTATCTCCGGAATCAGATCGAAATGCTACTAACGGAAATTTTCTCTACCTATCAAGGAGCGACTCTTTTCGTTACCCATAAATTAGAGGAAGCTTACCGAGTTTGTGGTAATCTGTTAGTACTTTCCGAAGGAAATGTTATTGCTTCTGGATCTAAAGAAGCTATTTTTGAGCATCCTCCTAGCTTTAGGGTAGCACAATTAACGGAGTGTAAAAACTTTTCTCGGGTTGAAATTATTGACCACCAAAAAATTCAAGCACTGGACTGGAACTGTAGTCTCTCAGTTGTGGAACCGATCAGGAAATCCTTAGCCTATGTTGGCATCCGTGCTCATCATTTGAGATTTCTAAATGAGCCAAATCACGACAATACATTTCCCTGTTGGCTGGTGACGATGAGTGAAACCCAGCACCGAGTTACACTGTATCTGAGTTTATATACTCCTTCTAGGAATACAGGACTTATGGATTGCCCCCTAAATCCCCCAATTCTGGGGGACTTTGACATGATTCCCCCCCAAAGTTGGGGGGTTAGGGGGGCGGGGGACTTTGACATGATTCCCCCCCAAAATTGGGGGGTTAGGGGGGCAAAACCAACTAAACTTGGTAAGTCCTACAATCCTCAACAGTATCACCTCCAAGCTGAAGTTTTTAAGGAAAAATGGCATCAGATTAAAGCTTGGCCTGAGCCATGGTATGTGCAGTTAGATGCTTTGAGGTTGATTTTGATGGAGAGTTGATTTAACTATAGTAATTGTCAATTGGATGAGGTAAAAAGTCTTGGGTTTTAGGGAGCAGGGAGCAGGGAGCAGGGAGCAGGGAATAGGGAATAGGGAATAGGGAGAGGAAGTGCGATGCTCCTTGGCCTTTGGGCCACGCTACGCGAATGGAGCCGCTACGCGAACGCAATCGGCTCGATATCTTTGCTAATCCCTAGAAAACATTTCCACTAAAGTATCAAGTACCTGATTACCAATCTCTTCAGGAAGCTTTCCTAGCTTATTAATTAAGCGACTCTTATCAATCGTCCGAATTTGATCTAAAACGACTTGTGCTTCTTTTCCTTTAAAAGTTAAATTAACTCGTGTGGGATAATTTCGCTTCGCTGTCGTCATTGGTGCAATAATCACTGTCTTGATATACTGATTCATCTCATTAGGAGATATAATCACACAAGGGCGAGTCTTCTTAATTTCAGAACCAATGGTGGGATCGAGACAAACCAAATACACCTCAAATTGCTTGGGAATCGCTACCATTTCCAATCCTCTTCATCCCAAGAATTTTTAATTCGATCATCAATTAATAATTCATCATCACCATTGTCGGCCATTTCTTTAAACGCTTCTTCCCATCCTTGACGAGAGTGGGATACTGGCGAAATAATCACCTTTCCATCTTTTACTGTTATTTCAACTACATTGGCTAAACCACATTCTTCAATAATTGCTTTAGGAATTCTAATTCCTTGGGAATCTCCAATACGTACAATGGCAGTTTTCATCAGTTTAATTACTTTTGATGGGTGATTTTTATTTTAGCACTAATTGATTACCATAATAATAAATTAGTGCGATCGCAAATCTTGTATTGCTTACGCTAATATTGTAGGTTTGCTTGAGGGAAGGAAACCCAGCATCGTCACTGTCAGAAGTGTTGAACAGGGAATAGGGTATAGGAAGGGGGAAAGCAAGTGCGATGCTCGGTACGAGCCGCTACGCGATGCTCGGTACGGGCCGCTACGCGATCGCAAAAAATCCCAATCAAAATCTGGTAAAGTAAGATGTGTGGAACAAGAGAAGGTTTTGCCATGGCACAACCTAGCTGAGGAAGTTGGCCATAATAAAGATAGAACACAATAGCCCGATAAGAAACACTTTCAGAATCCATCACCATGGCACAAAATCCCTTTACTGTAGGACAAGCCGTTTCCCCAGAACGCTTTGTGGGACGAGAGTCTCAGATTGAAATAGCATTCGACCAAATCTCTAGTCGTGGTAATCTGGCAGTTTGGGGTGGACCTGGAATTGGCAAGACTTCCTTCTTAGAATTATTGACATCACCTGACGTCTGGCACCTACAAGGCCAAGATCCAGAAGCAGCTGTAATTGTACTTCTAAATTGCCTAAGTATTCAACCGTTTAATGCTGATAGCTTCTGGCGGCAAATCTTGATCGAGAGCAAAAGTCAATTGGATAGTAATCCAAGGCTACAGACTGATATTGACCAATTACTTGATCAAGACAAAGTCACTTCAATTAATCTAAAGCAGCTATTACGTAAGCTTGGAGAATACCACAAATTTTTACTATTACTAGTGGATGACTACGATGTTGCTTTGCGTACAAACGACGGTTACCAGGAAGCTGATCTTGAAGCCTTTGTGAATGAATGTCGCAGCATTGCGAATTCTGGTGAAGAAAGGAAATATATCTCAATGATTGTAGCATCCTCTCGGCGTCTGAGTGAATTGGGGCCTCAACTCACCCCAGATAAATCTCCTTGGTATAACCACTATTTATTTCAACCACTCAAGCCATTTACGGATAACGAAGTGGCTGCCCTACTACTTGGTATGCCAATTACACCAGCGTTACGAGAGGGAATTCGGGAAATTGCTGATGGCAATCCCGCCTTGCTACAGAATGCTGGTTATCTTCTCTATCAAGAATTGCGAGCTAATCGGGTACCTGACCCTAAGACCTTTGCTAGAGATTTTCTAAGTGCAACTGAACAGTTTTTTCAAGCTACCTGGGAGCTTTGCAATGACCTAGAGCAGATTTTACTGATGCTAATTGCTTTGTGCAGTCTAGAAGGTCGCTTATCCGATAAGCGCTATGCTCTGAGGGGTATTGAGACTATTTTTAGCCAAAAAGAAATAGAGCTGAATGCTTTAGAAATCAGAGGAATCATAAAACGAGAAGAGCAAGCTGGGAAAGCGACTTACTCCTTTGCTTCATCACTAATGGAATGGTGGGTGGTTAAAAACATTCAAAACAGTACCGAAACCGAATTACAAAATCGTCAGAAGGTATTTCTTAACCTGATGAGTCATAAGCAAGCAGAAAAGGTTAAAGATATCATTCGTTTAATGTGGAAAAATAAAGATAAAATACCAGATATATTTGAATGGATTGGTAAGGTCATAGCTGCTATCCCGAAAGGAGCAATTAAAAGCTAATCACTGTCACAAATAGGAAACCTTTCGCAAATCACCAAGATTGATATGACGACAGGAAAAGTTCGGAGAAATCCTTATATTGTTGGTTCAGCTATCTCTGAGCCAAAGTCTTTCTTTGGCAGGGAAACGTTGATCCAATTTGTCGAGGATAATTTAAACCAGGGTGAAAGGGTTATCCTGTTGCATGGTCAAAGACGGATTGGCAAATCATCGGTTCTTTTACAGATTCCCAACCTTATTCAATCGGAGCAATTTGTCTTCATCTCTTTTAATCTTGAAGACAAAGGGCACTTATCCCTCAGCAATGTATTGCATCTCCTGGCTGAGACAATTATCAATCACCTTATCAATCATCTTAAGCTAGAGTTGGACTATGGTAAACTACCAAGTGAAGCAGATTTAGCAAGCAATCCCAGTATCTTCTCCCAGAATTTTTTGCCTGAAATTTATCAGGGTTTAGGGGAAAAGACTATAGTACTAATGTTGGACGAGTTTGATGTCTTAAATAACTATGATCCAACCTCTTCAGTTCAAACCTTTTTTCCTTATTTACAATCTCTGTTAAGTCAACATGAGCAACTAGTGATCATCCCAGTGATAGGGCGTCAGCCAGATGATCTAACAAAACTGCTGAGCTTATTCAGAAGAGCACCAACCTATAAAATTGGCTTACTTAGTCTCGAAGATACGGAAAAATTGATTACTGAGCCAGGCAAAGGATCGTTAGTCTATAGCCAGGATTCAATTCAAGCAATTATTGACTTGTCCGCAGGGCATCCCTATTTCACTCAATTGCTCTGTTATGCACTGTTTGTACGAGCTAGAACTGAACAGAAGCAGCAGATTACTCCTGGGGATGTTAAAGCAGTTGTGGATCAGGCCATTGAACTTGGTGGGGGAGGATTGGGCTGGTTTCGAGAAGGGCTGCCAATCCCGGAACGGGTAATATTTTCAGCGGTGGCAGAAGCCCAGAAAAGAGCTGATTTAACAGACGATCAGTTTGTGGAAGAACCATTGGTGATTCTGAAACAGTATGGCGTTGTTGAAACCAAGTCATTAATACAGGCGGAGAGCCAACTGCTTGAATGGGATTTTTTGGATTTTGCACAAGGGTCAAATTTATTCTCCCAAACTGCTCATGGCTATCGGGTCAAAGTTGAATTGGTACGTCGTTGGTTAGTTAAGCAATATCCTCTCCAACGAGAGATCTGGGAATTGGAAAAGCTTGAACCAGCAGCCGATAGCGTCTACCAATCAGCCACTGATTTACAGGGCTACAACTTGTTGAAAAATGCCATTCCCCTTTATGAGCAAGCGTTGTCAATCAATCCCAACTACTTCAAGGCTCTGTTTGGGCTAGCTGAGGGATATTTGGAGACCCGAGATTTTAGTAAAGCAGTAGAGCTTTACAAACGAGCCTATCAGATTGATTCACATCGTGTAGAAGAAGACTATGTGCGATCGCTCGAAGGTTACGGCCTAGATTTAATAAATCAACGAAAGTTTGAACTTGCCAAGGAGCAGTTTGCGCCAATCTTGATAATTCAACCTGACAATGAGTTAGCTCAGGAGAAACTACAAGAAATTGAAACCTATCAAGAAAGATTACATCAGCCAGGCTTAGATCTTAGGCGATTATACAGGGCTTCAAATCCTGGAAAAACAATTAACGTAGGGTATGCTGAGGATCAGAGATACTATATAGATTTTTCTGCGGTGCGTGGCAACCAGTTTAAAAGTTTGCTGCGGACGATTACTCGCCTTTCACCAGATGAACCAACCTGTCAACTTTTCACAGGTCATATTGGCTGCGGCAAAACTACAGAATTGTTGAGACTTAAGGCGGAATTGGAAGCACAAGGATTTCATCCTGTTTACTTTGAATCTAGTCAAGATATTGACCTGGCAGATGCTGATGTCGCTGATATATTGTTATCCATTGCCCGTCACATCAGTGCGAACTTGGAAAAAGCTGGTATAAACAAAAGACCGGGAGGATTGAAAAAGATTCTGGCAGATGCAACGGATTTATTGACCACACAAATATCCTTAGATGATCAAGAGACTTATAGCCTACCTTTGAGCATTGGTAAAATCACTGCTAAAGCTAAAGAAAATCCCACGCTTCGCAGTCAGCTAAGAGAGTATCTAGAGCCACGTGTAACTAGTATTCTCGAAGCAATCAATCTTGAGCTAATACAGCCTGGGATAGAACAATTAAAACTAAGGGGAAAGGAAGGGCTAGTGGTAATTGTCGATAATCTTGACCGAGTTCATAATAGGCTAATGTCTACAGGGCGTAATCAACAAGAGTATCTGTTTATCGATCGAGCAGAGCAGTTGAAGCAGCTAAATTGCCATGTAGTTTATACCATGCCATTGGGGTTAACCTTCTCAAAAGAGTTTGAAAAGCTCAGAAATTACTTTGGAACAGATCCTGAAGTTTTACCGATGGTGCCAGTAAGACTACGAGATGGTAGCGAGTGTAATGAAGGAATGGAACTAATGCGACAAATGATTTTAGCCAGAGCATTTCCTAACCTTCCTCCAGAGGAACGACTTAAGGCCATCTCAGCAGTTTTTGATAGTTCTGGAACTCTCGATCGACTGTGTGCAATTAGTGGTGGTCATGTACGCAATTCGCTAGTACTTCTCCGCAATTGTCTTAAACGTGAAGAGCTACCTTTATCCCGAAGGTGTTTGGAAAGCGTGATTAAGCAAAGAGGTAATGAATTAATTCGAGCGATTACTGATGATGAGTGGGAGTTATTGAACCAGGTGGCAAAACAGAAAAATGTAAGAGTAAAGGAAGAGTATCCAATCCTACTTCAAAGCTTGTTCGTCTTTGAATATCACTATCAGGGTGAGCGCTGGTTTGACATTAATCCTGTGTTAAGAGAAGCAGAGGAATTCAAGGCAAGAAGTAGGTAAAACCTTGGACAAAGGATATTTGGTAAGGAATAGGAGATTGAAGGATTGAGGGATTGAGTGACGTTGTATAGCAGGGAGTAGGGAGTAGGGAGTAGGAAAAAATCCTGTGTAGCTCAGAGAAGCGACAAGGTTTTGAAAAAAGCGTACCCTAAATATTAGAAGAAGGACGAAAGACTCCTTCAAAGGGTTGTTTGCGATAGCGTCGATAGATATCAAAATCCTTATCCAAAGTAGCGATCGCCGCAATATTCAAACGTTCAGAAATTGCTATAAGAGACAAATCAGAAAAATCACCAGGCAAGTCAGCATACTGGGCGTTTAGCTCAGCGATACGGGCTTTCGTCTTGCAGTAAGAGCGACTCACACTCATAGATATTATTGGCCAGATGAGTTAGAAATTCATTCTGCACCCGCCAATCAGACCCTAGCAACCATAGCACTTCTGTAACACAACCTACCGTTGTAACTAACCGACTGCTACAACTGGTAAAAAACTCAACCACCTGACCATGATGTTGATCGGCTGAATCATAGAAAGCCACCAACAAGCCTGTATCCACCAAAATAGCAGGATGATAGGTCATACTTCTCGTTGATGGCTTGCCCGTATCCGAGAAGCAATAATCTCTCTACGAGTATCCCGATCAGATAGATTACCCACCGATAGCAAATGTTTAGGCACTCCTCCCATTCGTTCTAAAACCGATTTTTGGGATTGAAAATTTTGGCGATAATCCCGCAGCAATTTTTTGATCAACTCACTGCTAGTTGTTTTTTCCTGACTTAAAATTTCAACTAAATACTGTTCTGCTTCTTGATCCAGACTGACATTCAACATCACGTTTTACTCCATGGTACTGTTGCCTTATTTCAATCTTACAATTTTCTAGACCTTCTGACTTTTCACAGCAAGTTCTGAACTCACCAAATAGCCAGGTTTTTTATCAAAATTAAATTATCAATAGTTTACAGTTTATTTCTACTACTATACCATGTGGTGAGCATTATCAACAAGACTGTATGCAGTAACAATAAGTGATATGCTCCTTTGGAGCCGCTACGCGAACGGATTCTCTTGTACCTTGGCTTAAGGCAACCAAACCCAACATCTTTTCTGTCTTCTGTTACCTTGATTGATTAGGTTTCAGTTTCCTTCAACCCCACCTACACCTAGTCACTCCTGACTTGAGACTCCTAAATTTTAGAGCTTTACCAATCCTAAATCAATTGTGATAATTTTAGTTCCCTACTCCCTACTCCCTACTCCCTACTCCCTACTCCCTACTCCCTACTCCCTACTCCCTACTCCCTACTCCCTACTCCCTATTCCCTATTCCCTTTACTATTTTAATTGAAAGTCCAAGATCCCACTTAGACATGCTCCTCAACCCAACTGCGGTCAAAGATCGATTCATAAATCCGGTTATTGACTCTCAGACATCCCTGTTGCTTCACCACTAACCCTGACAACAGCAATTCCTTTTCGTCTGGACTGTCAACAGCCACCACTTCTCCCTGCTCCACAATTTGTCGATATATCTCCAGTAGCCCTACAGATTGTTTACTCTCCAGGATGCGATCGCGTATAGTTCTCAAATGCTCCGGTTCATCCTGGGATTCCCAATTCTCTATCACCTTGGTTCGCACCAAATTTTCAATCCATTCAGCTTCGTCGTTGGTAGGGATAGCAGATGAAGTACTGCGGATGAATTGACAGAGCTTTTGGGTCAAAAAAGGCTGACCACTCGTCCATGCTAACAGTTCTTTGAGCAGTGTTTGAGGATTGCTGACTTTCTCTGCTAATCCTTGAAGCAAAGGTTGAGCTTCATGCTCCTTAAAACCCTCCAGTTGAATCGCCTGACCAATATTAAAAGGGGTTCTTTGGTGGTCTGTAATTAAGCCAGAAGGAGTAGCAACGCCAAAAAGAGCAAACGTTAAATTGCCATAGTCTGGATTGATAGTACGCTGATTATAGCAGGAGCGAATCAGAGCAAAAAAGTCATTAACTGGAAAATTCAAGCCCAAGACGCTATCAACTTCATCGATAAAAACTACCCTTTTATTCGGTAAACTGTTATCTGGTTGTTCAACCTCACCCAGCAAGACTTCTTCTATAAATTGACTCAACCGCTGAACCGTAGAAATATCTGCTCGTTCATTCCACCACTTTTTTAAATTCACCTTTCTTAGTAAACCAAAACTTCGCCATAGCTCTACTGCCAATCCCTTATACCATTGGTCAGGGGTAACATTTTCGCTGCCAATCCGAGTCAGGTCGATCGCTGCGCAGCTAATCCCCTCATTGTTCAGGTGGTTAATCATACGTACCATCAGGCTTGATTTGCCCATCTGGCGGGGATTGAGAATGTAACAAAACTCCCCTTGCTTTAAAGCTTTGTAGAGAGTTCTGTCAGCAGAACGCACCACATAAGTGGGAGCATCCATCGGTAAACTTCCCCCCACTTGATAATCAAAATTCGAGGCTTGTTCGTCACTCTTGAGTAACTCGTTTTCAAAAATTAGTTCCGCTTGAGTAGCTTTGAGAACGTCCAAAGTTTGAGATAATTCTTGAGTGCGCTCTTCTACCCTTTCTTCTAAGGTTTGATAAAGCCTTGAATTATCAATAGAGATAGCAACTTGAGCAGACAGTATATTTACAAGCTCCACCCGTTCTGAGGTAAATGCCTTTGTGGTTAAATTGTTTTCTAAATAAACAATCCCTCTTAACTGACCTTGATTAAGTAAAGGAGTACAGAGAATTGATTGACTTTGTGTAGCAATAATATAAGGATCATTAATAAATTGGTCTTCATGGACTGCATCATTTAAAACAATATAGTCTTGAGTGCGGGCGACATAATTTATAATCGTAGTAGGTAAAATAGGAATCGAGTTTTCAGTATCTACAGATTCGATAGGAATTGATTCCAAAATAGTAACGCGATCGCTATCTACTGTTCCTTGAGCCTCGATCACCCAATTCCCTTCATGATTAAGAATGATAAACCCTTTTTGCGCTCCAGCATTTTCAATAACAATTTTCATTAAAGTTTGCAAGAGGTTTTCCAGCTTAATTTCACCAGAAATTGCTTGAGATGCTTTAATAACCGTAGATAAGTCCAGAGTTTCTCCATCAGAACCTGTAGTAGAGATGCTTGTACTAAGTCTTTTAGATTTACCTTGATTCGTTACTCTTAATAAATACTCAGGATACTCTTCTTCTAATTGTTTTACCTTAGCTTGTGCTCCCCAACGACTGTAACAATGATGGGCATTTTTTAGGTAAAATTGACCAATTTCTTCTCTGCCCAGTGCCAGATAAAACTCAGATGCTCGTTCATAAGCTAAGGCTTCTTCATGGATAAATTTCGATTTTTTTGCACCTTGAATCGCTTTTTCATAAAATTCTTCAGCTTGCCAGTTTTGATCTAAAACTCTTGCTTTTTCTGCTTCCACTAAATCGGATTTATTTTGAAAATTGGCGGGGCAATGACCAGCCCATTTTTTCATATTTTTTTGATTTTTTTCTACTTGTTCTAGTATTTCTTTACGCTGCTCTATGTCACAATTATTGTAATGAGCAAGATAAGCAAGAGAACAGTAAAAGTTATGCTCTGGACTACATAATAACCCGCCGATTGCCATAACATATTTTTCGGCATTTTGACTATTATCAAAAGCCTTAACGTAATCTTTTAGATTATAAAAAATAAGTGTTTTGCCAAAATAGTAAATAAATAGTAACCATTGATTGTTTTGTTTAGTATATTTTTCTATATATTTATATTCTTCATGTTGATCATTGCCGAGCAATAAAAAATAGTTATCTTGAATTTTAAATCTTAAATTTACAATAATATTTGTGCATATTTCTATATAATTTATCGAATATTCTTGATTTAGCTTTTTGATTAGTTGAGTATATTTACTATAATCTTGCTCAACCTGTTCTAAATTACATCCTCCAAAAAACTTGATAAAGCAATAGTCTAGAGCAAGATAAGAAGCATACTCATTGTTTCCTGTATTTATCCCTTGTTGAATACTATTTAGTAATTTTTTTTGTGCCCCTTGTTCATTAATACATTCTCTCCAATGCCAGATAAATCCGTAATACAAATGCATTACTAAAGCTTCTAATTTAGGAATACTGTATTTTTCTAAAAAATTGATAGATAGTTGTCCAAACTGATATCCAGAATCAATATTTCCTATTACCCCACACAGAAGCATTCCATAACAACCATAAGTACCAGCAGCTTGAGGAGGATTATTATATTTAACACAAAGATTAAGCTGAGTTAAGACTATCTCAACAAATAATGAAAAATTTGTTGTCCATGTTGCAGTCATAACTGGCTGCAAGATTGATATAGCTGCAAGTTTATAAGGATCGGTCATTTTAGGCAAATCAGCTAAATCTTCAATGCTTTTTCCTTTCAATAGCAATTGAATAGATTTATGTTCTTGTTTAATCCTATTTGTGAGTTCACTCTCCCTAGCAGCTTCTTGGGATATTGTTATCCCGAGTTTCTCTAAAGCTTTGACCGCAGTATCAATAGCTTTTTCGGGCTGAAATTGAGCATAATAAGACAATATGGCTAACTCATATATCTTAACTTGATCGAGAATATTGCTCACCTTGGGCAGAATAGTTGCAGATAGTGCTTCAATTCGCTCCCACTTAGTATTTAAGTACAAAGCTTCTAACATTTCTACCTGAAGCTCTAGTGTGAATTGATACTGATCCTCCCAGCTATTTTCTGTTAACAATTCTAAAGCAGTATCTAAATATCTTAAAGCTGATTCATAAGCAGTCGAAGCTTTAGCTTTTTTCCCAGCTTTAAGATTTAATTTAGCTAACTCATTTTTTTCTAATTCTTCAGTAATTAAAGCAGACCCTTCATTAAGTTGATTGACAATATCAAAAATTTGATTATCTAACTCATTATCTTTAATATTTTGCAGTAGCAAACGACCTATTTGTAGATGAACCTGTTTTTTTTCTGCTTCTGGAATCAACGAATAAGCAGCTTGTTGTACTCGGTCATGTAAAAATTTGTAAGGAATATATGTAGAAGGATGATATGAAATATCTAAGTTATTATTTGATAATTCTTCTGGGTTCCAAAGCAGAGGAAATTTATAGTTATTATTTAGAGGAATTATCAAGCCTTTATCTAGGGCAGACTCTAGTTCTCTAGCGGTTACTAGTTGAGATTTGTTATTAACGATCGAAATAATTTCTAAATTAAAATGATTTCCAATACAAGCCGCTAATTTAATAACTTCTTGAGTTTTATGGTCTAACTGTTCAAGTTTACTGACCATCAACTCAACTACATTATCGGTAATAGAGACCCTTTCAATTTCTTCTATATTCCATTGCCAATAACCTTGTTGATTGTCTTCTGGATTCAGAAAAGATTGATCGGGGTTACATACTAATAACTTGTCTTGATATAAAGAATAGAGGAGTTGATTCAGAAAAAAAGGATTGCCTTCAGTTTTTTTAGCAACTAACTCAGCTAAAGGTTTTGAAAACTCTGTTGAACAACTTAGGGTATCAGCAATTAATTGATTAATGTGATTAATGGTTAAGGGGTAAAGGGTAATCTCATTGATTGGGACTTTTGCTTGATTAATTTTCTCTAAGGTGTCCATTAAAGGATGAGTAGGGCTAACTTCGTTATCTCGATATGCCCCTATCATCATAAAATATTGCTTGTCTGGCTCTGACATTAACTGCTCAATTAAGTTCAGAGATGGTAAATCTGCCCATTGTAAATCATCAATAAAGATAACTAAAGGATGGTCTTTTTGACAAAAAATACCCAAAAACCGTTGAAAAAATAAATTAAATCGATTTAGACTTTCAGTTTTGCCTAGCTGTGCAACTGGTGGCTGTCGCCCGATAATTTTCTCAAGTTCAGGAATTACATCGATAATAATTTGACCATTATTGTCTAAAGCTTCTAAAATTTTAGTTTTCCAAGTTTGTAACCTTACTTCTGGTTCACATAGCAGTTTACGGATTAAGTCTTGAAAAGCCTTAGAAATAGCAGAATAAGGAATATCTCGCTTCAATTGGTCAAATTTACCACTAATAAACCTTCCTCGTTGTAGTGTAATCGGTTTTTGAATTTCATTAACTAAAGCAGATTTGCCAATACCTGAATAACCAGAAATGAGAACCATTCCAGTTGTTCCTTTACTAACTTGCTCAAAAGCCGTTAAAAGTTGTGTAACTTCCTGTTCTCGACCATACAGTTTTTGAGGAATATGAAAATTATCAGCAAAATCTTGACTTCCTAAGGGAAACTGATAAATTTCTCCTTGAGACCTTAATTGATTAACACAGGTTTCTAAATCAGCTTTAATTCCCCAAGCACTTTGATATCTATCCTCCGGTGTTTTAGCTAACAATTTTCTGATGATATCAGATACAGCTATAGGAAGATCAGGAATCAGCTCATGAACTGGTAATGGTTGTTGTGCGATATGACAATGGACTAATTCTATTGGGTCAGTGGTTTCAAAAGGAAGTTTGTTGGTTAAAAATTCATAAAAAGTAACACCAAGGGAATAAAAATCACTGCGATAATCTATTCCTCGGTTCATTCTACCTGTTTGTTCTGGCGCAATATAGGCTAAAGTTCCTTCTAATTGATTGGGAGGACGAACCGTCAAAAATTCTTGGGATAAACGGGTAGAAATGCCAAAATCAATGATTTTAAGTTGTTCGGTTTTTGAGTTATATATAATATTAGAGGGATTAATATCTTTGTGAATAATATTGGCAGCATGAATAGCAGCTAAACTCTCAGTTGTCTTAATCGCGATAGCCAGAAAGTCTTCTAAGCTGAATTGACCTTGGGATAGTAATAATTTTAAAGATTCACCACCAAAGTCTTCTAAAAGTATTACTAAACTATTATCATATCGCTGTAAGTCATAGGCTTTAACGATACTATCTACGTTCAACGAACGGGTAATTTCATATTCCTGTTTATAGCGCGTAAGTTCTGAAAGAGTAGGATAGCTTTCTTTGAGAACTTTAATAATAATAGGTTGATTATCTGTCTTTAGGATGGCTCGATAAACTAAAGAGTTAGCACTCTCATATATTTTTTCGATGATCTGATAGTTTGTTTCCATAACATCTATTAACTCATAAGCTTATTTTATAGCTTATGAGTTAATTTTACCACGGGTGCATCTCATATTTGTAAAAAAGTTCGCTAGGGTGCGTTAGGGGGGGATGCATCTCATATTTGTAAAAAAGTTGGGTAGGGTGCGTTAGGGACGGACTCGCCATGATTTTATCAGTAGCCAGTATTGGGACAGTCCGTCCCGTAACGCACCACAGGTTCAAAATGCATTGAGATGCACTCTTAGGGGGCTCGCCGTCATTTTCAGCCTCGTAGCCAGTATTGGGAAAGTCCGTCCCGTAACGCACCACCGGCTCAAACACCAAAAATGAGATTCACCCATTAAGTACAACTAAGAGGAAGATAAGGATAGGGAGGAACGACGAACTGTAATTGCTTATTATTCCAGTCAGTAGTTTCTGGATCGGGATAAAATGGGTATTGATTACTATCGTCAAACTTTTCTGGTGCAGTGACCCATGTTTTGATATGCTCCTGTGTCACGGAAAATTCACTGGGTCTCGGAGGATAACCTAGAGTAACTTTAGTATAAGGAGGTTTTGGTCTTTCCCCTGCTTGTGAAAGATCTATCCTTGTAGCATAAAATGTATCCCAAGATATGTCGATTGCATACTCCCAAACCATTTCATAGGTGCTAAAAATTGGCTCATGAATCCTTTTAAAATTACCATTATTTTCATCTTTGTAATAGGCTTGCCCACATAATAAAAGGGCTAAAGCTATGGAGATCCTCGATTCACGCTTAATTAATAAATCAAAGAATTTTTCGTCTGTTTCTTTTTTTAACTTCGATATTTTTTTATCTAGATCATGATATGTTAATTGGGATTTTTCTTTATTTTCTTTTACCCAATAAATTTCTTCAGGAAGAAGATTGTAATTATCAAATATTTGCCGGATTAATTTTACTTTTGTTTTGTTAATTTTACGGTTTTGTTTTATTGTATGCTCATCTAGCCACGTACAAGTCATCATCTGAGATAGCTTACGACATTGTAATAAAAACCGAACAGTGGAAAGTTGGGCAATTCTTTTTCCAGTCTCAATCAACGAGTCTTCTAATACCACTGACGGCAGAAATTCCTGATCAACACATACTCCAGGTGTAGGGAAAGATGAAGATTTAATATCATATTGATCTTGTATATTTTCTTTCGTTCCAAACAATAATTTTGGAGAATTTTCCAGATCATCAAATATGAGTATTTGGAAGTAGTGTTGATTATATTTATCTGGGTTTTCCTTTAAATCTATAGAATCGTCTATTTGCGGCTCCCAACCGACTTTAGTCTGTGGATTGGATTTAAGATATTGAAGAAAATCCGATGTAAAAGCGCGTGTCATTTCCTAACTCCTATTAATGGATTAACTAATTCGATCTTGTAGTGTGGGCAAAAACAGTTGGGTTATTTTGACTATTTAATGATTATATTACTTTGCCCATTCTATTTGAATAACCTATTTGAATTGGGATTTTTTTTACACCCAAGTCTCTAGGCTATAAAAGCGGCGAGGATTATCCCAAAGAATCTTTTGCAAAGTTGTATGAGATAAACATTCCTCAAGTTGTATCAGTTGCTGAACAATATTCGGATTGTGATCCATATGGGGATAGTCCGAACCAAAAATTAAATTGTCTGTGCCGATATAGTCAATCACCTGAGCCAGATAAGGTTCTGAAGGCTCTATGGCAATAAAACATTGACGACGAAAATACTCTGAAGGCTTTATCTTGACATTACACTTTATTTTATCCTCATAACGTAAATTTTCATACTCTTCATCTAGTCTCCACAGCCAATAGGGGAGCCAGCCACAGCCTGATTCTAGAAAAGCTACTTTAAGGTGGGGATGGCGCTCTAATACTCCTCCTTCAATCAAGGTTAATAGAGCCATCATCTGTTCCATCGGATGAGAGCAAGCGTGAGTAGCAAAACGAGTGTGAAACCGTTCTGTGCCAGTAGTTGGCAAGCGAGAGTGAGTACCTTCGTGAATGGCTACTGCTATTCCTAGTTGCTCACATTCCGTCCAAAAAGGCTCGTAAGCGGAGTCGCTCAATAGTCTTCCTTTAACTGGGTTAGGGCGTAAAAATACCGCTTTCCAGCCAAAATCTGCTATTTGATGTAATTGTTTTACCATTTCCTCCGGCGCGTGAGGATTAATTGCTCCTACCCCTTTTAACCTATCTTGATCGTAACTGCAAAAGTCCTTTAACCAATTGTTATAGGCACGGGTATAAGCTCCAGCAACTTCCGGTTTCATCGTATCGATCGCCCAAAGCCACAATCCATACGTTGGATAAAGGAATGCCTGATCAATCCCCATCTGCCCCATCTCTTGAACATGAGACTCCACATTGTAGCCTTTGAAATAAGCATTAGGATGAGCGGCCATCATCTGCTTATTTCCTAAAGCCCGTAGTTGTTCGGACACCTTTTCTGCAATGTCTTCCCCTTTAATTTTCATCTCCGGTGAAGGAGAAAACTGCCTAAATTCCGGTTCTAGATACTCACTCCACATAGTCAGAGGTTCAATAACGTGGGAATCAGCATCAATAATTGAATATCCATTTAGCATGACAAAGCCCAAGAATTGATTACCTATTGATTACCTATTGATTACATTAATTAACTCCTTGATTGCCGATTTTTCTATCCTTGTTAGTATTGTAATTTAGCTTTTTAGAAATTACAACCTATAAAACTCATATAAAAACTAATATGAAAACTAATATGAAATAATCCCATAACTCATATAAAAACTCATTAAAAAAGCACAGACTCCATGGGTAGGCCCACCCTACAGGTAGCTGATAGCTGATAGCTGATAGCTGAATGCTTAAGTCACATCCACATTGGAAAAGAATTGAGTTGATCTTCTGTAAGTGGTTCTTGCAACCAACCCATTTTCCCCGGAACCTCATAAAGCCGCCCTGGTGCTAACCTTTTCCACATATGGCGCATTCCCGGAATAATAACTTTAGCTACTCTCAGTCCAATATCGGGACGAGTTTGGTCTAAAACCAGCATTTCCATACCGTTTTTCTCAACAATTTTTTGACAGAGCTTGACATCTTCGAGTAAATCGTCACTTGCCATTTGGAGATAATCACCACTAACTTTAGCAGCAATTCCCTCCTCTGGAAGTAAATAAGGTTGCTCAGCTACAGTAGCAGTTTGCCACCAGTCTACAGCCAAGGGATCCGCTGATGGGGGATAGTTAGTACTGCCATCGGCTTTTGCGAATAAAACGTTAGGAAGAATTTGATTAACTTCAGTCAAGGCTCGACTAATAGCAATTTTAGGATCGAAATGAGCACCATAACCCAAAATTATATCTTCCACCTGGCAATCCCTTCTCCGACTAATAGCAGCAAAAACCGGAATATTGAGATCGCTGGTAATATCCAACACCCAAAGCTCTCGATTAATCCTTTGATAATATTGCTTCAGGCTTTGAAAATAAGGCTCGTCGAAACTGTCTAGATCTACTAGAGGTTTCTTAAGGCAATTGTACCACCACAAAGCGACACTATCGCGCTCTACTAATTCCATAAACCCTTGCAGAATAGCTTCTTCGATAGTGTTACCCGCCGCACACCCATTGGAGTCAGCCCAACATTCGGGTTTATAGGATGGGCGATAGCCATAATAACAGTAAGCCGTTGGCAGATACTTAAATTCCTGGTGGGTTAAAGACCAAACGGGAGTCCAGTCAATTTCTCTTTCTTCATCAAATGGTTCGGGGACTTTTTGAAACCAGCCTTGACACTCAGCATTCCATTGCTCTCTATTCTGATATTGCTGTAGACTGAAGTTCATACAAGCATTGGGGTGTATCCCTTTGTCTCCCATTTGTTGGTAACTGGATTTTTCTCTAATTTCATCCCCTTGGAACACCCCAGAATATCGCTCGATTGCTTCGCAAAAACCGCTAGCCCTAGCTTGAGAGTTAGTCCTACCTTTCCCTGCACTTCTCCCTCCCAAATTTTGCTGTAAGCTGGCTGAATCATCAAAAATACTAATAAAATGATGTTTGGCAATGTAGTTATGAGTTAATCCATTCCCAGGTATTTTCTTGAGTTCTCGTACAACCCCAGTAATGGGACTAATATGATGTTGATATTTCCTGAGGGTTTCTTCAGGGGAACAAGAACGATGTCCTCCATCTGCGGTAAAGGTTTTCTTACGGTGTCCTAAAACAACCGGTAGGGGATTGTTGGTTAAGTCCTTTACCATTTTTCCACAGCTAGAACATTGAGGACGTTTAACCAAGCTATGATGTTGGGTTTGCAGCGTGATTGTATCGTAAGCGATCAGATTATGTTCTAATTGTTTATTTTCCCCTTGGACAATCCACTTAAACACCTCTGTGGCTGCCATTCCTAATCCAGTTTGTATTGTAGAGGCCAAAAATCCCAAAGGAGCAACTAAAGAAGGGGAAATGTCTTTTTGTCTCTCAATAAACCCTTCAATCGGTCTATTATCTCGCAAACGCTTGGCTAAACAGTCCCAACAACCAGTTTGCTTAGGATTAAATACTGGGCCGATCCAGATTATCGTTCCTAATGGTTTAACCAGCATCCAGGGAGATTGGGACTTTAGGGCTTGTTGATTGAACTCATCTAGCTTCGGCTCAAGGTAGTCGTCGGTTACAACTACTGTCAAATCCCCTTCGTCAGCTACTTGAATATTTAGAGACTCAAGCATAGCAATGAAGTCCTCAGCAGCAACCGAACCTAATGTTTTTACTGCTACTTTAGTGGATTGCAATCGTTGATGGGCGACGGTGGGAGTGATGTTGAGATGATGGCAGAAAATGTCTAGGTGCGGTGGTAAAGAGTTCTCTTGTTCAACCAGATAGCCCTTTTTCTCCATTTCTAATAAAGCATATTGGGCTTGGACACTTACATTAAAAACGTCTTGGAAAAAGGTTTTAGTTTCCTGAAAATATTTTTTGTCTGACAGTAGGGATTGTTGAATTGTATCAATAATTTCGTCATTATTGCGATTGCCATCGATTAACTCAGCTAAACTATAAGAAATGCGATCGCTTAACCAAACTGCTTCTCTCTCGGAGACTAAAAACACCTTGTCTGGTTCTATAGTTTCAACTGAGTAAGAGGGATTGAACTGGGGCTTATTGAGCATTGTTTTAGTTCTTTTCTGCTTAAAATTAACCCTAAATTTATTGGTAATTTAATCAACTATGTTGTATAGTACTTATAATTTTGACCTACTAAACTCATAAAACTCATCTCATAACTCATATAAAATCTCATGAAAAAACTAATAAACAAAACATTGAATCGTGAAAGGAGCATTAAAAACTGATCGTAAGCTATCAGCTATCAGCTAATGCGCTAGATCACAGGCTAGAAGCCTGTGCCACAAAGCACCTCAAGTCGCGAATGGCTGACCGCTGATCGCTGACCGCTGACCGCTGACCCCTGACCGCTGACCCCTGACCCCTGACCCCTGACCCCTGACCCCTGCTCCCTGCTCCCTGCTCCCTACTCCCTAAATCAATGATTAGACTACAAAAAAGATGCTGTATACATAAACTGTTGCTCTCCCTTTTTAATAAAAAACCGCCGATACAATTCACAAGCTGCGATCGCTTGAGCACCTGAAAGTTTAATCAACCCCATACTGCTTAACTTGTGAGTTAGGATGGGGTCTAAGGGCACAGGTTCAGTGGCCTTGAGAACCGTATCAAGAGCTTGTGCTAATTCCGGCTGTTTTGCCAATGTTGCCCAATGACGCTGCAAGTGATGAGCATAAATTCCGGTGGCAGTGGGAGCACTTTCTAGCAGTTGGGACAGAGTTATGTCCTTGCGACTAAGATGATAGAGCGTTAAGTTTACCAGTGCTGGATGTCCCCCCAGCATTACCATTAATTGTCTAGCTTCTTCGGGACCTATCCAGTCGAGTCCGTAGCGTTGAGCTAACTGCTGCACCTCGTCCTGGCTGAAGTTGTATAACTGAACCGGCAGCCCCACATTGAAAGGAGACTGGTTAAGCTCCAGAGGAACGTAAATTTCCGTGGAGTGAACCACTACCAGGCGAAGCTTTTGCCAGATGGGCAGTCTTTTGCCTTCTTCGTACCAAGAACGCAACAGAGGTAAAAAATCCTTCGCGACTTGGGGATGCTCGAAAATCTGGCTCACCTCATCCAATGCCAAGATTAGGGGAGTATCAATTAAATCTAGTAGATAGTCTTGGAAGTAGAGGGTGCAGCTAATTTTACTGCCCAGGTCTTCATCCCAATACTCATCTAGCATCGGTTTACGCTGAAGCTGGTGAGCGATGTTGGCACACAGCCAGCGCAAAAATTGATTCAAATTGCTTAAAATTCCGTGCTCGACTTGCTCTAGGTTCAAGCTGACAGTATGGTAGCCCAGGCGGTTGCCATGGTCAAGAATCCTCAGCAGCAGAGAGGTTTTGCCCATTTCTCTGGGAGCTTTAATCCTGATTAACGCTCCCGGTTTCTTGATTTCTTGATAAACTTGCTCCTCAAGGGAAGAGCGTTCTAGGTAAAAGGGAGAGTTGAGAGGGATTGAGCCACTGGGATAGCAAGGTAGTATCTCAGGGGTTTCATTGGCAGCATTTCCCGTCAGCTCTAGCTTCACCAGATCTGCCTGAAAAGGGTTTGTCTCTGCGGCTGTTTGGGCAGTGGCATAAGACTCCAGCAGCACCCGACAGTTTTTCTTGCTTACCCGCTGGCCAATCACCTCCGAGAGTCGCTGATACAAATCTGGAGCAACGACATTACTAAGGTAGCCTGCACTATAACCTGCTTCGAGGGCAATTTGGTTATAAGTTCTATACTGCCAAACCCCATCCAGCATCATAACTTCTGTGGATGTAAGGGGTCGATGTTGACTCTCTTTTAGTTGACGGTCAACAATTTCCAGAATACAATCAATATTCATCTAAAATGCCACCGAAATTTATCAAGAAGCACCTTTTAAGTGCTCGATCAAACGTGACACACCGAAACGAGCTATCCAAGTTTTGCCGTCCCCTTTTGGGAACTAAAAGCTATAGTGTTGATTTAATTTGTAAGCTATCAGCTATCAGCGTATCAGCTATCAGCTAATGCGTGTTTGTCACAGGCATTAAGCCTGTGCCACGCTACTCATCGGTGCTTTTGAATAAGCGATGCAGCGCGGTCTTGGGGAGGCAGCGCGGTCTTGGGGAGGCAGCGCGGTCTTGGGGGTTTCCCCCATGAGCGACTGCCGTGGTTCCCCCCATGAGCAACTGCCGTGGTTTCCCCCACTCGCTATTGCATCAAGACAACAGGTCAGCATTCGAATAATGCTGAGTTATGTAACAGCGTCGTTCGCACAGCGTGGCCATTCGCGTAGCGTGGCCAAAGGCCAAGGCCAAAGCCTTTGCCACAAACTAGAAGCCTGTGCCACAAAGCTGTTCGCGTAGCGTGAGCTTTTAGCTCACGGCTGACCGCTGAATGCTGAATGCTTACTTTAATTTTAAAAACACTATATTAGTGTATTACCATAGAATTAGATTCGAATACCGCTGAATGACCAACCAATTTTAGAGCTGATGACTGGGCAATGGCACCGCAGTTAACCAACAGTGGCTGGTCATGTACCAGTGGATTACAGTTATTATGAAACTCCTCTCTTGCGAGTAGGGAGCTGACCGATATGGCAGGCATTAAAGGCTTACTTTCCTCCTTTGATTTATTATCCTTACCGGAAAATATCATAACTTATATAATTGACAGTTTAATATTAAATATTGTTAACTATTTTTATTGCTGGGACTCCCTGACAGGGGAGTGTAATTATAGCAGATAATAGCAGATAATAGCAGATAATAGCAGATAATCTGGGAACTAGAGGGGGGTTTATCCCCTCACAGCCCTTGATTTTGTTTGTATAAACGCGATTTCGTCATATTTTTAGAAGCGGAAAATGGGTAGATAGGGAGAATTATCCCCATTTTTCGCTTCTGTTGACTCCCCACTTTCGACTGTATATAGCGTTTCTATTTGAGATGTAAACGTGTATGGTCTTTTTTTATTGGACAATAAAACTTTGAATCTCTTTCCCCTCTTGCGTTTTGCCTCTTGCCTCTTGCATTTTTGAGCAATAATTTTGTTTACAACCTATATAAAAACCCTAGACATGAGTTTTTACATGAGTTTTTACATGAGTTTTTACATGAGTTTTTACATGAGTTTTTACATGAGTTTTATGAGATTTAGAGACTAAAAGCAGAAGTACTATCAGATGGTGATCGGGTAATCCAGGTCAAAAAGAGTAAAAATCGTAAGCATTCAGCCGTCAGCCGTCAGCTGCGTAGGGTGCGTTAGGGGAGTCTTCATGTTTCCCCTCTTCGTCAGGGTTAGGTTGCTGCCCGTAACGCACCACTGCTGGGTCAAACAACTGTTAGGAGATGCACCCACCAGATACACCATTATGTTGATCAATCAATTATGATCTCAGATATTCAATTAGAAGCCAGTTCTACTGCATTGGGCCAATCCCATCACTTTTCAGAGAAAGAGTTTTGGCAGCAATGGCAGCAATATCAAGACTATCTCTATCATCGCTGTCTCAGGTGGATGGGTGGAAACCCTACCGATGCTGAAGATGCCCTGAGTCGAGCCATGCTCAAGGCATGGGAAAAGGTGCAAAAATTGGCGGGGAAAATCGCTAATTTTAAGGCTTGGCTGACAAAGCTGACTCATAACCTCTGCGTGGATATTCATCGAGAACATCGTCGCAGCGCGAACCACGTTGAGGATATAGAAGGGATTCCAGAGGAAAAAGGACTGGTTTCCTGTGAGGATACGCCAGAAAGGGCTTTGGAAACAGACGAGAAAAAGATTGCTATCAGCAGTGCCATTGATAACTTACCTGCTCGGCTGCACCAGACCTTTATCCTGCATTTTTATCAAGAACTGTCTTATCGAGAGATAGCCCAACAGCAAAATATTTCCTACCAGAATGTCTGTAAGCGCATCTCCCAGGCGCGAGCCATTCTGCGAGAGGAGTTGAGGGGATATTTTATCGGCGAGGATGAAACTGATAGGGAATTATCGGTTACACCAACTAATCAGGCAACTGAGTCAGGAATTGGGGAAAAGTCCCAGCCGCATGGGGAAGTTGAACCGATTGTGGGCGAGACGGTGACATCATCTGTGGCGGTGGAGGAAGTGGAGAGTGTTGTTGGTGAAGAAGTGCAGGAGGTAGTGCGATCGCTACAGCACTCAGAGTCGGTTCCTGTTGCAGCTACTTCTGAGGAGAAGTTAGAAGTCAACAATCAGGCATTGCTGAGGGGCGGGATGAACATCAGTGGGGTGGGCATCTTGCCTGCCCGGAAATTGAAACAGGCAAGATGCCTGTTACACCAACATGGCCATTCTGCAGCAAGATGGCCATTCTATCAAGATGGCCATTCCACAGCCAGATGCCTGTTCCAGCAAGATGGCCATTCCACAGCCAGATGCCCACCCCACCAAGATGTCCATTCCACAGCAAGATGCCCACCCCACCAAGATGTCCATTCCACAGCAAGATGCCCACCCCACCAAGATGGCCATTCCACGGCCAGATGCCCACCCCAAAAAACTATCAAAATCATCCCGCATTTATACAATGCCATAGCGGGTTTATCTTTTTTGATCACAATTTGCTCAAATTTCCATCTGATAAAGCTTACAGGCCGGCCTTGCTTAATAATGGAATGATTTTAAACGTGAGGTAGAATAGGCATCTTGCCTGTTCGGCGGGTCCCATCTGTGGAATAGGCATCTTGCCTGTTCGGCGGGTCCCATCTGTGGAATAGGCATCTTGCCTGTTCGGCGGGTCCCATCTGTGGAATAGGCATCTTGCCTGTTCGGCGGGTCCCATCTGTGGAATAGGCATCTTGCTTAGGTGCCCTTGACCTATTAAGAATTAAATTCGCCACGGGTCGCACCTGTGGAATAGGCATCTTGCCGTGGAATGGAGATTTTGGGTTTAATAGGCATCTTGGGGGGAATAGGCATCTTGGGTGGAACTGGCATCTTGGGTGGAACTGGCATCTTGCCAGTTTCATGCTTATTTCCGGGCGGGCAGGATGCCCACTCTACTCCTATTCATTCAAAGACTGACGCAACGCCTACAGGTCTTTTTGTCACCCCCTCAGACCTTGCGAATAGCTGACGACTGACGGCTGAATACTCGCCCATCGCTTTTCTTTTTTAGGGAATGCGATGCTCTCAAAGAGCCGCTACGCGAACGCTTTTCTTTTTTAGGGAATGCGATGCGCGAGCATTGAGCCGCTACGCGAACGCTTTTCTTTTTTAGGGAATGCGATGCGCGAGCATTGAGCCGCTACGCGAACGCTTTTTTTTGAGGGTACGAAGGAGTGCGATGCTCTGAAAGAGCCGCTACCCGAACGCAGTTAGTATAGCAGTCGAAGTAAAGCTTAAGACATCTTCTGCTCCCTGCTCCCTGCTCCCTGCTCCCTTTCAACTAAAAGACTATGTCCTAAACTATACTTCCCTTGCTATAAAGTTTGAGAATGAAGGAGCGATGCGCGAGCATTGAGCCGCTACGCGAACGCTAATTATCAAAAATTCAGATATTACTATCTTAGATCGTCTTTAGATTGAAAGGTGGAAAACAAAAACCCACCTGATCAACTCCAAAGTTACAGTGAAAAAAGGATGAAAATTATGAAACGTCAAATCAAAGTGTTTACAGCTTTACTTCTGGCTGTAGTGCTTGCTTTCGGTTCTCAAGTCGCATCGGCTTTTGCCCTTACTAACAACAAGTTTGAACTATCAAAGCAAGGAGATACGCATCGGGTCCAACTTGATCCATTTAAAACAGAAATCAAATCTTATTTTGTCAATAATTCATCAGAATTGGCAGAGATAAATATAAGCATACAAAACTCTGATACCGAGAAGTTTATTATTAACCAAAATGCTTTATTTCAAGAAAAAATAGACGAAATTGATGGGGCAAACGCTGTAGAATACACTAATCTAAGTCACCAAACTATTCAGGTCATGGTGCTTGATGAATTCTAGCTCCAATTCAAAAGCCCATGTAACTTAAACTATGCAGAAGTAAGAGTCAGTAGCAAGCATTAAAATCGATAGCTAGTTGCTAGATTATCTAAACTGTGTAGTAGGTAATAGTCAAAGTAAGGGAGGTTATTATAACCTCCCTCTCTATGTCAAAAAAATGGCGTTGCTGTTCCCAGGAATGGTAGTGCGTTCGCGTAGCGTGACCGTAGGTCAATCGCGAAGCGTAGCCCTTTGGGCTAATCGCCGATCTTGTCGGGTGCGTTAACAAATGGTAACGCACCTGTTTAATTATCAGTAATGGGATGGCTTATCCTAGGATTAATACTCCCATGCTAAAATCTACAACTAGTCGATTTTAATTGATGTTGATCTGCTGAATCATAGAAAGCCACCAACAAGCCTGTATCAACCAAAATAGCAGGATGATAGCTCATACTTCTCGTTGATGACTTGCTCGTATCCGAGAAGCAATAATCTTTCTACAAATACCGGGATAAACGCAATCTAAATCCAGGCAATAGATTCTCATCAGATAATTCCGTGGGAAGGTTTCGCACCACTACCTCTTGCCCTTGACGATAAATTTCCACTTGCTGCTGTTGGGGATTAATCAACCATCGCAACTGTACCCCTACATCTCTATATTCCCCCATCTTAGAACGCAGCATTTCCAAATCATCCGTTGCTGACCTTAACTCAATCACAAAATCCGGTACAATCGGGGGAAACTTGCGTCTTTGTTCAGGGGTAAGGGCTTCCCAACGTTCCCTTTGAATCCAAGCACAATCAGGAGAACGATTTGCGCCATTGGGCAATTTAAATACAGTGGAGGAACTGAAGGTATAACCGAGACCAGTTTGCCGATTCCAAATTCCCAAATCGATAATTAAATCTGCTTCTCGATTGCCGCTCTCTCCGCCAACAGGTGGCATAATAATTAATTCTCCTTTGGCCGTTCGTTCAAACTGTAATTCACGGTTATTTTGACATAGCTGATAGAACTGTTCGTCAGTCAGCTCAATGGTGTCTAAATTTAATGCCAAAGGAGTCATATTGCAAAGGGAATAGGGAACAGGGAACAGGGAACAGGGAACAGGGAATATGGCATCAAAAATTATCACAATTCCTACACGGTACCCTATAGTGGTCAAGTCTCTCCTATAGCACCATCATACAGCAATCGAGAACAAGGGATGGGCGCGCATTGAGCCGCTACGGGAACGCACTCGAGAATTGATGACCAACTCGACATCCCCAATCCCTCATCCGGTGGCAGGCGGAGACTATTTAGTCCCGGTGCCAATTCAGACTGCCTTAAAAGCTGCTCTTTACCTGGGGATGTGCGAGGCAGGGATTACATCACTCCAACTGGCCCATACTCTACAATTAGAATAGGAACTTCTTGAGGAATAAAGCCAATGACATGGCAAGAATTGCAAAACCAAGCATTGCAATTACCAATAAGCGTACGCTGGCGTTTAGTCCAGTCCCTTTTGGCCTCAATTGAACAAGAAACCCTATCATCTAGGTCTTATAGCTCAAGTTCAACACCAATGACTGGTCTTGATCCTTGGACTCAAAGCCTACTTGGTGTGGTTGAGCTAAGTCCAGAGGATTCCAAAGAGTCGTACATCGATTATCTTGAGGCAAAATACAAGTGAGACGGGTGTTGTTTGATAGCGAGGTGTAACTATTAGCATTTAATCTTATCAAACCTTGTCATACCTTTACAAAGGTTTTAGTATAGATTTGTAAAGTATTAAGACTAAAAAATATGTCACCCCAAAAGAGGCAGCCGAATATTACGGCGTCTCGATCACAACTCAATGACGATGGGACAAAGACGGAAGGCTCGACAGTATTAGAACCCAAGGCAATCAGAGCAGGTTCTGCATTGAAGGAAAAGACCCGAAAAGTAAGCCCGTTATCGGTTATGCACGGGTCTCTACCCATTCCCAACGAGATGACCTCGACAGACAAGCTCAATTTTTACGGTCAAAATACCACTACGCTGAAATTGTTTCAGAAGTTGGATCACGACTCAATTTTAGGCGGCGCAAATTTCTCAAAATATTGGAGCGAATATACTCGTCTGATATCTCAGCATTTGTCGTTGCCTATCCAGACAGAGCAGTCAGATTTGGGTTTCCATTACTTGAATGGTTGTTCCAAAAAGGTAAGGTCAAACTCGTGGTTCTCAATGAACGCAAGCTGTCCCCAGAACAAGAGCTTGTCGAAGATATCTTGTCCTGCCTCCACTGTTTCTCTGCTAGGCTTTACGGACTCGGAAAATCTCAAAAGCAAGTCACGCAAGCGGTACAAGACAAAATCTCGGAACCAGACGATGAAATTGACACCAAACAGTGTCAAGAAAATCAGGGTGTTTCCTTGTAAAGAGCTTCACAAGATTTGGAAAACTTGGCTTAATGCATACAGGTGGATCTACAACTGGTCTATCGCTACTATCAAAAATGGCTATGTTGGTAGTGCTTATGTACTACAAAAACTGGCTAGAAACTCTGATAGACCAGAGTGGGTAAAAACCCTACCCGGACATCAATTACAAGAAGCTGTTGCCGATGCAATTGATGCGTCAAAACAAGCCAAAGCTAATGGAGGTTTTGCTAAATTTAAGTCTTGTCGAGAAACAAGTCAGGTAATCAAATTCAAAGCGGGAAACTTCAAGAAAGGTTCTTGGTACCTAAGAAAGGTAAAAGGCTTGTCTTTCCGTTCACCTCAAGGCTTTCCTGATCAATGTATTTACGGGACCCAGCTAGTGTGGATAAAGGGAAAATGGTATGGTATTTTTCCTGAATACATTGAGCCGACTCCTACGACTGTTGACAAGGTGATAGCTTTAGACCCAGGGATTAGGACTTTCTTGACTGGGTTTGATGGCTTCAGTTATCTCGAAATAGGGACTGGTGATATTGGTAGAATCCAAAGACTTTGTCAACAGTTAGATCGTTTGATGAGTCGTATTGACTTAAGCTCTGCCAAACGTCAGAGACGAGCAATGAGGAAAGCTTCCCATCGGTTACGCCAAAAAATCCAAGATTTGATCAAAGACTGCCACAACAAGTCAGCTTCTTTTCTTGTTAATAACTACAAGCTGATTTTTATTCCGACATTTGAGACCTCTCAAATGGTAGTGAAGTCAGCCAGGAGATTAAATAAGAAAACAGCTCGTAACATGCTCACTTGGAGTCACTATAAGTTTCGTCAACATTTAATACAAATGGCTGATCGAAATGACGTGAGAGTGGTCTTAGTTAATGAATCTTACACAAGTAAGACTTGTCCAGAATGTGGTCAAATTCACGAAAAATTAGGCGGTAACAAAAAATTTCAATGCCCAAAATGTGGTTTCTCGTTACCACGGGATTGGAATGGCGCGCGAAACATAATGATTCGCGCTTTGTCGGCAACAACCACCAGGTTTTCATCTGGTGCTATACAGGTCATTCCTGCTGATGAGTAGGTTTGTACAGGTTAAATGTTGCACGTATTACTTGATGTTCTAGCTCAACGCCAACCATTTGTTGTTGCTTCAGCACAAGCTTTAAATACAGTAACCCAGGAAGACGTTGAAGGATATGTTTCAGGCCATGCCATAACCAACATTTTCTATATTTTGCGTCGTCAGGTGGGGAGTGAGGCTGCACTGAGACTACTATCGACATTATTACAGCGATGCAGCGCGGTCTTGGGGAGGCAGCGCGGTCTTGGGGGTCTCCCCCATGAGCGACTGCCGTGGTTTCCCCCACTCGCTATTGCATCAAGACAACGTATTCAAATTGCCAGCATAACCGATCAGGTGATTCGAGCTGCTCTGCAAAGCTCCATGACTGATTTTGAAGATGCGGTGACCAGTGAAGCTGCACTTGCCTTAGGTCTCGACCTGATCGTTACACGCAACATATCTGATTTTGTGTCATCTTCAGTTCCCGTAATGCTACCGGAGGAATTCTTGGCAGCGCTATCAGAATCAACTTAAGTGCAGGGTTTTCCAGAGAGCGATCGCATTTCTATTTTCAATCCCACACCCGACGCAAATCCAACACAAAACCCGGTAACACGTCTTCCCCCGACAACTCAGTTGGATTCTGCAACACTTCCACTGCCAAACCCGGTCGATAAATTTCCACCAGTCGCTGCTGTGGATCGATTAACCAGCCCAGTCTCGCCCCATTGTCGATATACTCGGTCATTTTAGCTTCCAGAGACTGAACCCGATCTGAGCTAGACCGTAACTCAACCACAAAATCCGGGCAGATATTAGCAAAGGTTCCGTTTTGTTCTGGAGTAAGGGCCTGCCAACGTTCTCCGCTCACCCAACAGGCATCGGGAGAACGAGTGGCACTATTAGGTAAAATGAAGCCAGTAGAAGAGTCAAAGGCTTTACCCGGTTCCCCTGCATTACGCCTCGCAATTAAACCCCTAAAAATAGGTATAAATCAGTATTTAATACCATAAAATGGACATTAAAATTTTGGTAGCGCTAGAGTATACTTAAAGTAATTGACTCAGATTTGACGATGCCCAAGAAAGTAGGAGTGACCAAGAAAATATCAACTCAGATTGTTCCTGTAGTGGGGATGACTGAGTCGGTTGAGCTTGAGTTGCTACAGACAATGAAAAAATTAGGCATCGTCAGGTCTGAATCCTACAACAAGTTAGGTAGCATAAGTCATTGGGGGATTGACTGGAAGAAAGCCTATCCAGAGGTTAGGAGTTTTAGAACTCCTGAATCCTTGGGACTGCCCTCTAAGTTAATGGAGTGGACTGTTAGCGACACAGCAAAAGCGATTGCAGCTCAACAAGCTGCTTGTATTGAAGCAGTAATCAAAAAGATTTACAAAAGGTTTTCTGGAAAAGATAACCAAAAGACCAGAAAAGAATATGCCACGCAGCTAAAGACCTTAGCTTTTCTGGACAATTCACTCCTGCATAGGCTGGTCAGAAAGGAGTTCCAAAGGGGTCACTCTTGGGTCAATAATCAGATAGTTTATCAGCAAGGAGGGTATAGATGCAAAAGACTCTCCCGCAATACTTACCAACTAGAACTAGCTGGACTAAAAAGAGGAAAAAGGAACAAAATAGTTGTTAGGTCTAATCGGAAAATCAAAGGCCAGATTAGACTGATATACAACCAACTTGTGAAAAAATTTGAGATTTACTTCTTGGTAGACCATGGAACTGTAGAAATTCCTGCTGATCGCCGAGCCATTGGGATAGACAAGGGATACACTGAGGCTTTCTATGATTCAGATGGTCAAGCACACGGAAAAAGCTTGGGCAAATTGACAACCCAGAAATCCGACCGAATATGTGCCAAAAACCGCAACAGAGGGAAGCTTTGGGCGCTTCATAGAAAACTAGAAAATATAGACCCAGTTAAGTCGGCTCGAATATTAGAAAATAACTTAACTAGAAAAACAGAAAATCGCCGATACAGAAAGAATCAGTCAGAACTCACAGCTATAATAGGAGCCGCATCCAAGTCTCTGTTCAACGGAGAATCATTAAAAGTATTTGCTGAATATTTAACACAACCAATCCAAAATAAACGTCAGTCCAAAGCCATGTCCCGCAAGCTTAATAGTTGGATGAAGGGTCAAATGCGGGACTCTTTACAGAAATGGGCTAATTGGACTGGGTCGGTTGTTACAGAAGTCCAGCCTAGTTACACGTCGCAAGTTGACTCCAGGAATGGAACCCTTCTCGGGAAAAGGACTGGGGACAATTTTACCGGATTTGATGGGGTCGTGTTGCAGGCTGACTATAATGCTGCCAAAAACGTCCTTGCTCGGGGTACAGACAACGGAATTACTCGGTACATGAATAAAACCGAGGTGCAGGCAGTATTATTGCGCCGTACCGCGCGTTTCTTGAAAGGGATGGGACTGAGTCTACTTGATGCAGTTGAGCTTGGTTGGCTTGACTGTAAACATAGCAAAACTCGGGCTTTCAAGCAACTCCTGGTCGGGATGCCAGGAACGCCCAAATAGATAAGTGGGAGGCTCAACTCCGATTGCCGTATAACCACTTCTCACTTGGGCAACAATAAATTGCACCTTGACCGTTTGATACAGGTTTATCCTGATTAATGACGGTTTAAGAGTATCCCACCACAAATACAACTCTCCAGAAATACTCCAATTTAGTTTTCCAGTTTTCCAGCCTGTTGGTGGCTTGACAATTAACTCTCCAAGTGCCGTTCTTTCCAGTCTCAAGTCGCGGTTGGCTGCGGCTAGGGCTGTAAACTGTTCCTGGGTGACGTACAAGCCGATTGTCCTAGGCAACTCAATCAATAGAGTTTCGGTTTCTGGACTGGCAGGTGTTTGTATCATCTTGACCTCTGTTTATAAGACCCCGTGGGAAGGAAATCCTTGTTTCAATATTCAAAAGGGAAAGAGTGGAAAGCCTAAAGTTTATCAAGTTCGTCAAGTTTTAGAGGCTATTAAGAAGTTGGAGGATAGTAATGAAAGTTAATTACCAACACTACACTTATAGCATCACATGGTCAAAAGAAGACGAGGAGTTTGTGGGATTGTGTGCAGAATTTCCCAGTCTATCTCACCTTGACACATCTCTGGTAGCTGCTTTAGAAGGCATTAGTAATTTAGTCGCAGAAGTCCTCGAAGACATGGAAACCTCTGGAGAACCTATTCCAGAACCTCTTGCCGAGAAAAAATATAGCGGTAAATTTCAAAAACGAATTCCACCGGAGCAACATCGTTCATTGGCAATAAAAGCCGCTGAGTCTGGAGTAAGTCTTAACCGTTACATAAGTTTGAAGCTATGTAGCTAAGGATTCGAGCATCATAGAGCAATCGAGAACAAGCGATGCGCGTGGATTGAGCCGCATCGCGAGTCACTCGAACGCGCCCCGCGTGGCCTACGGCCTCAGCTTCCGCGCTTATGCGATCGCCCTTGACTTTACCCTTAGAAAAGTAAAGTGCTTGAGGGAGAGAGGCAATGACATGCTAAGAATTGCCAAACCAAGCCTTGCAATTACCTATAGGTAACTACTTATGAGGTATAATAATACAGAGATTAACTAGTGAGTTATAACAATCTGGGATAAAATCTTACTCAATTGACTTTCGGCCAAAATTTCTAGAAGTCCATAAAAAGTAAAATCCACTAATATGAGTAAGAAAAAAAAGAAAAAACATCCTGGGGGACATAAGTTTTATGAACCTAGCGACTATAGGCCGGTAAACTGTAAAAACGTCCCAGGAGAACGAGCTAGGAAAAAATGTAAAAAAGCGATGCAGCGGGGTCTTGGGGGTTTCCCCCATGACCCCGCTGCATCAAGACATGGAACAAATTTGTTGCAGAAAGAGCTAAGCTGAAGAAACAAGGTCTGTTTGAACAAGACGTGTGACGCATTCCCCCACCTGGCTATCGCCACGCTACGCGAACGTCCAGGTGGGGGTTAGTCCACGCCAATATCAATAGCTAAAATCCTGGAACACAAATCATGTAATTGCCGTCTTATTTTATTTATTGTAGGCTAAAATAATACTATAAAAGATTTATTAGACCCGTGAAAGCGCCAACTAAAGTCATTAGAACAGACATTTGGAAACTTAACCCAAACTCCGAACAGCGTTGGCTTTTTGGAGAAACGGTTAAAGTTTACCGTCGGGCTTGCAGATACTTGGTTGGTATTATTTTTTCACACTGGTCTGAGTTGGGTTCTTTGACAGCCGATCAGCTGACTCCTGCTGTTGAGCGCTTGATGCACCAAACTGTCAAACGCCCCAACATTAAATACCCTCAATTCAATAAAACTTTTTACAAATTCCCCAGTTATTATCGCCGTGCCGCAATCGCTTTTGCAGCTGGTCAAGTTAGTAGTTTTGTTACTCGTTATAACGAATGGCAATCGGGGGCACGAAAGCGGCGCAATGCTAGTCCTCCACGACTAAACCCAGACGCTGGTTGTTATCCAGCCCTCTACAAGGGACAATGCTACAAGCTACACGGCTTTGAACAAGTCGAAATCAAGGTTTTTAATGGCTCAGATTGGGTTTGGACTACGATTCAAATTACTGGCTTAAGGGAACGCCATAAAGCAGCAAGTAATAAAATGCTGTCACCGTCCTTGATATTCAATGACTTGTACTGTCATCTGTCAGTTCCGTTCAACTGCAAACCCGAAAAACGGAAGCCTGAAGCCAATGTTACAGCTGTAGATCTAGGGATTAATACTACTGCGACTATAGCGGTTGTAGCTCATGACGGCACTGTAATCCACAGGGAGTTTATTCACCCGGGAAGAGACATAGACCGTCGGGACAAGCGACTAAAATCCGTATCTGTACGGGCGTCAAAAACTATGGGTTTTGGCGGCAAAATTCACAGAGGTTTCTGCTCTTATACCTATCAAAAGTGTCAGAGAATCAATAACCAAATTGGCCAGATCGTTTCCAAGGGAATTGTGCAAATTGCGCTCAGGTTTAATTCTGAAGCAATTGTATTTGAGAACCTTAAAGGATGGAAACCCAAAGGTGGACGTAAGCGGTCTAATCTTCGTCAACGTTTTCACGGATGGCTCAAAGGAAAAATTCGCGATTTTACTGAGATGAAATGGACGGAGTTGGGTGGCAAAGTAGTAGAGGTTGTGGCGGCCTATACCTCAAAACTTGCCTATGACGGTTCTGGCACGGTTAAGCGCAATTCTAATAACTATGCTCTGGCAACCTTCCCCTCAGGTAAGCGTTTCAATGCCGATTTAAACGGCGCTTACAACATTGGTGCTAGGGGTATTCTTAAACTTGCTCGCAGAAATGACAGCAAGGATCGTTCCAGCAAAAGTTCTGGACGGTCGCCTAGAAGCTGGGCTTGCTTGTGTGATTTGTGGACTTTGGGTAGTTACAGATTAGCATAGGACACCCCCACCTGGCTATCGCCACGCTACGCGAACGGCTTGCCAGGTGGGGGAGCTTCATGAGATGAAAAAACTAGAGCAAGAGTATCACGGAATAGACTTAACACAAGAGACGACTGTCGATACTCCAGATTGCCTTGAAGAAGAAGAATTGTACTACGACGGTTATTTAGATGAATACAGAACTTGGTTTTAAGTCACCGGCTTGAGCTAGCCTATTAATGATTCCAATTTAATCAGCTCTCCAAACTTTTCTGATAATCTAAGTTAAGAAATAGAAGTATATTACCAATGGCAATCCCGATGACGATAAATTTAGGTAAAATTACTGAAAGTAAATCACCCCAAAAATTTTTCATAAAAGGAAGAGTAGTTAAGACACTATTCAATATAAATTGTAAGCCTAAAGCACTCAATCCACTTAGAAAAATGAAGAATAATACTTTCCACCAATTCCCTTCAACGATAGAGCGACTGTAATCGAAAGCCTCTTTTCCCCTTTGGTCTCGGAGAATAAAAGCCAGCCCATAGTATTGATTATTTACCGCATAAACTATCCCTGGGATTATAAGTAGCAGAAATCGTAACAAATAGTTAATCCAAAATATCAAAACTAGGCCAACTATAGGAAGTAAACTCGAAACTATTTTTTGGACTGCACTCTGATAACTGGTATCTCTTCCATGAAGATAATTTTCTGTAATCAGCGATAAGGCTATGATATATATAATACCGGCTAAATTGACAACAATCGAAACAACTACAAAAAATGCCAAAAACAATCCTGAAGGGTTATTTTGATTATCCGGGTTCAAAGCTGATAAAATTATCAGCAAAGGTAAATAGATTGTACAAAACAACAGTAGGATAGGCTTCAAATTTTTCAGATAAACCTCAAACCCCATTGAGATTAATTCTAGTAATCCAAGTTTTCGGCTTTGAAGTTGAAATATACTACTCATGGTGACGGCTCCATCAACGGGTATTTATATATAGAATTATACGATTTGTGATGTAAAAAATTCTTGTTTTTAGGGAGCAGGGAACAGGGAACAGGGAACAGGGAAGAGGAACCCACCCCTAACCCCTCCCAGGAGGGGAAGAGGGAAGACGTAAAAAATAATGTGTACCTCATGAGTCCTAGAAACGCTATAAACGCTATCAAATAAACAAGGGTTTAACTATAGCAGTCGCCAGGGAAGTTAGGAGATGACAAAAGTCTCAAACCTAAGTAAGCGCAAAACTTTGACTTGTGACTTGTGACTTGTGACTTGTGACTTGTGACTTGTGACTTCTGCTATACCAATCCTAAATGAATTGTGATAATTTTTCTTCCCTGTTCCCTGTTCCCTGTTCCCTGTTCCCTTTGGTATATATCTGTGATTTAATCTAAATTTCCTACTGGTATAGAAAAAAGGACTCGAAAGGCGATTGTCAGAACTTTGATCACCAGGAGGAACGCCCTTGGCATAGCTAGAACGACACAGGTTGGGAGTGTCAAGCCAACACCCACCCCGTATGGCTCAATGTGACGCTCTATAGTTAGTTGTCCTAGCCGTTTCGCCTGTTTTATTAATATAATTAATTATAGTTATAAATTATAGTTATAGCGGTTTTCATAGTAATGAGGTAAACAGGATTTTTTCCCACTTCCGTTCCCCCCTTATTAAGTTCCCCCCTTCCGCGCGGGGGGTTAGGGGGGATCCCTTTTTTGACTTCCCGACTCCCGACTCCCGACTCCCTACTCCCGCCCAACCCTGCGACTGTGTACCTGACCTATTTGAAAAATGCTAGATCATACCGCTGGTCGGCACACCACTCCCAGACAAAACCCATGCCAATCATCAAGGTCCTTGGGCATTAGCTGTTTCTTGATTGACCCTTGTATTTTTATGATGAACACTTAACTTTCTAAACTTGATATAAGCCAAAAATTAACAGCCGACAACCAAAGAGAGGTCTTCTGTCTGATGGAGTTATACAAACCTGGGCTTGCCCCTGACGATCCCTTGACAAAAAGAAAACGGTTTAACCAAGCCTCCCTAGGTTTAGTCTCTACTCTAAGTTTTCCAGTAATTGTTAGTACTGCTGACGCCATGCTCAAGTCAGCAGAAGTTACCCTTGTGGGTTATGAAAAAACTGGTAGTGGTCACTGCACTGCCATAGTGCGGGGAGCGATCGCTGAGGTGCGAATTGCTGTCGAATCGGGTAAGGATTATGCTCAACGAGAGGGTGAGTTGCTCTCCTCGACAATCATTGCGCGACCACTTCCCAACCTGGAAGTGATATTTCCCATCGGTGTTCACCTACTCGATCAAGTTAACCAAAATCATCGTAGCCGGGTCAGTAATCATGCCCTAGGTCTTTTAGAAACCAGGGGATTGCCAGCAATGGTTGGTGCCTCGGATGCCATGCTGAAAGCTGCCAATGTACAGCTTACTGCCTACGAAACCATTGGAGCCGGTTTATGTACTGCCATTATTCGGGGTCGTGTGGCAGATGTAGCAGTTGCTTTACAAGTTGGAATGGCTGAAGCCCAGCGTATTGGTGAACTAACCGCTGTGACAGTGATTCCTAGACCTCTTGAAGATTTAGAGAAAAGCTTGCCAGTAGCGAGTTGCCTAATCGAGGAGCAACCACAACCGTTGAGAATACCAGTTAATGTAAAGGAAGCAGAAAAAGAGCTTGTAGAACTACCAGATTTAAGAAACTTACCCATACGTACCAAAGATTCATAATAGCTACCATGGAAAAAAGTCCACCATGAACACTATGAAACTCTCTTTTCCCCATTCCCCACTCCCTACTCCTGACTTTCAAGACTGTCAAAGACTAAGATCTATATCCTCATAGGAGTAATATCATTGAAGCAAGCCACATTGCATCAGTTAAGGGTCTTTGAAGCAGTCGCTCGGCACCACAGCTTTACACGAGCTGCAGAGGAACTGTTTCTCACCCAACCCACTGTCTCTATGCAGGTGAAGCAGCTAACCAAAGTTGTTGGTATGCCTCTGTTTGACCAGGTAGGTAAGCGAATCTACCTGACCCAGGTTGGTGAGGAACTAGTTAAAACCTGCCGCGATATCTTTGAGAATTTAGACCAGTTTGAGATGAAAGTGGCAGATCTCAAAGGTTTAAAACAGGGGCGTCTGCGCTTAGCAGTGATTACAACTGCGAAATATTTTATTCCTCGTTTACTAGGTCCGTTTTGCCAGCGTTATCCAGGCATTGATATTTCTCTGCAAGTCACCAACCACGAATACATCCTTGGTCGTCTCAGTGAGAATCTAGATGACTTATACATAATGAGTCAGCTTCCGGAAAACCAGGAGACCTGCTATAAACCAGTGCAAGAAAACCCCCTGGTTGTGATCGCACGGGTCGATCATCCTCTAGCTCAGGAAAAAAATATCCCCCTTAAACGTATAGCTCAAGAAACCTTTATTATGAGGGAGCCTGGTTCGGGAACACGCAAAGCTGTACAAAAACTGTTCGATTACCACCAGATTTCACCAAAGGTGCGGCTGGATTTGGGGAGTAATGAGGCAATTAAGCAAGCGATCGCAGGGGGTTTAGGAATTTCTGTATTATCTCGTCATACCTTAGTTATGGAAGGGGTTAACTCTGAGCTGGTGGTTTTGGATGTAGAACACTTTCCGATCGAGCGTTACTGGTATGCTGTCTATCCGCGTAGCAAACAACTATCGATTGTTGCTGGTACTTTTCTAGATTATCTATTGACTTCAGAGCCACTGATTTGCCAAAAATAAGATTGCTCAATAGCGCAAGCAAACCAGCTGTATCCTCCTTTTGACGGAACAGCTGGCTATTAAGGTTTTATGCAAAGGTGCTATCGCTAAATTGGTTGACGCGCGATTTATTTAGATTTGTTCAAATAACTTTGACCTTGCTTGAGAGCGATCGCACCAATATTGTAAACTACCCAGCCTATTGCCAGGAGTAAAGGCAATAAGACTATTAATAGACGTAAATCCATGGTTCTAGTGTCCTCCCTATATTGCTTGAAGTGTTTTTAGCCTCCCACCCCTAGAAGAAGTGGGGTTGTTGGTTCAACACGTTGCCGTGACTCAGTAATCAAATAACTCTTACCAAGCTAGAGGGGTAACCTCCGATACTTTTTAGCTACCAGAATCTACCAAGGCAGATCCTAGCCCGCCAATGCAAGCTGATTTCTCAGCCAGGGGGTATCTCCCAAAGCTCTCAGGAATATCCTGCGAGCGCCATAAAAATGTCAAAAAAGTTATAACACCGGGATAGAGAGCGCAACTATTAAACCCTTGGTTTTCGGCTTTAATTTAAGTTACATAATAATCCCTGTCGGTGTTACCATAATTTAAGTCTAACAAATAATAAGAGTTTTTGGTAGACTCTGCGACATTTTCTCTAGCTGTTTACTAACCCTCAGCTTGATATGCCTTGTACCGGACGGTACTTAGTTGTTTATATATATAGTCGCACCTATGGGTCAATTTTTTTTAGTTAATTTTTCAGTAACCTGATCACCCATTTGTTCAAGACGTTGCACGCTTCTTGGGAAAAACTTAATCAAAGTCAATCAAAGTTACCCAAAGTTTACTAATTGGGAAGGAATCGGTAAAAAGCGATGCAGCGCTGTTCTGATGGTGTTTTTCTCAATTATTGTCCACTGTTCCCTGATCGGAAGTTCCCTGTTCCGGGTTCCTGGCAACGGCAGCGAAGTCTTGTGTTACACTAAACCCCAAATCTGTGCCACTACCGGCATGAACTAGAGCCAACTTTTCATAGTGCCGTGCATGTTCAATCAGTTCAGCGGCTTCAGCCTCCGAAACATCCCGTAATTTTTTGGCAGGGACACCGACTACCAGGGACAGAGGAGGAACGTCTTTACTAACCACAGCTCCAGCGCCCACGATACTACCATGACCGACACGAACCCCATCGAGTACCACTGCTCCAATACCAATCAAGCTACCCTGTTCAATATATGCTGAATGAATTACAGCGCGATGACCAACTGTGACATGGTCTTCTAAAACTGTTGGCTTGCCGGGATCTCCGTGTAAAATTGCCCCATCTTGAATATTAGTGCGATCGCCAATCTCGATGCGCTCCACATCACCTCTGACTACAGCACCATACCAAATGCTAACTCCTGCAGCTACGGACACCTGACCCATAACTACAGCATTAGGGGCGACAAAGGCAGCAAGAGACAGATCTGGGGGAGGCCAAAAAGATGTCAGTATTGGGGTTTGAGGTAGAGGATGATCCACAATTAATCAGAATAGGGAGATAATGGTAATTAATACCTTAGGTTTTAGATAGGTTTTACAGTGGGGTCACTTAGACCAACACCACTAAATACCCAGTTATAATGATGGAGCCATTAGGTAATAGCATATACCTCTAAGGCACTCCCTAGCATTTAATGATTGATTCTAGCTTGCAGTACCCGATATTCGGTTCAGAAATAAAATGTCCTCACTGCCGTCAGATAATTCCGGCATTGACGTTGACTGACACTTACTTGTGTCCACGTCATGGTGCGTTTGAAGCCAACCCAAAAACTGGGGAACTGATTCATTTACAATCTGGGCGTCACTGGCGTCTATGGCAAGATAAATGGTACCGACAGCACACTCATCCTGATGGAATTCGCTTTGAGATTCACGAAGCCCTAGACAAGTTATACACTGAAGGATATCGGGCAACACGGGTGATTATTGCCAGTCGTTATCGGGATTTAGTGAGTGCCTACCTAGAGCGCAGTACCCCCTGGCGAGGGAACTCAGAGTCAGGCAAACCCAGGTTGTATGGCTTGCCGGTAGAATTTAGCCCAGAACCTGAGGAAGAACCTTGTTGGGAAGTGATCAATTTTGATTTGGAAAAAGAACCTGGGGTACCTGTGCGCTACCCTTATTTCCGATTGTTTTAGTAATTGGTGATTGGTGATTGGTGATTTCACTACACCTGTTGTTGGTTAGAAAGGAAAAAGGGTAAAGGAAAAAGGCCAAAGGACAAAACCCATGCATCATGCTTCGATTCGCACAGCCAATATTCATCGCGCGATCGCATTTTATGAGAAGTTGGGATTCACGGTATCTGAACGCTTCACTACTGGCATGACTCTAGCGTGTTGGCTGAAGGGACTGGGGGGACGCTTGGAACTGATCCAAATTCCTGAACCATTACCAGCACCGGATGCGTTTGGAGATGAGCATTATGTGGGATATTACCACGTGTCTTTTGACCTAACTGATAGCGCTACTGACTTGCCCAGTTGGTTAGAGTCCTTGAAAGAAAGTTTTAAAGAAGCTTCTGAGCAGAACCCAGAGCAGTTTCAGCCGTTGAAGGTTCTGTTGGAACCTACCCAACAGATGATCGGTAATCGTGTTTATGAGGTAGCGTTTATCGCTGATACTGATGGTTTACCGTTGGAGTTTTTGTATCTTATAAAAACCTAGACATAGCTAAACACCGGTTTGAGGGAGTCGGGAGTCGGGAGTCGGGAGTCGGGAGTCGGGAGTCGGGAGTTGGGAGTCGGGAGTCGGGAGTCGGGAGTCGGGAGTCGGGAGTCGGAATGCCCTGAAAAAAAAATTACTAGTCTGTATAGCGCTTTTTACCCTAATCAGGTACACATAATTTTTATTTTTGCCCTGTTCCCAGATCCGCTGTTCTCTCTTCCGAGATCCGCTGTTCCCAGATCCGCTGTTCCCTAAAACCATAAACTCTGTACCTTACCAAATTGAAAACCGCTATATTGGTCACTTTTACCTTTTGGCTTTGACCTTGTGCCTTCTTTGCCGTCGTTCTGCTATCGACTGGCGGCGAGTTTGTATAGACACAACTTTCGCCTCACTACTCTCTCGTGCCACCCGAATCAACAACCCAGCCGAACACAAACTGGAAATCATCGAACTTCCCCCATAACTAAAGAATGGGAAGGGTAAACCAGTAGTGGGAAGAGCCCCAGAAGCAACACCAATATTTAACAGAGACTGTCCTACAATAAACAGCATTGCTCCAATCGCGATTAACTGATAGACTCGGTTTCTGGCCTTAATAGCTACAATCACCGCTAGGGTCATGTATGTCATCAACAAAAACATTAGGGCTATACTACCAGCAAAGCCAAATTCCTCAGCAAATACAGAAAAGATAAAATCAGTGTGTTGAATCGGTAAATAGAATAACTTTTGTTGGGATAACCCAAAACCAGAGCCCCAAGTCCCACCGGAGCCAATAGCTAGAAGACTTTGAACCAATTGGTATCCATCTCGCATCGGATCAGCCCAAGGATTTAGGAATGACATCACCCGACGCCGCTGGTAATCCTTGATGCTGATACTGAGTACTGCCAGCAGGACACCACCAAATGCTGTACCTCCCAAGTAAGAAAACGGTAACCCTGCTGCTAGAGCAACTAGCCACAAGGTCATTCCACAAAGTGCTGTTGTACTCAGATTAGGCTGTAACAAAATTCCCACCAACACCACCATAAAAATCCCCAGCCACGTGAAACGGGTCCGCCACTGAAGCCGGTCCCACTGCCCAAATACTCGAGCTGCTTGTAACACTAGAAACGGCTTCATTAACTCCGAAGGTTGCAGGGGAACCGAACCCACAGATAACCAGCGAGTTGCCCCATTAACCGTTGTTCCCACACCAGGAATTAAAGTCAATAACAGCAGCACCAACAGCCCCAGGACCAACCAATGGCTGATCTTTAGCAAATAACGCAACGGTGATCGCACCAATAGGTTAAATCCCACTAAACCTAAGACTACCCACATCAGCTGTCGCTTGACGTAGTATGTTCCATCCCCTAACTCGACATCTGCGATCGCATAAGAAGCTGAGAAAAGAATTACTATTCCGATCAACAGCCATAGAAACGTTAACCACTTCAGTAACCGAGCAGTTACTGCCCAGTCTGTAGTGGAGGGGTTAAATAATAGAATCAGGTTACGTAGAGCCACGTTTAATCAGGTTGGTTGAAGGTTATGTGGTTGAAGGTTATGTGGTTGAAGGTTATGTGGTTGAAGGTTGTTCGCGTAGCGTGGCCAATAGGCCAAGGTTATGTGGTTGAAGGTTGAGTGTTATGTGGTTGAACGCGATGGACGAAGTCCCGCTTTGCTGCGAAGCGCGTGGCCAATAGGCCAAGGTTATTTGGTTGTTCGCCTTTGGCGGTTTCTTGTTTATAGCTTTTCTCATAGTAATGAGGTACACAATATTTTTTCCCTGTTGCCTGTTGCCTGTTGCCTTTTGCCTATTCCCTAACATCCCAAATGTACCTCACCGAATTTAGAAATGCTATATCTTCCCTCTCTTGCCTCTGTTCCCATCCCCCCATCTTGCACCAAAAATCAAAAAGGGGTCGTAGTAGACCCCCTGAAGTTTTTTTTATAAACAGCTTTTATCGAACAATCATTACAAACCGGTGTTTGTACCTTGCTTACCAGTTGCCAGCTTAACCTTAATAATTTTGCCACCCATTTTCTGGATGCGCTGCTGCTCACGGAACCAGTTGTCGTAGGAAACTTGCTTGGTAAAAAAAGTATTCTGTAACTCCCGTTGTGTCCTAATTCTGCTTTGGCTTGGCACACAAGCAGTTATTTCAAACGTCCGCATGAGCTTATTTCTCCTAGTAAAATTCAAGAAAATTTTAATTTTGGTTTGATCCCAAGATGGCTAAAAAACTCCCTATCGCTTATAGCGAGGGAATAAATTCGTTAATCGAATATCTCAACTATTCCAAAGTCTGGGAGTTAATTGTCAATACTAGACTGTCAAAACTCCTCTGCTTGACTGACGTGAGCCAGATTCGCCTTTAACAAGCTAGCACTCACAATCAACTTCCCAGACCTTAATTACACAGACAACTACAGGCTGGCGAATTCCATCAACACTAGCTAACTTAGCTTAAGCCAGAGCAGATGTAGTCAAAGTATACACCCATTTCCTTACCGGCATCAGGACCAACTAAGCTAGCGGTAACTTCCTTCATGCCTTGGATAGAATTGGTGGTATTACCAATGGGAACACCAAGGGAGTTGTAGGTTTCCTTCAAGCCATTGAGTACGCGCTCATCAAGGATAGATGGGTCACCGGCCAACATCGCATAGGTAGCATAACGCAAGAAGTAATCCATGTCACGGATACAAGCTGCGTAGCGGCGAGTGGTGTACATATTGCCACCAGGACGAGTGCTGTCGGAATACAACAGGGTCTTAGCAACCGCTTCCTTAACGATGGTAGCAGCATTAGCACTAATAGCAGTTGCTGCACGTACCCGCAGCTCACCAGTTTGGAAATAGCCCTTGAGCTTTTCCATAGCGGAGTCGTCTAGATATTTGCCTTGGACGTCCGCAGAGTTGATAACAGCAGTAATTGCGTCTTGCATGATTCTATTTCCTTATTTAACTCAAGTTGTGATTATCGGTTCTACAGACAGACTTGCCTCAGAACACTAGGCAAAGGGGTATTTATTGCCCTACAACAATCCACCAATCACATAGTCGAAGTAAGAGGCAGCTTCGGCAGCATCGTCTCCAGACATCATGCCAGTAGCGATACCCTTCATGCAACGGACGCTTTCGGCAACAGCATCAATGGAGGTACCTAAAGACTTGTACATTTCCTTAGCACCTACCAGACCAATTTCTTCAATTGGTGTGGTATCACCAGCAACAATACCATAGGTAATCAAGCGCAGGTAGTAATCCATGTCCCGCAGGCAAGTAGCGGTCATTTCCGGACCGTAGGCGTTACCACCAGGAGAGACTACATCTGGACGCTTTTGGAAGAGTTGGTCTCCAGCTTGCTTAACAATTGTCTCACGAGAGCCTGTTAAGGTTTGAGCGATACGTAAGCGCTGCTCACCAGAAGTAACAAAGCTTTTGATGCGGTTTAATTCACCAGGGCTCAGATAGCGAGCCTCAGCATCTGCATTCACGATGGATTTCGTGACAATACTCATAGATGGATTCCTCCAGAAAAAAATATCACCAGGTTTGTTTAAACTGGCATTTCCAAGAATGAACGCTCTCTAACTAACCTTGCGGTGTGATTAGAGCTTCTGTAGCATTGCAGTTACCCACAATGTGCCGGGGAAATCGCCGTTCTCGATACGCCGTCGGAACTTCAGCCGACGCACGTCCCAGCAAAACTTGGTTTGGCTAACCCCGCCTAAATTAAAGGCCTAAATCAAAGCCTCAATCAAAGCAGGTTAATCATAAACCTACCTTCCGGGAATATTTTGCTACAGATTGTTGACATTTTTCCTAGCTTCGCAACACATCGTAACATTTTCCCTAATAAAGTTTGAAAGGTCAGTTACAGGTTAGTGGCCTGAGTTAAGGGAGTAGGGAGTAGGGGTTGCGAAAATTGACTGTACCTCAGTGATGGCAAAGTAATTTTAGTTTGGGGTTGCTATTCCGGCTTGATCAGGTTTGGGGGTTGAAAGTTGAACCTTTAAGCCTAGTCCAAGCCACCGACCGCCTTCAAACCTTCACCCTCCATCCTTCAACCTTTAACCTCTCAACCTCCAAACTTACCCTACACCGAACACCAAAGGCGAACAACCTTGGCCAAAAGGCCACGCAATCGCGTTCAACCTTCAACCTTCAACCTTGGCCAAAAGGCCACGCAATCGCGTTCAACCTTCATAATTCAGACTCCCTGACTAACCCGCTGATAGGGGACTACGTCTTCACCAAAGAAGCGGGCGTATTCTGAACTATCAACCATAGCGGTTACTACAGCTTCTAGACCCTGTCCCGCCAACAGCTGCTGGTAGGTTTGAACCTCACCGTGAGTGTTAGGGGTACGTCCTAGTAAGTGCCGGAACAATAACTCGACCACTTTGGCAGGGGGATAAGGCTGGTAAAAGCGCTGACTATAGGTGTTACTAATTGCCAAGGCTTTAACAAACTGCCGCACCGAAATTTCACCATTGCGCAGTTGACTGTCTAGATGCTGTTGCCGGTATTCTGGTGGTACTGGTTCACCGAATAAATCCATGACCTGGTCATAAATGGCATCAATCACCACTGCGCTTTCGACCTGAGAAATGTTTGGGGTGATGCGGAAAATCCGTGTTGGCTTAGCAGATTTGGGATTCAAGGTTGGTTGGTTCCGATTAGAGGAACGACCTACCTTGGCCAGCTCGGAGGGGTTGGTAGCCATCTCCCACTTTTGGGCAGCCATATCTGCGATCGCTTTTCCGGTCAGAGGTAGCTTAGACGAATCCATCCGAGGCTCGACTGGATCAAAGCTTGGTACCACCACATCACTATTCTGCTTGGTCTGCTGATTATACAGCTTCTCGGTGTTCGGGAAATTAGCAGCTGGTAAGGTGGGGAAGCGGCGGTACGGGACGGTATCTTCTCCAAATGCCTGAGCATATTCCATGCCATTGACCATTGCGCCAATAAAGCTCCGAATCCCTTCAGAGGCTAGAATTGCGTTGTAGGTCTGGATTTCCTTTTGAGTTAAGGGGGCACGTCCTAGGAAGTGCTTCGTACCCAGCTCAATCACCTTGGTGTTGGGGTAGGGGGTGTAGAACTCTTTGATGTAGAGATCAGAACAACCTAAGGCTTCAATAAACTCCTTGAGATTAATTTCCCCATTGCTCAGTCGGCTTTCCAGGGAGGTGAATGCTGCTCTGATCACATAGGGTTCAAGATCCCGCTCAAATATCTGCCGATAAGCTGCTCCAATCAAGACTTTCAAGGCTGGCTTATCATTAAGGTCAATCAGCTTAAAGATCTTGGTTTGTTGACGCTGTACACTGACCCCCTGATTAATCCGGAATTCAACTTCCGGTTCGGTGAGCATGTCTTTGCCCATACCCAGCTCAACAAAGCGAGGTACTTTCTCCTCAGCCATGATTGCCATTGCTGATGTCACGCTACCAGACACTCCGGTGCGCATTTTTAAACCAGCCGCCGTCACATAGCGCTCATAGGGAACCGTATCTTCCCCAAATGCCTCAGAGTACTCTTTGCTGTTGACAATTGCCTCTACTACACCGTAGAAACCTTGTTTATAGGCAACATCATAGTAACTGTTCATCTCGGAGCGCCCATAGCTAGGACGACCGAGCAAACGTCGGTGGATATATTCAATTGCCTTGACCACATACAATGGTGTCCAGTAGCGTTTGCGGAAACCATCAGACTTCGCCAGCATTAGGATAAACTCGCGGACGGTAATTTCACCGTTTTCCAGCCGAGCTTCTGCTGAAGTCAGCCGTTCCCCTTCATAGGGCATAAAGCCAAACACTCGCAGGTAACAGGCACGAATTACCCTTTGAGTAGAGCTTTCGGCAAATTTGATACTAGTGTCTTGTGTACTAGGGATCTGGTCAAGGCGGATCACCTTAGAGCCAAGGGAACCTGGGAATACACCCCTTGCCCCTGGATTACTATTTTGGTTATTGATAGCTGGGCCTTGGTGGATCAGCAGGCGTTTAGTATCTTTGCCAAACAGAGCGGGGGTGGTAGTAGGATTCCGGGTTTCTTTCGGGAAAATTGCCCCAAACTGAATTTCCAACGAGTCATTACCAGAACCATAAACATGTTGGTCAGGCAGGGGTTGCTCGTACTTGGCAAAGGTATTGAGAAACTGGGCATCCTTACGGAAGGGAGCACTATAGCGCAACAAATCTTGCTGCATGCCCCAGTTACGGCATTCTTGAGCCTCTTGACCATAACCCCTCAGATAGGGAACCGTTTCTTCCCCAAAGTAATCGGAGTATTCCTGAGAATCCACCAGGGCATCTACTAGAGCGGGTAGACCACCATCGGAAACAATGGAGAAGTAGCTTTGAACTTCTTCCCTTGAAGATGGACCCCTACCTAGGAAATGGCGGAAAGCTAGTTCTAAGGCCCGACTATTGATAAAAGGTTCAAAGAATTGCTTCCGGTATAGTTCAGATTTGCCCAAACGGCGAACAAACTCCTTCATGGAAATGTTCCCGTTTTTAACCAGAGATTCTAGATAAGAAATTGACAAACCGTAGGCGCGGGTAATGTCACGCTCAAAGATTTGCCGGTAGGCCGCTTTAACTACCTCAGTTTTTTCTGAGGATGACAGACCGGGCTTCATCACAAACTTAGGACGCCGCTCGGCTGCATTAAAGTAACTTTGGGGCAATTGCAGCCCTTGTTGGTCTATCGAAGGCCGTTGCCGCAGTTTATCGGAGGGTGTAGCAGCTTTAAATTCGTTCAGGGTAATGTCAAAGTACTGGGCAACAATCTCCTGTGCAGACTGATCACCTTTGAAATAATCTAGTGAAGCCGCCCGCATTCCCTGGATTGCCACGATTGTGGCATCAGCTGAACAAGCATTTTCAATGACTTCCCGCAAACCTCGAACATTAACCACTAGGATGTTGGGATCACCAGCAACAATAGCGTAAGTGATATAGCGCAACATCCAAGATAGGTCCCGCAAGGACTTTTGCATATTCCTCGGACCATAGCGGTTGATGTCGATGGGACGGAAACTCGCTGGGGTTGGTCCAGTCGGAGAACTAAACAGAGCCCGGAAGCCCGAAAATAATCCACCTCCACTCTCGACAAAGGTACTAGTCCCCAAGGTTTTGGTGTCGGGAACCGCTGTAGCACCAGCCCCAACTGGGACAGGGGCTTCCTTAGGCTTTTCCAGGAAAGCCATGGGGGAACCACCCACGAAAATCCGGTTAGCCGCCTTGGATACGATTAGGTCTGAGTTTTTGGTAATCAGATCAGCAATTGCTAAACGCTGTTCTCCAGAACGGAAGTAATCCAGTAGCTCGTTGATCTCTCCATTTCCTAAGAAGCGGTCTTGCTGTTCTGCTTGGATAATGGTTGCCGATGGGACAGTTTGATAGAGTTGCACAGGGGCAACTGAGCTTCCACCACTTGCCTTGACACTCATTGGTTTGTTAAAGCTCCTAAATTTTTATGCTGTCATTGCGGACTTATGCCGCAGTTAATAAACACGTTTTAGACACCCATTTGGTGGGTAGGCATTTGATGTTAGTCCTATCCAATCTCACGAAGAAAGACGGGAGTAGGACAAGCCCCACGTCTAATGACCGGGGAGGAAAAACGACACGAGCGGTTTTAACCGTCGTCAAACCACCCTTTTCAGGGTGAGGGATTAAAAAATCCCTCAAAACTCCCATTTCTGGGGTTAAGTTTGCCTCGCCAATGTTATCGATCGGTACTCTCCAGATGGCACTGTCTTACCCCTCGTACAACTGTTTAACCATCCGGTTCTAGAGCTTGAGACTGGCACGCATCCCAAGGTAGGGACTTTAACTCTTATCGATAACGTAGTCCTCGTAAGACTTAGGCTGGTCAGCTATCTAAAGAAAGAGGCTCGTTCGTGTAAGCGTGTGCTTCGCACAAAGCCCCGTCTTTTCAGAGCGGGGTGCTGACTGCTAAACTCGACTAGCTTTTAGATTAAAACTTTTCTGATCTCTACGGTTTATTTATTAAGAATTGTATAGAATTTAGGGGATCGAGTTCAGGATTGATGGCCATTGATCCCAGTAAACCTTTGAGATTATACTTTATTTTCGTAAAAAATTTACCCGAATAATTAAGTTTTGTAAAGTTTTGTGATGAAAACCTCTCAAGAAACCGCTGCTGCCGTTGAGCGCCTCTACGATACCTACCCTTTTCCCCCAGAACCCTTACTCGATGAGCCACCTCCTGGATACAACTGGCGCTGGAATTGGCGAACTGCCTATAGTTTTTGTACTGGGCAAACACCCCAAAGAGAGGAAATTCGGATTCTAGATGCTGGTTGTGGGACAGGGGTAGGCACAGAGTATCTAGTTCACCTCAATCCCCAAGCCTCAGTAGTGGGGATTGATATTAGTGCTGGAGCCTTGAAGGTAGCCCAGGAACGCTGTCGCCGCTCAGGTGCTGATCGGGTCGAGTTTCATCACTTGAGCTTGTACGATGTTGACCAAATTGAGGGTCAGTTCGATCTAATTAACTGTGTGGGAGTGTTACATCACTTGCCAGACCCCATCCGTGGAATTCAATCTATAGCTAAGAAACTAGCACCAGGGGGCTTATTTCATATCTTTGTCTATGCTGAATTAGGACGCTGGGAAATCCAGTTGATGCAGCAAGCGATCGCACTTTTGCAGGGTCAAAACCAGGGAGACTACCAGGATGGGGTCAAGGTCGGTCGTCAATTATTTGAAGCACTACCAGAAAACAACAGAATTGTCAAGCGAGACCGGGAACGCTGGGCTTTGGAAAACCATCAGGATGAATGCTTCGCCGATATGTACGTTCATCCCCAAGAGATTGACTATAACATTGAAACCCTATTTGAACTAATCGATGCCGCTGGCTTAGAGTTTCTTGGTTTTTCTAATCCCCGCTACTGGCAGAAAGAGCGCTTATTTGGCAAAAATCCAGAGTTAATGGCACGCTCAGAAGGTCTGAGTGAACGGGAGCTATATCGGTTAATTGAATTATTAGATCCAGAACTGACTCATTATGAGTTTTTCCTGACTCGTCCTCCCTTAGAGCGGGTAGATTGGTCAGAGGATAAAGACCTGTTAGCCGCAATTCCAGAACGGCACCCTTGTATGACCGGTTGGCCAAGTAAGTCCCTATTTGACTATGATTACCAGCTGGTTAAGCTATCAGAGGAGGAATTTAAGTTTCTCGAAGCCTGTGACCAGAATGGTAACTCAGCCGACAACTCATCCCAAGCCCAAACCGTAGCAGAAATTATCAAGCATGTTAACTTCGATTTAGATGGAGTGCGATCGCTACTCCAACGGCAGTTAATTATGCTCAATATTGATCGTTGATAATCTCAGCGGTCAGGGGTCAGGGGTCAGGGGTCAGGGGTCAGGGGTCAGTGGTCAGCGGTCAGCCTTCAGCCTTCAGCCGTCAGCTTTGTGGAACAGGCTTCAAGCCTGTGAGGTGACTTCACTCAGATTAAACTAATGCTTACCGGTTTTATTTAAAAGCTGATAGCTGATAGCTGATAGCTGATAGCTGATAACTGATAGCTGATAACTGATAGCTGATAACTGATAGCTGATAACTGATAACTGATAGCTGATAACTGATAGCTGATAGCTGATAGCTGATAGCTCCATCCCTGTTCCCTGTTCCCTGTTCCCTGTTCCCTATCAGATGACAAATGACAAATGCTTGCCCAAGGTTTCAGTAGTTGTACCAATCTACAACGGTGAAGCAGATTTACCAGAGTTAGTCCGTTGTTTACAGGCACAGACCTATCCCACTGACCAAGTAGAGTATCTGTTAGTGGATAATAATAGCCGCGATCGCACTGCCTCACTCATCCAAACTGCTGTTACTGAGGGAGCATCTGAGGGCATAACCTTCCACTACATCCTAGAAGACCAGATTCAAAGCTCCTATGCAGCCCGTAACAAAGGAATTCGAGCTGCTAAGGGGGAAATAATTGCTTTTACTGATGCAGACTGTCGTCCCCAACCCCATTGGTTAGCAGACCTGGTCTCACCCTTGACCAATCTCAGTATTGGTATTGTTGCTGGTCAAATCATCGGGTTGCCCGGTAAAACCTGGCTAGAAAAACACGCTGAGTACCATAATGTTCTATCTCAGGAACATACCTTAAACCATTCCTATTGTCCCTACGGTCAAACCGCTAACCTAGCAATCCGACGGCAAGCATTCGAGGAAGTGGGATTGTTCCGTCCTTACCTGACCACTGGTGGTGATGCTGATATCTGCTGGCGGATTCAAAAGCAAAGCAACTGGCAATTACTCCTTGCTCCAACTGCCATAGTAGAGCACCGACACCGTTCCACTTTTCGGGAGTATCACAGTCAATGGCATCGGTATGGTCGGTCTAACCGTTACTTAAATCAGCTCCATGGTGTGCCGTTGATGCGGGATATTCCACCAAGGGAATATCTGTATCGGATCAGTCGTTGGTTGCTGAAAGAACTACCGCGCAACAGTATTAATGCGATCGCAGGCAAAACCGATCCAATTGAGCTAATCAGCACACCGATTGGTCTGTTTGGAACTTGGGCAAGGGCAAAGGGACAACAGGAAGCCCGGCTGCCAGATAAAGCTGATCAGATAGAGTGGCTTTCCCATGGAAGCTGATAGCTGCATCCCGATGCCCGATGCCCGATTCCCGATTAATCACAAAAATTAAAAAACGCGGAAGCCCCGTCTTTTTAAAGCGGGGAGGAAGCGTAATAGCGCGCTTTTAGCCGTCAATTATAATTAAAGAAGACTGAAATAGGCAAAGGCACTCTTAACTTCAGAGTAACGGCTAGGCCAGTAAGTCAGTATCGGCGAGTGATGCGCAAAACGAAGTATTGGGGCTGTCCGAGAATTGACTCGGTTGTAGAAGCTGCGGAAGAGTCCGTAGAGTAAGCCAGCCTTGAGGTTCGGCGCTTAACCCTTAGATTCGATAAATTTGGAGTCTAGGCGCGTTGAGTATGCTAGGGCTACTGAAAACCAACGCTCTGGAGCCTGGGCGAAAGCCCCCGTGCTTCAGCCGGGGGTAAGCTTACTTATTATCAGTAAAGTGCGCTACATTGCGCTACACTGCGCTACACTAAGGGTAGTACGGGTTAAGGAACTACCGATGTCAGCAAAGCTCTTAAACGAAGTAGGGGTTAAGGAAGTAGCGATGTCAGCAAAACTATTATTGGTAGATGACGAACCAGGAGTAAGGGAAGCGGTCAAAGAGTATTTGACAGAATTTGGTTTTACCGTAGATGTTGCCAGTAATGCTAATGATGCTTGGCAGATGTTACAGCAAAACACACCCGAACTAGTAATTTCTGACATCATGATGCCTAAAGTAGATGGGTATCAATTCCTACAGCAACTTCGAGATGACCCCCGTTTTAAAGCACTGCCAGTAGTGTTTCTAACAGCCCGTGGCATGACCTCAGATCGAATTCAGGGTTATCAGGCCGGTTGTGATGCGTACCTACCGAAGCCCTTTGATCCAGATGAATTAGTGGCTATTGTTCAAAACCTCTTGGAGCGTCGCGCTGCTAGCTCTGAAGATAGTGTAGGTAGTACAGAGCTTGAAAAGATAGCCAAGCAGGTGGCTGAAATTCGGGCAATGTTAGACCAAAAGCATGGGATTGTCCAAACTCCTCCACCGTTGCGCATTGATTTTACAGCTAGAGAGCAGAGTGTTTTAGATTTGGTTGCCCAAGGGCTAATGAATAAAGAAATTGCCCGACGTTTAGAGACTAGTGTTCGTAATGTTGAGAAGTACGTTAGTCGTTTGTTTAGCAAAACCGGAACTAATAGCCGTACCGAGTTAGTTCGCTATGCTTTGGAACATGGTTTAACTAAGTAAAGGTTTAGCCTATACTTAGGAACAGCACAAACAGGATTGTCCATCGTGGGATGGGGTTAACTACGCTTCGGAATTTGCGATCGCAAATCGTTGAATCGCTAAAATAACTCAACACAAATCTAGACAGAGCGAGACAAGAATGACTCCACAAAAATCCTTGGCCACATCAGCCCAGGCTGCGTATGATCTTGTGGGTAAGTACAACCAGGATCAGATTAACGGTTTTGATGAAGACTTTTTGACATCGTTTGTCGAGCTTCTAGACCTGGAAAATGCTGAGAATGTACTTGACGCAATGGGCGGAGATGGAAACCTCACCTGTCGCATGATCAACTACTGTTTAGATCGTAACATTAAAGTTCCGTTAATCACCTTACTGGAATATTCCTCAGTGCAGACCGAGCTTGCACGCACTGCTATTGATTCGGATCAAGTTGCGATTATCCACGGAGATGTGCTGTCTATGACAGACTTACAGTCTGGTGAAAAGCTACCTGAAAATTCCTTCGATCGGGTTGTGATCAAAAGCGGCTCCCACGAAATTCCCCTCGACAAACAACATCAGCTCTACAGCAGTGTCTTTCAAATACTCAAACCCGGTGGATTATTTATCAATCTCGGCTTTCTTTTTGATGATGTCCAGGAACGAGATGAATTTGTAGAGATTACGAAAGTGAAGGATCGCCTGATTGGTGCAATGGATGCCGTTGCCAATCGCTATTTTCTGATGGGCGAGGAATTGTATAGATTTCTCGATCTAGCTGGTTTCAAAGAGGCTAAAGGACACAGTTTCTTTGAGTATGTTATCCGCTCAGAGATTGTTGAGAAAGAATATTTCTCAGAGCCAAAATTGAACAACGCGATGCTTGAAATCCGGGCTGCCCAAGAGCGAGCCACGACACTGCGGAACCATGGACGTATATTATTAGAGGCAAATCGCAGTACCATGCGTCTTCCTGGAGAAATAACCATTGCGGTCAAACCCCAGTAGCAGAGCACGGAGAGTGTCAATGAAATGGTGTACCATACTCCCGTATGTTATACGCTTTTTCCAATGGGAGGTTAAATGTGCTTGATATAGAACAGGATGCTCGCCAGTCAACTACCGCACACTGACCCTACTGGGTACAGTGTGGGCTTGAATCAAGCCTGTTGACCAGATGGCCTGAGACGAGACGAGGATTTCTGGCCTCGCCTCAGGCAGCCGTTAGTACCAAGGGTTAAAGTTCGTACCTTGGGATGCGTGCCAGTTCCAAGCTCTACAACCGGGTCATTAAACAGGTCATTCGGAAAAGCCAGTGTGATCAGGAAAGTACCGAGTACTAACAACGTCGAGGCAAACCTTACCAAGAAATTGAGAGGTGCAGTAATGTACGCCTTTGTTCTAGATAAAAACCTTGAACCCCTTGATCCTTGTCATCCAGCACGGGCAAGAAAGCTGCTCAATAACGGACGCGCCAGGGTTTTTAAGCGCTACCCGTTCACCATCGTACTGCTAGACAGGACGGTGGAGGATTCAGTTACCCATCCCCACCGACTTAAAATTGATCCAGGCTCCAAGGTGACGGGAATGGCAGTAGTCCAGGAACAATCCTACCGGGTGACCCATGCCTTAGAGATCGAACACCGAACAGAGCAAATCAAGAACGCTCTTGACTCTCGCAGAGCGTTAAGACGAGGGCGACGTAACCGGAAACTAAGGTATCGCAAGCGAAGGTTCCTGAATCGGATTTGCCCAGAAGGATGGCTTGCTCCTTCTTTCGAAAGCCGGGTGGCCAACGTCGAGACATGGGTCGGGCGGATGATCAGGGTCTGTCCAATCTCCGCGCTCTCAATGGAATTGGTACGGTTCGACATGCAGAAAATGCAGAACCCCGAAATTAGGGGCGTTGAGTACCAGCGAGGTGAGTTGTTCGGTTTTGAAGTAAAGGAATACTTACTCCAGAAATGGGAAAGAAAATGTGCTTACTGTAGCGCCAAAGAAACCCCCCTTGAAATCGAGCATATCCAAGCTTTGAGCAAGGGTGGCTCGAACCGAGTCAGTAACCTCACCCTAGCCTGCCGCCCTTGCAATCAAGCCAAGGGGAATAAACCTGTTGAGGCATTTCTCAAAAAGAAACCCGACGTGCTCAAGCAGGTATTGGCGCAAGCATTAGCCCCATTGAAAGATGCGGCGGCGGTTAATTCCACCCGATGGGAATTGCTGAGGAGACTGAAAGGGTACGGGTTCCCTGTGGAAACGGGTACTGGTGGTCGGACTAAATTCAATCGCAAACTCCGGAACATTCCTAAAACCCACTGGACAGACGCGGCTTGTGTTGGGGCTTCTACCCCCGAAAGACTACTACTTAAAGGGGTCAGACCTCTGATCGTCAAAGCCAAGGGTCATGGGAGGCGGCAGCGATGTCGAACCGACCGATATGGCTTTCCTATAGCCCACGCTCCCTCACAGAAGTTTTTTATGGGGTTTCAAACGGGGGATTTAGTAAAAGCCGATATCCCGTCTCGGAAGTACGCAGGGAAGTATACCGGACGAATTGCCATTCGCTATAGGCCAAGCTTTAAGCTGAGCACATTAGAGAAAAGCTTTGATGTACATCCGAAATACCTAAAAACCATTCACCGAGCGGACGGCTATGAATACAGACTATAAACGGACTCGCTACCGCTCGATTTTTTTTGTTGGCGGTAATTCCCCAGACGCTAACCCTAACGGGAGGCGTCTGGGGAATTACCGCTATTTTAGGTGGATCATAAATGAATTGTATGGGATGAAAACTATCCCAGCAATTGAAGACGTTGAGGCTGTGATGAAAGCAGTCCTCATTTGTGCTAAGGGAGATGGAGTACTGGCACCAGAAGAAAGAGATTGGGTTGTTGGTCGCGCAGCCGCCTATCACAATCCTAAATATGAATTAGCCAAAACTTATGAGGCAAATGAAGATTTGCTTGATATTTTGAATCAGGCATCGACTATAGGTAGCGATCCTCGAGTAATTATTTATATTGCCATTCAGGCTTGCGCTGCCGATGGAGAATATAATTCAGGGGAACAAGCTGCTGTTCGCAAACTGGCAAAATATATTGGGATTGAAGAAGATGTGGTTACTCAGATAGAAGAACTTTACACGGAGGAAGCCAAGATCCGAGAAAAACGGATTGCTCTATTGTTTCCAAACGGTGCCCCTTATTAGATTTCTGTTAGTCCCTAGAGTGACACTCGCTTAACTAACACCTGAGCATTACAGATATCTAAACTTGAGATAGCAGTATATGCAAGGTATTAGGTGTTAGGTGTTAAAAAAAAACATCAACAGAAAACCTAATACGTAATACCTAATATCTAACACCTAGACTTAGACTCTAATGGCTAAATCCAGCAATACACTCTTTGTTATCTCTCTGAGCGCCTTTACAAACCTGATCGGATTTGGCATTGTTATTCCGCTTCTGCCCTTCTATGCTAAATCCTTCGGCGCTTCCGCCAGTACAATAACCCTGCTGTTTAGTGTTTATGCTCTAGCCAGCTTCGTTACAACACTATTTTTAGGTAGCCTAAGCGATCGCGTTGGGCGACGCCCTTTACTACTCCTGAGCTTAGCTGGAAGTGCGATCGCTTATCTTTGGTTTGCCTTAGCGAACTCCCTCATTACCTTGTTTTTGGCTCGGGCATTAGCAGGTGCCATGAGCTATAGCATCGTGATTGCCCAAGCCTATGTTGGTGATATCACGACCCCAGAAAATCGTAGTAAAGGTATGGGAATTCTAGGGGCTGCGTTAGGACTTGGCTTCACCTTGGGACCTGCCCTTTCTGGTGTTTTAGTGGGGTTAGGGGGAGATAACCCAAACCTCCGATTGCCACTCTTCATAGCAGCCTTATTTTCCTTTGCTGCCTTCTTATTAGCTTGGAAATTTTTACCAGTTTCCCAGTCTAAATCTGCACCATCAAGTCATTCTAAGAAGCCCCAATCTAAAGCAGAGACTTTTAATCTTTGGCTTGTGATCAAGGAAAATCCTATTATTGCTTTTTTGATTAGCCTCGGGTTCTTTCTAAGATTTGGCCTATTTATTACCCAAACAATTTTAGCCCTGTGGTTAAACGAAATTTGGGGATGGAGTGCTGAACACACTGGGTATGCCTTTCTTTTGCTTGGCTTGGTCACGGTAGTTACTCAAGGGATTTTAATTGGGCGGATTGTCAAAACCTTGGGAGAGGTGAATATGCTGATCCTGGGACTCGGTATAACAGTAGTTGCATTCGTCTCCTTTCCTTTGGCTAAACACCTTTATGTGCTACTTTTTACATTGGTGCTTCTGGGTTTTGGGGACTCCCTGTTTCGGCCATCTCTGGGTAGCTTATTGTCCCAGGCTGCAGGCACGAAATACCAGGGAAGCGTGCTAGGTGCTGCCCAGTCTTTAACCCCTCTAGGTGCCATTGCTGGACCCTTCGTCTCTGGATTACTGTTTGAGTATGTTAACCCTGGTGCCCCTTTTATCGCGAGTGCGCTGTTATTTGGCAGTCAGATTGTCCTAGCCTGGATATGGTTGAGGGGATCAAATTTATCCAATGCCATGAGTCAACGTCGTCAGCGCAAACTAAAACGATTATTTCAAATGCTGGACTACGATGGCAATGGTGCCATTGAACCCCAAGACTTTGAAACAACAGTGGCATCATTGGCAGAAATTCGAGGGTGGTCAAAACAATCCCAAGAGTATCAACTGATGGCCAGTTCCTGGCTTGGTTTTGGTCAGCGGTTGCTTGAGTTGGCCGATGCCAATGGAGACGGAAAAATTGAATTACACGAATGGTTAGATTACCTCGCTAAGCGCTTTGATCATGGTTTTGCAGATGCCTTTTTACAATTGATGGATGTCAATTTAGATGGAGAGATAGCAGTAGAAGAGCTAACCGCATTTTATAAAACCTATGATCTTGACGTGAGTGAAATTTCTAATAACTTCAAGCGCTTAGACCTCAATCAAGATGGCTCGATTTCCAGAACTGAAATGGCAGAGTTGTTTGATCAGTTCCTCTACAGCGAAGAAGAGCTAGAAATGGGGAGTTGGCTATTTCCTGGCTAACTGAAGCAGAAATTATTAACAATTTTTCTACTCCTATACCAGTGAATTTAGATCCTCTAAACACCTATGGTAAGTAATAGGAAAAAAAACTTCATTGCCTCTATCCTGCAAAGTGTTGAAAACATCGGCAATCGTCTGCCTGATCCTGTCACGATCTTTATTGTTCTGTGCTTTACTATTGTTTTTTTAAGTGCGATCGCAAGTGTTATGGGGGTGTCAGTCACTCATCCAGCAACCCAAGAAACCATCGAGGCAATTTCTATCCTGACCCCAGACGGAATTCGTCGCATTGTCAGTAAGGCTGTGACTAATTTTGTTTCCTTTCCACCATTGGGAACTGTATTAGTGGCAGTTTTGGGATTTGGAGTGGCCGAATATACAGGATTTATAGCTGCTATTCTGCGCCAGGGAGTTTTAATTGCACCAGCCCAGTTCATTACCCCTGTAATTGTGTTTATTGGTGTTATGTCAAACCTAGCAGCAGATGCAGGTTTTGTTATTCTCCCCCCCTTAGCTGCTTTAGTTTTTCTCTCGTTTGGTAAACACCCTCTAGCAGGATTAGCGGCTGCTTTTGCCGGAGTCGCAGGAGGATTTAGTGCCAACTTACTAGTCAATGCCCTTGACCCTTTGTTGGCAGGGATGACTCAAAGTGGTGCTCAATTAATTGATCCCAGTTATACAGTCGATGCCACTGCAAATTATTATTTCATGGCAGTTTCAGCCCTTCTGATCACCGTGTTGGGCTGGTGGGTGACCGAGAGCATTATTGCACCCCGACTAGGCAGTTATCAACCCTCAGAAACCGTTAGTTTTTCCAGGGAAAAACTAACAGCAGTAGAAAAAAGAGGATTAAGATGGGCGGGTTATTCCTTGGCAGCTTTAACCGGGCTGCTTATGGCTCTAGTGCTACCACCCCAGGGAATTCTCCGACAGCCAGAAACATTCACAATTATTCCCTCACCCTTTCTCAGTGGCATCATATTTATTATTACGTTTGTGTTTCTGATTATGGGTATTGCCTATGGATTGGGAGCAGGAACCATTAAAACAGACAAAGATGCCATCCAAGGGATGACCTCAGCCATGAGTGGGATGGGATATTACATAGTCCTTGCGTTTTTCATGGCTCAATTTGTTGCTTATTTTAGTTGGTCAAACTTAGGAATTATAGTCGCAATTTCGGGAGCAGAATTGTTGCAAAAAACCGGATTAACAGGAATTCCTTTGCTGTTGGGTCTGATTTTTTTCACTGGATTCATTAATTTGTTTATTGGTTCCGCTTCGGGGAAGTGGGCAATTATGGCACCTGTTTTTGTTCCGATGTTAATGTTGTTGGGCTATGCTCCAGAGCTGACTCAATTAGTTTATCGGATTGGGGATTCTAGCACAAATATGATTACGCCGCTGTTGCCCTATTTTCCGATTATTGTGGCTTATGGCCAAAAATATGATAAAAATTTGGGTTTAGGAACGTTGATTGCGATAATGTTGCCCTATTCATTAGCTTTTCTTCTTGGATGGTCAATTCTTTTCATCTTGTGGTTATTTTTGGGATTACCTTGGGGACCTGCAGTGTCTACTTATTTGTAATTACCAATGGAGATGAAAAAATTCAATTAGACCCCTCAAATCCTTGAAATCTCCTTCTCTTTTTCTTTACCAAACTTCTCTACAATACCAACTTCTGCACCGCCCCTCCCTTCGCCTCCTGACCCCGTCGGTGATAAGTCCTAATCAATGACAACAGCAAATTGAGCCACACCATAGTGATTTTGCCATGGGATTATTGACCCCTGGCATGCTATGACTCTAAGGTCAGCAATGGCCAAGGCTCTGATCAGCCTCAAGCCTCATAAATGGCTCTATTGTCAGCGCCCCTTGAAAGCTCTATCCCCTCTACAGCAAACATTAGAGCCTTGTTGTGATCCTTAAACAACTTTGCCTTAAATCCTATTCCCTTCGGCTAAAGAGCAAACTAGATCACACTTTAGTCAGTATTAACTTATGTAAAGTTACGTTAAGATACTTTGCATTTTCTTATCAACCTCCGCAAAAGTTTGTTATCGTTCATTATCGGCATACATAACTTTAAGAAAGGAAAAGACACATGAAGACTTCTCAAACTCCCAACCATTTGGGTCAATCAGTGGCTTTAGGTCTTGTTTTAGTAGTCGCCAGTGTTGGTATTTTCATCCTGATGATGGTTCAAAGTGGTGCTTTGCAGTCTTAATGATCGTTATGGATCAGGCTTGCCATCCCTGGTTCAACTTTCCATGAAACTCAAGAAGCCCACCTATAGCCCTATAGGTGGGGCATAAATAAAAAACACATCTACTATATATATCTAAATCAGGATTGTTAAGTTATATAAATTTAGGCTTGACATCCTTCAACACTAACCCTTCCGGTCTAGACCGGAAGGGTTAGTATCATAAGTTGACCCCAAACAATCCTGTAGCTTAACAGAACTTAAGCAAGTTTATCCCGGCTAACCCTTCCCGATTAGCGGGTGTTCATGGTAAAAATCATCAGTATAGTGAACCTCCCAAAGTACACTCTACTGATGACTATGAAAACATTGACTTTGCTACAGCAAACTTTGTTCCTCCTTCTTAGCTTATTTTTCTCCCTAGTTGCAACCCCCCTCCCAGGGATTGCTGGAGCAATGCCAACTCTGGTATCTAGCCGACAGCAGTATAATCCACAGCTCAATGACCTTCTCCATCAAGCACGAGAGTTGGTAGATGCGGGTGACTATCAGGGAGCTGTTGCTGTTTACCAAGAAGCAGCTGAGCTGGAACAGGGAAACCCTAAGATTTTTTCGGGCATTGGCTACTTACAAGCAAGTCTGGGCAAATTCCAAGACGCTGCCGCCGCTTACAAAAAAGCGATCGCACTCGAGCCAGAAAATGCTAATTTCCATTACGCACTGGGTTACAGTCTGGCCAATGCTGGGGACAATGCTGGTGCTGCTACGGCCTATCGTCGTGCCACTAGACTTAACCGAGAGAATATTAACGCCTATTTTGGTTTGGGTATTACCCTCCTACGTCAAAAGGACTATCAAGGGGCCATAGGAACCTATGAACAAATCCTGGAAATTGAGCCAGACAACTTAACAGTATACCAGTTAATCGGTGCAGCCTGGTTAGAGCAGGAAAATTCCGAAGAAGCCATAAAAGTGTTCCAAAAGGCAGCGGAAATTGCTCCGAACGAAACCAGTATCCAAATGAGTTTGGGAACAGCTTGGTTGATACATGGGGATGAGATGGCTGGACTAGCGGCTTTTGAAAAAGCTGTGAAATTAGCGCCTCGTAATCCTGAAATTCACCTGCAGATCGGTCAAATTCTGGAATCAAGAGGGAGTTTATCCAAAGCCCTCAAAGCATTTCGTCGAGCAGCTTCTGCCCAACCTGATTTAGTAGAAGCACAGGAGTACATCGGGAAAATTCTTCTAGCCCAAGAACAATATGTACCAGCAGTAGTGACCTATAGACGTTTAATTGAACTGGCTCCGGAAAATGCCCAAGCTCACTATAACCTAGGAGTAGCCTTAAAAAAACGTTCTCGCGTCACCGAAGCCCTCACTGCTATCGAAAAAGCCCTAGAACTTTACCAGACTCAACGGGATAACGAAGGGATTGAGCAGACCGAGTCTCTGCTGAAGGAACTGCAAAAGTTTCTATAAGGATCAGCAACTGAGGGGGTCATATCAAGTCGGGATAATTACCCTTAATCAAAATCTAGCTCATCTGTCCATCTCCCTATCTCCCCATCAATCTCTTTTATTTTAGGTATTCAACCGGACTTGAGATGAGGGGCTAGGTATATTGCGCTTAACACAAAAAGCCATAACCCTAGTGGGATCGGTTGTGATGGCTTTTTCTGGGAACTATGCCCTAGCCCAGATTACCCCGGATCAAACCTTGGGTAATGAATCCTCAGTGGTAACACCAAATCTAACTATCAGGGGAGAGCCAGGGGACTTGATTGAAGGGGGAGCAGTGCGAGGTAGTAACCTGTTCCACAGCTTTCAAGATTTTAATGTTGGTCAGCTACAGCGGGTTTACTTTGCCAATCCAGCCGGAATCGAGAACATTCTGTCTCGGGTGACCGGGAGTAATATCTCCAACATTCTAGGAACTCTTGGTGTCGATGTCCGAACTGCTCCTTCAGTAGCGCCCACTTTTTCGCTTAATTCGCAACAAATCTATTGGTTGAGAGAAGGAATCTATTTTGTTACCAGGGGGATGGGACATAATTGAGTTCGACGTTTCCAAAAAGGGAAATCTAACCACCGTTGTTCCAGGGCGTAATATCTATGTCTAATACTCAAATAATTATCAAAATTATGTTTTAGTCGGTTCTGGTACTGTTTGAGTAGTCTATCATCGTTATTAATCAGATATTCGACTAGGGCAACAGCAGCATCGCATCCACAAGTTATTGCGTGTCCTACACCCATAGAGGAAAGGGGATCGAAAGCAATGGCAGCATCTCCGATCGCCATCCAGTCTTCTCCCACGGCGCGATCGAGAACGTGAGATTGAGCGGGTTTTACGGCAAGGGGATAAACTAATTGTCCTCCCCGAACCCGTTGTTTGGTATGGATAGCTTTGGATAACAGTTCAACCCACTGCTTTTCCTTCTGGAGTTTGCCCTGTCGCATAATATCGATATCTGTCATCAAGACCACGATTAAGGTCCCATTTGGCAGCCACGCGGAGTACCACCATCCTTCAGGAATTGACTCAATGAGAACTTCTTCTGTTTTTGAGCGATCGCTTTCAAAATCAAGCACGGCACTGATTCCCACCAGGGAATCGCAGGGGAGAGATTTTGCCCCTAGTCGCTTGGAAATTCGGGCTTGTCTGCCTGTGGCATCGACTAAATAACGGGTTTCTAGCTGGGAATATTCTCCTGAATTATCCTTGAGGAATAGTCTCCATCCTCCTCCTTCTAGTTGTTCTCCTTCAGCACATTTTGTTTCTAAGTAAAGTTGACCGCCTTTATGAACCAGTTGTTCTGCTAACATGACATCAAATTCTGTGCGATCAAGGAGATAACCTTCCCCCATTTGATTGATGATCGAGGGGCGAGTGTGGAGTTCAGAATGTCCCCAGACGGCAGCAACGTTGTAAACGGGGGTGTGATTGTCTGCGAGAAAAGGTTCTTTCACTTGCAGGTAATCTAGTAAGGGGAGCAAGCTAGCCGATACGTGTTCTCCTGTACGAAGATTATCATAGGCTGTTTGTTCAATTACAGCAACAGTGAGTTTTGAATAGAGACAAATTGTTAGAGCTAAAGCGGTTCCGGCGGGTCCACCACCAATAATGGCAACGTCAACACTGGGAGTTTGTGACATTTTATCCTGTTTAATTTTCTATTCCTAATCTGGAAGCGAATCACCCAAAAAGTGGCGATTCGGCAAAAGTAGACTGGGTGCATCTCATATTTGAAAATGTTCTGTAGGGTGCGTTAGGGGCGCTCGCCCTAATTTTCAGCCTCAACGCCCGGGTTAGGTTGCTGCCCGTAAGGCACCACCAGGTCAAACAACATGCATTGAGATCCACCCAGTAGACTCTCCTGCATCATCTTATATGAGAAGAGATAGCAGGAGGCAAGGGAAATTAATTAAAAGCGAATTCTTCTTCCAGAACGAGGAACTTCGCGTGGTTGACGCCTCACTTTAATTTCCCGGAAACTTTCTATATTTTTCAGAGCTTGTTGTAGGGATTCTTCATATTTTTCGCTAATGGGTGTTTCTTTGGTTTGACCAGGCATTTTGAACCTTGTCAGTCCATTGCTTTTGGCGTCCGCGATCGCTTTCTTTACTGCTTGTATGCGAGATATTATGTTTTTTTTCATAGCTTGTGGTTCATTCAAACTAGTGATAACAAATACCCCATCTTGATCCTCCTCATTTTTGGTAATTTCTTGGTAAGAAACTTCTTTATAAAAGAAGTGGTCGTAATTCCGTTCTGTTTCCACAAAGTAGGGGAAATTCTCTGCATGTTCTACAAGTGTTCCGTCTGAATCAACGTTTTTGTTGCGGATGAATCCTAAACTAGCCCACCCAAGGTTAACCATTTGTGAGTAGCTGTTGATTCCTCGTGCAAAGTTCATCTGCAAGCCTGCCATTTCAGCATCGTGAGAGTTTTCCTGTATCTGTACCGCATCTTCAGATGGGATTACATTCAAACCGTTAATGACATTCCAAGGAGCTTGAGGTGGCCACCAGTAAGTATAGTACGTTGGTCGTTTTGGCACTAAATTTGCATGATCATCCAGAACTTTGTTAAGATTAGGATCAGTGTAGTTGATTAACTGAATTGAGCAGTTGTAGAAATCAGCTTGCCAGGGAATTGCCATGCGCTTGGTTAGATCACCTGGTTCACAGCTGCTATTCTGCTCTTCACACTCATCGCGTTCAGGAGTTAGTCCTTGTAAGTAATCAACCTCACAGTGTTTAATCCGCAGTTGGGAAAATTTTTCTGATCCAGAACCTATATTAAAGACCTCGTATATCGCTTGATTTTGTGTCGTCCAAGTCACTTCGATACCTGGAGCCTGAGGAAGTCCGACAACATTACCAATGCTAGCACGATCTTTAGGGCTTAAGGGGTAATTATTAATAGGAGAAGGAGCATCATTCTCTCCTTTAAATTCCTTAAACCATTGTTTTAGTAGAAAATACTGGGTTTCAGTCAGTGCCAAAAATTTCTCGATGTTAGTATTTTTGATTGAGTTACTACTAGAATTAAGTGGCATCAAAGGAATACCAGTGTTTTCTCCGCTTCCATTTGGTAATTGATTGCTAAACAAACTTACTTTACGGGGCTTAGATGAGTCTTGATAGTTCTCTGGATTAGGAGGTTCTGGAGCACGAAAATACTGAAAATATTTTTGGCTAAGCTCTCGGTTGTCCCATGGTTTGGAAAAGTCAAAAATATTTGATGAGAAGGCTGTCATCGACTGTACATTTGCTACCCAATGATAACGAGAGATGCGATTGATAATTGGCAAAATGTCACGCTCATAATCTGGGACGAAAGAGTCCACAAAATCATCTCCATTATGCAATTCTGGAACTAGCCCTAATTTACGTACTGCCACGTCAAACGCTGTGTCGTCCCACGAGGAGATGTTGACAATCTCTGGTGCAAAATCAGGTGGGCCAACTATTACCCAAGCTTTTAGTATTTTTGTAGCTCCATTTTTCATTGTAATTGTGCAGGTAACAGAGCCATCCGATATATCATCGAACCAGTAATCTCCACCCCCATAACCAGCTAAGTCTGTCAGTCCCCAACAATCCCCATGTCCTCCCAGAACAATCAGATTTCCTTTGTCATCTGTCTTCAGATCGCCAAGTTTTTCAAACACCTGACCCTGGGGAGTGCCTTCATAATTATCTTGCCGTGGGAAATCGCCTGGCTTCGGGAAGTTCGTGGGGTAGCCATCAATACAATTATTGTCAGGGTTGATTTCCGTTGACTTATTTTTACCTGAAATCCTGATTGGACCAGGGTCAATAATTAAACTTTTCCGATTTCCTACCTGTTGGTTTCGGAAAGGAACACCCTGTTCTTTATAGCTATTCTCTGCTCCTAGTAATAGGTTGCCTTTCAGTTCAGAAAATTCATACCAGGCAGCTTTTTTGTTGGCTAAATGTACAGTCCATGTGATGGAATCTATCCCGTCAGAATCTAATTTAACCTCTTCTGGTATTGCGCTTGAACCGTCTTTCTTATATTTATAGATGCGAAACTTTTGTCCTTGCCGTTTTATAAGCCGATCATTCTTAAAGTTGGTAACAGGTACAGATGGATTACTTTCATGGCCATCCTCATTACATTCAATAGGCAAGCCACCAATTTCATTGGGAGCTAAAAAGAAGCTTTTGGGATCATTGCCCACTCGAGCAACTCCAATAGATGGATGAATAACATATTCATATTCCATTGCCATTTTATTTCTCCATTATACAATAAAACCTTAAACACTCTACCCCAGCTTACTCACAACATTTATTAATTAATTGCGTATATACTTGGGGCTTGCTTGATAAATGTGGAAAGTTCACAAGATTTGGGTTTCAGAGCTGATTTGTAAATAAAAGCTTAAGAAGCTAATCGGTGAGTCATTAAACGAATAAGCGAGCCATAAATCATCGCTTCGCTGATAGTCGTGTACAACTCATAATCTTTACTCAAACGCCGAAATCCTTTGAGCCAACCAAACGTCCGTTCGACAATCCATTGCTTTGCTAGAAAGGAACATGTCACTTATGCAGAACATTTGTACTAAATCTCTAGCCCCCTCATGGGTTTAAGCTTGCTCTGATGCTACATAGTTCATTTGTTCTGCAACCCAAGACCTGTTCCCACAGCAACTAATTCTTTAGTACGTATTAGAGATGCAAGGGCATGAGTTTTTTTTATCTGTTTCAAAACTCGTAATTGTATTCAATAAAGGAAAGTTTACTTCCTTTAATATAAAGATTAACTATACTTAAAAGTGTTTGTAAACTTATAAACCTCATATAAAACCTCATATAAAACCTCATATAAAACCTCATATAAAACCTCATAAACCTCATATAAAACCTCATAAAACTCATATAAAACCTCATAAACCTCATATCAAACCTCATAAACCTCATATCAAACCTCATAAACCTCATATCAAACCAGGGCAAACGCATCTAAATTGCAAAACCCTGATCCAGTAAGGATTTCATCAATTGATTCCAAACAGGACTCGATCGCTAAAATGCTCACCCCGCCTGCTTTTCAAAAATAAGATGCGTTTGCCCTGGATATCAAACCTCATAAACCTCATATCAAACCTCATAGGGAGCAGGTACTCAATCAAATTCTGGATTAGCGATCGCATCAATCAATACCTCTAACGCTTCCCGTTCCGCCTGCCAAGAACTTGTTCGGTGAACGTCCAGTGAACTGTTCGGTGAACTGTTTAGTGGGACTTAAACAAAAATCAACCCCAAATGAAGCCTAAACTGGCTTTATAAGCAGCAAACACCTCTCGATTGTGAGTCAGCCATATGTGCAAATGCTATGGCTCAAGGTAACTTGAGATTACAGGGTATTGCGCGATCGCAATATAGCACTACCCATTAAGGTGTTTGACGTTGATACAAGCAGCAAAAGCTGTGGTAGTAAACTGTTGCCTTTTGCCTCTTGCCAATGCCATTGCGCGTAGCGCTATATTCCGCGATCGCAATAACCGTAAAAAAACTATCAATCCGCACCATTTCCGTAAATTTTTGTTAAAGATAACCTAAAAATTCCGTAAACTGCCTGGCTTTCCCTGAGAAATAATCTAGAGGTCAAGTTCCTTGACTGCTATCGGTACTCCAGACAACTAGCTAGTTGTGCAGCGGCAAAAGATGAATAATCGGCAAAGTAAGCCCTCAACCAGAGGGCTAGGCATATTGCCCTTAACTGAAAAAGCCATAACCCTAATCGGATCGGTGGTTATTGCTTTTTCTGGGAACTATGCTTTAGCCCAGATTACCCCGGATCAAACCTTGGGTAATGAATCTTCAGTGGTAACACCAAATTCAACGATTAGGGGAGAGCCAGGGGACTTGATTGAAGGGGGAGCAGCCCGAGGTAGTAACCTGTTCCATAGCTTTCAAGATTTTAATGTTGGTCAGCTACAGCGGGTTTACTTTGCCAATCCAGCCGGAATCGAGAACATTCTGTCTCGGGTGACCGGGAGTAATATCTCCAACATTCTAGGAACTCTTGGTGTCGATGGTGGAGCGAATCTGTTTTTACTCAATCCCAATGGCATTGTGTTTGGCCAGAATGCCAGGTTGGATGTGGCAGGTTCCTTTTTCGCCAGTACAGCCAATAGTTTAGTCTTCAACAACGGTACAGAATTCAGTGCCACCAATCCAGAAGCCCCCCCTTTATTGAGTATTAATATTACTCCCGGATTGCAGTATGGCTTGAATCACCCCAAACCCACCAAAATCACTAACGCTGGTTATTTAGTAGTCGGGCAAGACCTCACCCTAGCTGCTGGTCAGCTTGACTTACAAGGTCAACTAATTGCTGGGGGAAATTTGACACTCCATGGAGAAGATACAGTTCAAATACGGGATAGTATCGGGCGACCATTTATTGCAGCTGCTGGCGGTAAGTTATTGATTCAGGGCAATCAAGGAGTGGATATATTTGCCTTGAACCATCCAGACAGTGGTCTAGTGTCCGGTGGGGATCTGGTTTTGCGATCGCAAAATACGGTCGCCGGTGATGCCCACTATTGGAGTGGTGGCAGTTTCCGGATTGAACAGCTCGATGGCAGTCTCGGAGATTTGTTTAGTCCCGATGACCCAATTATTCGCTCAGTTGGGGATGTTAGTTTCAACAGCTATCTAGGCACCTCCCTACATATCGTGGCAGGGGGAGCAGTAGATATCGGTTTTGTGATCATTACAGGTAATGAAACAGGTACAGAAGGAATAGACTTTATTTCCGAAGCCATTACCTTATCTAATGGCACAGTAGTGAATATTAACGGTCAGGCTGAACCGACTCTTGATATTCGTGCTGGAGTAGATCCCACTGAAGTTGGTATCCCTGGACTGACAGGCAACCAATTCTTGGGTGACTTGTCCGGTGACTTTTTCAATATCTTTGGCACACCCACTATTACCAATACTGCCACCAGTGCAGATATTACAATCGGCACCATCGCTTTTGCTGATGTCAATTTATTCGACTTGTTGTCACAAAATATATCTGCCAATGATCTGTTGGCAGGAACCGTTTTGCTCACCAATCAGTACAAGCCTAATCCTTCACTAGCAGGAGATATTGAAGTTTCAGCTACTCTAGGTTCATTAGTGCCAAATGTGGCAATTCAGAACGGTGAAGTATCCAAGGGGGGGTCAGTTACTATCGATTCTCGCGGTAGCATTACTCTCAACGGTATAGTTAATACCATTGCTATTCCAAGTAACGATCCGTCTAACCCTTTCTCTGGCAATGGGGGTGATGTCACGTTTTTGGCCAATGATAACATCACCCTTAATCCAGGTTCTTTCATTGCTTCTGCTGGAATAGAGGGAGGTAAGATCACCCTCAACAGCGGTAGCAACTTTTTGCTGGATGACGCTGGTGTTGTTACCCTGACAGCGGGTACAACTGGGGCAGATAAAGGCGGAAATTTAATTGTCAATGCCCCTGAGTCAGTGACATTAATTAATACAGAAGGGTCAGGCTTCAGCAATTTGGGGGAATTGCTCAACGAGTTTACCAATTCCAACTTGCTAGAACGGCTCCTCCGAGTTTTCAATGGGTCTGGCTTGGCAACGGTTACAACTGGACCAGGGAATTCTGGGGACTTAACCATTAACACCAGAACTTTGAGTATCCAAAACCAAGCCCAAAACCAAGAATCACGGAGTCTAGCTGGAGCTGCTACTGTCACTTTAAGTGGTAGTAGTGGCAATAGTGGAAATTTAACGGTTAACGCTGAGTCAGTAGACATTCTCGGCAACGAAACTGATCCATTTATCCCTACTCCTAACGAACGGCTAGCCTTGGCGATCAGAGCTATTCCCACCGGGTTGACGACTGCTACTAACAGTACTGGTAAGGCAGGGGACTTAACCATTAATACCCAACGTTTAACGATTCAGAATGGAGCTGGAGTAACCACAGCAACTGTTAGGAGAAGGTTAGAAAACGCACAAGATGGGGGAAATTTAACCATAAATGCCACTGAGTCAGTGACATTGTCGGGCAAGGTTACCTTGGCTACCGCTACCTTGAACTCAGGTAATGCCGGTGAGTTAAAGGTCACAACACCCACATTGACTCTAGAGAAGGGAGCGGTGATTGCTGCTGATACCACTGGTTCAGGGGATGCTGGGAAATTAACGATTAGCACCGAGCAACTGTTAGTACGTGATGGCTCCAGAATTGGCGCAGCAACCGGAAATAGTGGTACGGGAGCCAATATAACAGTCATCGCTTCGGACTTAGTCGAGTTAGTTGGCACTGCTGTCGATGATCAGAATACTGTAGTTCCTAGTGGTATATTCGCTAACTCTCAATTCATTAACGATACTAGAAATGAACTTGGCGATGCTGGAAGCATTAACATTGATACAGAAAAGTTGATTGTTCGGGATGGAGCAGTTGTATCCAGTTCTACCGAAGACGCTGGGGCTGGTGGGACGATAACTATTGATGTTAATACTCTCGAAATTACTACTGGTGGACAACTTCGCACCACTGCCTTTGGGGATGGTCGGGCTGGTGACATTACCCTGAATATCGATAAGACGGTGGTGATCGCAAATCCCAATAGCGGACTGTTAGCAGAGACTGAAGGCGCTGGGGCTGGTGGAACGATCACGATTAATACTCAAGACTTAACACTCCAAGATCAAGCACAGATTTCTGCATCTACCTTTGGTACAGGAACCTCTGGAAACATTGTTGTTAAGAATGCTGACTCTGTCGAGCTTGCCGACAACAGCTCAATTTCAACGGAGGTAAAGGCTGGTGCAGAGGTAAACCCTAGCCCAGGGGAGGAAGTGGGTAATATTAATCTAAAAACGCGATCGCTAACATTAACCAATGAATCTCAAATAACTGCCAGCACCTCTGGGATAGGGGATGCCGGTAGTATCTTCATACAAGAGGCTGAACAGGTTGACCTTAATCGGAACAGTTCCATATCCACAGCAGTAAACTCTGGAGCAGTTGGCAATGGTGGGGATATTGATCTCGAAACCGAGTCCCTATCCCTAGATAACACCTCGACAATTGAAGCAAGTACTGCCGGTACCGGAGATGCAGGTAGTATCACAATCCCAGATGCCCAGGAGGTTAACCTTGATCGGAATAGTTCCATATCCACAGCAGTAAATACTGGAGCAGTTGCCCAAAAAGACAGCAATATTGCGATTAAAACGCGATCGCTAACATTAAATGACTCTGATATAACTGCCAGCACCTCTGGGATAGGGGATGCCGGTAGTATCTTCATACAAGAGGCTGAACAGGTTGACCTTAATCGGAACAGTTCCATATCCACAGCAGTAAACACTGGTGCAGTTGGCAATGGTGGGAATATTGATCTAAAAACGCGGACGCTAAAATTAAATCAATCTCAAATAACTGCAAGTACTGATGCTCAGGGCGATGCCGGTCAAGTCCAAGTGCGGGATGCTCAACAGGTTGACCTTAATCTCAATAGTTCGATATCTACAGCGGTAAACTCTGGTGCAGTTGCCGAAAAAGCCAGCAATATTGACATTAAAACGCGATCGCTGACTTTAAACAATGAATCTGACATAACTGCCAGCACCTCTGGAAAAGGGAATGCAGGTAGTATCACCATACAAGAGGCTCAACAGGTTAACCTTGTAAGGAACAGTTCCATATCGACAGCAGTAAACTCTGGTGCAAATGGCAATGGTGGGAATGTCGATATTGAAACCAAGTCTCTATCTCTAGATCACACCTCGACAATTGAAGCGAGTACTGCCGGTAACGGAAATGCCGGTAGTATCAAAATCCCAGACGCAGAGGAAGTTTCCCTTAATCGGAATAGTTCGATCTCTACAGAGATTAAGGAAGGTGCAGTTGTCCAAAAAGACAACAATATTGATATTGACAGCAATATTGATATTAAAACGCGGACGCTAACATTAAATGACTCTGACATAACTGCCAGCACCTCTGGGAAAGGGAATGCCGGTAGTATCACCATACAAGAAGCTCAACAGGTTAACCTTGTAAGGAACAGTTCCATATCCACAGCAGTAAACTCTGGTGCAGATGGCAATGGTGGGAATATTGATCTAAAAACGCGGACGCTAAAATTAAATCAATCTCAAATAACTGCTAGTACTGATGCTCAGGGCGATGCTGGTAGTATCTTCATACAAGAGGCTCAACAGGTTAACCTTAATCGGAATAGTTCCATATCCACCGCAGTAAACTCTGGAGCAGATGCTGAAAAAGCCGGTAATATTGATCTAAAAACGCGTACGCTTACCTTAACTAATGACTCTCAAATAACTGCCAGCACTTCTGGGAAAGGGGATGCCGGTCAAATCAAAATACAAGAGGCTCAACAGGTTGACCTTAATCGGAACAGTTCCATATCGACAGCAGTAAATACTGGAGCAGAGGGCAATGGTGGGAATGTCGATATTGAAACCAAGTCTCTATCCCTAGATCACACCTCGACAATTGAAGCGAGTACTGCCGGGAACGGAAATGCCGGTAGTATCACCATCCCAGATGCAGAGGAGGTTTCCCTTAATCGGAATAGTTCCATATCCACAGCAGTAAACTCTGGAGCAGATGCTGAAAAAGCCGGTAGTATTGATCTAAAAACGCGTACGCTTACCCTAACCAATGACTCTGACATAACTGCCAGCACCTCTGGGGAAGGGGATGCCGGTAGTATCGTTATACAAGAGGCTCAACAGGTTAACCTTAATCGGAATAGTTCCATATCCACCGCAGTAAATACTGGAGCTGAGGGAAATGGTGGAAATGTCGATATTGAAACCAAGTCTCTATCCCTGGACAATGACTCTGAAATAACAGCCAGCACCTCTGGGGAAGGGGATGCCGGTAGTATCACCATCCCAGATGCTGAGGAGGTTAACCTTAATCGGAATAGTTCGATATCCACCGCAGTAAACTCTGGAGCAGTTGCTGAAAAAGGCGGTAGTATTGATCTAAAAACGCGTACGCTCACATTAACTAAAGACTCTCAAATAACAGCCAGCACCTCTGGGGAAGGGGATGCCGGTAGTATTTTTATACAAGAGGCTCAACAGGTTAACCTTAATCGGAATAGTTCCATATCCACAGCAGTAAACACTGGAGCAGTTGGCAATGGTGGGAATGTCGATATTGAAACCAAGTCTCTATCCCTAGATCACACCTCGAAAATTGAAGCAAGTACTGCCGGTACCGGAGATGCCGGTAGTATCACCATCCCAGACGCAGAGGAGGTTTCCCTTAATCGGAATAGTTCCATATCCACAGCAGTAAACCCTGGTGCAGTTGGCAATGGTGGAAATATTGATATCAAAACGCGATCGCTTACCTTAACTAATAACTCTGAAATAACTTCCAGTACTGCTGGTGATGGAGATGCTGGTAACATCACCCTTAGGGCTGAGCAAGTGACCATCGAGGGAGACTCACAGGTGTCAGCCACTACTTCCAGGGTTACCGATACTGACCGGGGTAAGGGTGGCAACATTGAAATAATTGAGGCCAATCGGTTTAGGGCTACCGACGGTGGGAACGTCAGAACCACCACAGAAGGTAATAAGCAGGCTGGTAATATTACTCTGGAAGTACGAGATGATATTACTTTAGCTGGAGCTGGAAGTGGGCTGTTTGCCAACACTACTCGTGATTCTAGCGGTGATGGTGGCAATATTTTCGTTGACCCCAGAACTGTAACTATTCGGGATGGAGCCAAGATAGCTGTAGATAGCCAAGGCCAGGGAAAAGGGGGCAATATTGAGCTTCAGGCAGGTACACTCACCCTTGATAATCAAGCAGAGCTATCCGCAGAAACGGCTAGCAACCAAGGGGGCAATATTACCTTAACCATTGACGAGTTGTTGTTCTTGCGACGCAACAGTAAAATCTCCACTACCGCAGGCACTGCTCAAGCTGGTGGAGACGGCGGCAATATTACGATTAATGCTCCCTTTATCATAGGCATTCGTCAAGAAGATAGCGACATTACCGCTAATGCTTTTGAAGGCAATGGCGGCAATATCAACATCACCACCCAAGGTATAATTGGGCTAGAGTTCCGAGAAAACCTCACCCCCCTCAGTGACATTACTGCTAGCTCTGAGTTTGGTGTAGATGGTACCGTCAACATCAATGCACCTCAAATTGACCCCAGCCGAGGGTTGTCGGAATTGCCAACCGATGTCATTGATGTCTCTCAACTGATTGAAAAAAACCTCTGTGCTGCGGGTGAGGGCAGTGAATTTATTGCCACAGGTCGTGGTGGCTTACCGATTTCTCCCAACGAAACCCTGAACCCCAATGCTACATGGGACGATTGGCGTATCACTGAGCAACCTCAAACTAGGATCAGAAAACGTCGGTCAAGGTCAAGGCAGCATCAACTACAGATTAATCAACCACAGACCAATAAACCTAAACCTAAACAAATTGTTGAAGCCCAAGGCTGGGTTATCGGTGCCAACGGGGAGGTAATTCTCACCGCTCATCCAGTCATAGTGACTCCGAAGGGTACATGGTTACATCAAGTAGACTGTCCGATGCTTCACCAAACCTTTAAGTAGCTGCGGTGAGTTCTCCGGGGAAGCCAGAGCATAGATCCCCCTCCCGTCCCCCTTAACAAGGGGGAAGCCAGAGGATAGATCCTCCTCCCGTCCCTCTTAACAAGATAGATCCCCCTCCCGTCCCCCTTAACAAGGGGGAAGCCAGAGGATAGATCCTCCTCCCGTCCCTCTTAACAAGATAGATCCCCCTCCCGTCCCCCTTAACAAGATAGATCCCCCTCCCGTCCCCCTTAACAAGATAGATCCCCCTCCCGTCCCCCTTAACAAGGGGGAAGCTGTGCGATCGCTTTTCCCTGCTCCCTGCTCCCTGCTCCCTGTTCCCTGTTCCCTAAAAACCCGGGACTGTGTACCTCACCGAATTGAGAACTGCCATAAATGAAGCGCCTAATTCAGTTTATTTTAATGACCTTGTTGGGGCTAATCTTAAGCCGTGGTGTACACGCACTACCCTTCTCTGCTGGCCATCAGCACTCAGTGATCAGCACTCAGCCATCAGCACTCAGTGATCAGCACTCAACTATCAGCACTGACCTATTAGCACTCAACAACAGTGAGCAGAACGCAACAGTAAGCAAGACACAACAGCAAGCAGGAAGCACGAAGCACTACCTGCTGCTGGAAAAAGGCAAACAATATTACGATGCTGGCAAGTATTCTGATGCTGCACGAGTATTGCAGCAGGCGGCACAAGGTTATCAAGCCACAGGAGATATCCTGAACCAAGCCCAAGCCCTGCGTTTGCTGTCCTTAGTGACTCAGCAACTTGGGGAATGGGATAAAGCCCAAGCAGCCATTGACTCCAGTTTGTCGTTGCTAGAAACCGTATCCAGGGGAGGTGAGGGAGTATTGGCTAAAGTGTTGAACACTCAAGGGCGTTTGCAATTGGTACAGGGAAATGCTGAAGCTGCCCTGAACACCTGGCAAAATGCTGAAGCACTGTATGCTCAAGCCAATGATCGGGTTGGTGTGCTTGGTAGCCAGATTAATCAAGCCCAAGCGATGCAATCTTTGGGACTTTACCGTCGAGCCAAGAAGCTATTGACTCAGGTAAGACAAACCCTGCTGGCACAACCGGATTCTCCTCTAAAAGCGATTGGCTTACACAATCTTGGTAATGTGTTTCGACAAGCAGGGGATTTAGAGCAATCTAAACAGACCTTAACCGAAAGTTGGAAAGTCGCACAACTAATAAAATCTCCAGAATCCCAGAGTCAAGTTTTACTGAGTTTAGGTAATACTGAGCGAGCCTTAGCCACAAGAGCAAAAGACTTGAATAATAACAAAGCATCCAAGCAGCATATCCAAGAGGCGATAACTCACTATCAACAAGCAGCAGCAACCACCACCTCACCCATTACCAAAATTCAAGCACAATTGAATCAGCTAAGTTTACTCATCGAGACAGACCAGGAGAAATCTGTTCAAGCGTTGTTGCCACAAATCCAGACATTGCTAACTAAATTACCATCCAGTAGAGCATCAGTTTACGCCCACGTAAATTTCGCTCAAAGTCTGATCAAGATCAGAAATCGAAAATTGCGAACGCAAATTACCAAACCAATTCCCAAACCAATTCCCAATTTCCCAGACATTGCTCAACTACTCAACACTGCCATTGAGCAAGGGAAAACCCTAGAAGACAAACGAGCAGAATCCTATGCCCTGGGCAGCCTTGGTAACTGGTTTGAACAAACCAAAGATTGGTCAAATGCCATAACCTTTACCAAGTCAGCGCTTCTGATTGCCCAAGGGATTAATGCACCGGATATTGCTTATCAGTGGCAGTGGCAAATGGGACGTATATTGAACGCTCAAGCCGAACAAGCCACTACCACCATAAATCGCAATACCGAAGCAGTAACGGAAGTAATCCAGGATGCGATCGCTTATTATACCCAAGCCTCTAATACCTTAACGAATTTACGCAGTGATTTAGTTGCTCTCAATCCAGACATCCAGTTTTCCTTCCGAGAACAAGTAGAACCGGTCTATCGACAGTTAGTTGATTTACTGTTGAGTTCTCCTCAACCGAGTAAGGATAATCTCAAGCAGGCCCGTGAGGCTATTGAAGCACTCCAGCTTGCTGAAATCGACAACTTCTTTCGAGACGCCTGCGCCAAGCCAGAAAAGGTTAACATTGACAATTTAGACCCTACAGGAGCCGTCATTTACCCGATTATCTTAAAAGACGGCTTAGCGGTAATCCTCAAATTGCCTGAACCAGATAACTTGCGTTACTATATCCATCATAACATATCAGAAGCTCAAGTAGATGAAGCAGTCAAAAAGTTCAGGAATGTCCTAAGAAGACGTAGCACTAGTATTAGCAAAGTCAAAAAAGAATCCCAACAAATTTATGACTGGCTCATCAGACCCTTTGAAGAAGAACTAGACAGTAACCCTGAGGCAGACCAAAGCCCAATAAAAACCTTAGTATTTGTCCTAGATGGGTCATTACGAAATGTTCCTGTAGCAGCCCTTTATGATGGCAAACAGTATTTAATAGAACGGTATGCTGTAGCTGTGACCCCTGGCTTACAGCTAGTGGACCCCAAACCATTGCCACGGCAACAGCTAACAGCCCTAATTGCTGGAGCTACTAACGCTCCCAGCTTTAAAAAAGAAGGTTTAGGACCAATCGATAACGTAGCATTCGAGTTAACAAAAATTCGGGAACAGGTAAACCGTAGTCAGAAACTGGAAAATCAGGAATTTATCAAAGAAAACCTGCAAAATCAACTAACAGCAGCGTCTTTCAATGTTGTTCATATTGCTACTCACGGCCAGTTCAGTTCCAATCCAGAGCAAACATTTATCCTAGACTGGGATGAACGCATCAAAGTCAAGGATTTAGATAACTTACTACGGATGAGTGACTCCAGTGGCACCACCCCGATTGAACTGTTGTTGCTGAGTGCTTGTCAGACTGCTACTGGGGACAAACGAGCCGCTTTAGGACTAGCTGGGATAGCGATTAGAGCAGGAGCACGCAGTACCCTAGCCACCTTGTGGCAAGTTAATGATGCCTCTACAGCGGAATTTATGAATCAGTTCTACCAACAGTTAAATAATCCACAGTTGACTAAAGCGGAAGCCCTGCGAAATGCTCAATTAGCGTTTCTGAAGAAGAAATATCCCAACACAGACTACCATCGTCCTCATATTTGGGCACCATTTATTTTGGTTGGGAATTGGCTGTAAATTCCAGTCTGTAGAATGAAGAATGAAGAATGTAGAATGTAGAATTTAGAATTTAGAATTTAGAATTTAGAATTTAGAATTTAGAATTTAGAATTTAGAATTTAGAATTTAGAATTTAGAATTTAGAATGTAAAAGGCAGAAGGCAGAAGGCAGAAGGCAGAAGCCGGAAGGCAGAAGGCAGAAGGCAGAATGTAGAAGGCAGAAGGCAGAAGGCAGAAGGCATAATCTAGAAGGTATAAGGCATAATTCTTCATTCTCAATTCTTCATTCTCAATTCTTCATTCTCAATTCTTCATTCTCAATTCTTCATTCTCAATTCTTCATTCTTCATTCTTCATTCTTCATTCTTCATTCTTCATTCTTCATTCTTCATTCTTCATTCTTAATTCTTCATTCTTCATTCTAAAACGACCATGGCTATAATTTACTGAAGGTTACCCAAAAGGTTTGTTTTAGATATCGTTTCTCCGAAACTTTGATCACTCAATAGCTGAATCCAAGCGCTTTCAAGAGTCGTATTTTGGGGCTCTTGCAGCCGTAATTTAGCTAGCTCAGTTAGGGTGTCATACCATATGTGATGCTTACCATAAGCTGCAATTCTCTCTAGAGGAGTTTTGGCCCCATTTAACTCCCTTTCTAGGTCTTGAGACTGGGCAATTCGGCGAACTAGTCCTGTGACAGACGCTGGAGTTGGGAATTGATTGGACAATTCCGTAGAAGGGCAATTTATCTCTAGATTCCAGCGATAGGTTTTACCAACTTCCAAGGGCTTTTCTGTCTTAGGAAGCGTAATACTAACAATGCCTGGCTTGTCTGGTAGGTTGAAAGATGTTTGGTAAAGATCGTTTTCCCCATCCTCATCCTGTAAAGAAAATTCTCCCGACGGTGCATCCTCTGAGGTGTAAGGTAGATATATCCAAAAGGTTGGATAATCACTAACCGTTAAATCAAAATTATAACCACCTACTAAAGGAGTCAGTAGTGGAAGCTCCGGCTTGTATAGGCAATCACCACGGGTTCCAGTACCGTGGGGAGCAGAAGGAGTCCCATTGTCTGGGGGTTTGGGATTGGGTTGGATATAGTAAATTGGTGCTTGTGGTACTTGCCCAAGACTGATGGATTGATCAGCCTCTACTCGGGAGACCAAGAAACAGCTGATCCAGCCAACAAAGACTAAATTAGAGGCAAATAGGTATTTAAGCCGAAATAATTTAGTTAACATCATAACTCAAAATTCAGATCAACATCGACAGATGTTTACCTAATACATCCAATTCATGGATTCAGATTAACACCCCTGTATATCACCACTATTTCCAGATAAAAATCCGGTCAAGTGTTGTGATTATTCATTAGCAATTAGTCATACAAAATCCGGTTTAAACAACCTTTTTGATTCAGTATGTGCAGACAAAATTTTTTAGTATAGTTAGCCCAATTTATTATAGCATAAACCACTATAATAAGTCGCGGCTAAAGGGGGGTTATCAAAGGTAATTTGCTATCATTATTCATTGGTAATTTGTAACTATTAAGAGACTTAATGTAGCTCACCAAAGAGTAAGAACTAATGACTAATGACGAGTCAATGACTATGATCACTTTTGTAAACCAGCAAAACTTAGGAAGGCTATTCCCTGGTAAAACCCGGCAGATACTAGCAAAAACTGTAAGTATATCCATCCTTCCTGTGTATGACTGATATGTCTTGAGGTTTGCAACTCTTGTAGCCTTTTGTTCCTAGTGGAGTAAATCCGAAACTTCCTTTGCTTCTGGGAGTTACTTTACCTATCCCTAGTTTCTGGTGTTTGGCGATGTCGCCAGTAGCCCAACCTTTAATCGGCTTCAATGGGTTATGCCTAATTGGATAGCCATATTTATTGAGTGCTGCTTTCTGTCTTCCTCCTTGTCCTTTGCAGGTAACTAACAGTGGTTGAGAGGTTCTCAACACTAAGGTTTCAATGTCACCGACGCAAGCCGCATCAATCCAGTGCTCTTTGGAGAAGCCCAACCTGATTCGGTTGTACTTGGTCATAGCACCCGTACCAGTAACCACAGGCAAAATTTTCTTGAGCACCTTTACTACCTTGTTCCGAGTCATATTTACTGCGGTGGCATCCCTTAATGGCGAAAGCGCCTTGTTTTTTATTTTTTGTAGTAGGCTTGGTTTCTTTTTTAGGAATTCTTCTATAGGCTTATTCCCTTTTCGTTGATTGCATTTTTCGCAAGCTAGACAAAGATTACTTACGCGATCGCTTCCTCCAAATGACTTTGGATGAATGTGTTCGATGTGTAATGGGACGGATTTTTTACCGCAGTAGGCGCACTCCCTCCCCCATTTTTCTAGTAAGTACTCTCTAACTTCGTAGCCAGCCAGCTCGCCCTGTTGATATTCAGCTCCAGTAATTTCAGGATTCTGCATTTTTTGGGTATCAAACTTAACTCTTTCGACCCAAATTTCATGGATTGGGCAAAATTTAATCAGCCGTTTAACCCATGTTTCAATGGTTAACACCCTATGCTCTAGGCTGGGACCAAGCCAGCCCTCTGAACGCCTACGATTAAGGAATCTAGGCTTTCTGTAGCGAGTGTGACGATTACGTCTCCCACGTCTGACAGCGCTTCTCGCCTCTAGTTTTTTCTTGATTAGTCCTCCCCTGTGCTCTAACTCCATTGCCCAAATAACTTGGTGATTTTGAACTAGAGCAAATCCAGTGAACTTACTGCCAGGATCAATCTTGATTTTACAAGGTGAGATAGTTGAATTCTCGACCGCAGTTTTCAAGATGATTGTAAATGGATACATCCTAAAAACAGCCGCCTTACCCTTGTCTAACAACCGGCGTGCTTTCTTAGGGGATATCGGGTTTAATGGTTGTTTGTTTGTATCAATGACAAATGCGTAATTTTGCATCGTTAAATGCCTCAATATCGGTAATGTGTTCCTCGGTAATGTTGAAAAAGCTTGTTAGGCTAACCACACATTTGCCTTCACCTTAATGGTTAGCGACAGAGCCAGGAACTGGAGTTCATCCCTGGGTGTCATGACCAAATCAACGTAGGAAATTAATCCTAAACCTGCATCCTAGTCGGTAGCTTCCGGTGTTTGCCAGAAATTACCAAGGCTTAAACTAGGAGAGTAAACAACCACACTAGCACTAGTAGCCACCAATGCTATAGTAGCGGGAATTAATGGCACCCAACCACCTGTTACTATCAGCAAAACCCAGCAACTTCCATATAAAACAACCACAGCAGTTCCAGTACCCAACAGGACGGAACGCAGCAGGTTAAAGTTTCCAGCAACCATACCGCCCACCACAGCCCAGCACCAAATCCACAGGGCTTCACCAGGCTCAGACCACCACCAAATCAACGGTCGATTATCCAGCACTGCACTCAGGATGTGACTGATCATCTGCGCCTGAATTTCTATCCCACTCATGGTCTCAACAGACCACTGACCACCACTGTAGGGTGTGCGCCAAAAAATATCATTAAAACTGGGCGCAATGGTACCGATGAGGACAATGCGATTCCTGACTAAGTCGGCATTGAAGTCATCCCTGAGAACCTCTGCAAGGGAAACTTTCTGAGCAATTTGACCGGAAGCTCGATAATTCAGTAATATTTGGTGACCACGGGAATTTAGATTGTGATATCCACCAGAATCTTTTTCTAGGGTCTTAAAAACTGTAGTGCCAAGCTTTAAGTAATTTTCTGTCACCTCCAACTCGATTCCTTCATCAGCCAGATAACGTCTTGCCAACTGGACATTAAATGAGTAGTAGCTTTGACAAGTAGATAGTGACCCTACAGCCAACAGATGGCGACGGATAATGCGATCGGGGTCAAGTAAAACATTATTAAAGCCTTGGCGAACATCTGGCACTTCTGGAGGTGGGGGAACTCCGGGGTCACCGTATTGGCAGATGGCATAAAATTGATCACTAGTTTTCATCCAAGTCGCTAAATCCTGGTATTCCTGTCCCACAGGATTCTCCCGATAAATATCTAAACCAATGACTCTCGGTTGATACTGCTCCAGCTTTGCCAGTAGTTTTGCCAAGGAACGATCGGATAAGGAGGCGGCTCCTCTTTCGTGATCAGGTTGGGACTGCACATCCTCTTCAGTGATTGTGACTAATAACAGTCGCTGATCTGGTCCTTCATGGGGTCGCAGCCGCATCAACTGGTCAAACCCTTGCAGTTCCCAGGGCTGCAATAGGCCAAGCGATCGCACTCCCATTACCAAGCTAGTGACCACTATGCTAGATAGCAGCACTCTCTGGAAACTAGGCCACTTGGGTTTCCGTGTTTCTGATCGTGTTTCTGATCGTGTTTCTGATCGTGTTTCTGATCGTGTTTCTGATTCTGTTTCTGACTCTTGCCACAAATCTTTCCAAGCTGGTGGTTCTTGTGCTAGATTCTGGTAAATTACTGGTAACCAACTGGCGCAGGGAAACTGACGCTCCAACCCCTGCAATCGCTCCCGTGCTTCCCGCGTTGCCAGATATAAAGACTTACCATTAGCAAACCCGTTCAAAAAATACTTCAAAAAGTTTTGAGCGACCTGATCTGGCACTAACTCCCGCATTACAATCATTTGGGGAATTTGTAAATCATGGAGTTTCCGTGCCAATCCCAACCCATCACAAGAATTAAAAATTGCCAGTTTTAAGCCCTGGGCCACAGCTTTTTTGAGGGCATACCACAGTTCATCAATGGTTAAGCTATCGGTGGGATTAATATAAATTCGACCCGTTTCCCCCTCTGTCTCACTATGTCCTGCGAAAAAGATAATATCCCAAGCTTGCTCCCATAACTGGTCATTGATTTCGTGATATTTGGGCTCTACTAAAAAGACGGTTTCTGTATTAGGTAAATTCTCCAGCAGTTGTCGATCTGCCTTAATATCAATATCAGCACTATGACCTAAAATTGCTAAAATTCTCACTTTAGATTTCCCGGTAGATACAGGGAGTTGATGGAGTCGTTTAAACTGTGTTCCACTCAGAGCAACTTCAGCCTTGGGGTAACGCTCAAAAAAATCCCACAGATGCCAAGGCAGCTTTTGTAACTGGGTATTTTCCGTGCGAATCAGCACCCGAATGGTTTCCTCTGGGTTTAACTCTTCCCGTAATCGCTTATCAATGGGACGAAACTGTTCAGAATCCAGCCATCGTTTCAGTCTATTACCTAACTCATGGGCTGAATCCCCACATTCCTTGAGCTTTTGGTTAATGGAACCACCATAGATAACTTTTCCGGGCTGGATTCTCGCGGGTGAACCTAGGCTCCGATATTTTTCGCGCCAATGGTCTTGTAAGTAAGTAGTGAGTTCTGAAGCTGCAGGTAAGTAACCGGTCATTTCCAGGGTTGCGCGTGACCCTTCTTCACCAATTTCTAAGCGTACCTGGAACCCCTGCTGCTGGGAATCACCATCTAGACTCAGGACAACTAACTTTCCCATTTTTGGTAATTAGTTATTAGGTATTAAGTATTAGGTATTAATTATTAGGTATTAGGAATGGATAACAATCTTACCCATTCCCACTTACTTCTTAATAAATTTTATGCAATAGGGATGGATTTACCGCCGATGCTTGCCCTGAGTCAGTTTCTAACTAAAAAACCAGCCCTGCTTACTCTGGCTTTCCTATAATTATACCAAATCCCCTTTTATAAGGGTTTATCCCAGACGACTAGACGTGGCGACTATAGTCGCCAATTATTATATAATACTACCATAGCGGTTCTCATAGTAATGAAGTACATTCAATTTTCTTCCCCCTACTCCCTACTCCCTACTCCCTACTCCCTACTCCCTACTCCCTACTCCCTACTCCCCAAAATGTACCTCACCTATTTGATAACTGCTATGTATCTAATTAATAATCTGATTAATACAAGGCTGGGTTTAAAAAGCATACCGGTAGCACAATCGCCCCTAACTTCAGATTAAAAAATTTTCGATAATACTAACATCATTCAAAACTAACTTAATGCTAAAACGTTCTCCCGGTTCACCACTTACTTGCAACTTAATATTTTCCGTCTCTCTGGCTTGGGTTTGAATCACCGCAATTCCCTCGTGATCAAGCACCATAATCTTTAGATTCTTGGGAAGACGGTCTCCACCACAAGCAGGAAAAAGTTCAATGAATATAGTCATTTTGGGTGAATCCGTTGGATGTAGCTCCACAAATAAAGCCACCTTCTCGGCACCCCAGGCAATTTCCGAACCGAGTAGCTTACCTCGTTTTACTCCCACGGTGGTATGCAATCCTTTACTAGGTTGGTCAAAGGGGAAACTTCTGAAATCAAGCATTGGCTCCGGTGCTGGCTGTAAGATAGTTTCCACAGTCTTCCAATCTGCCTCAAAACTATTGTCTAACCACTGGCTTAATCGCACAACTGGTGTCTGGTTTTGTGGTTGCTGTTGTTGGGTATGGTGTTTTTGCATAGTGTTCGACGGTGAAGTATCGGGACAGAAGACCTTGGGTTTGAGAGCATGACTATGGCTCCACTGCTTTGCCCGTACCTGGGATTGGGGAGATTGCCGATACTCTCTAATGTGTCGCGGTAACTCTTTCAGGGTTCGCAATTGGTTCACGGGGAATTCTTCTGTTACCACTTTATCAGCAAATCCTACCAGAGTTGCCTCCTGCAATGCTTGATCAAGCTCCACCCCCACATAACCAATTCGTTCCTGCCAAACTGCTGCTGGAACTTTGACACACTTAGCCTCAGGTAAAACAAGTCTACACTCCAACTTACCATGATTTTTAACCGTCAGATCCGCAACATCCATCAGGGTTTGCATCACTGGGTTCCAACTGTCGCTTTCCTCTAAGTTTGTCTCAAATCCCATACACCGCAAGTAAAAGTTAACTGCATACACTGCCAGAGTATTGAAATAAACCTGTTTCGCTTTAGTCAGATTAGCTTGGTGCTGTTGAAATTCCTTTGCTCTGCGATGTGCTGCTAAAGCTAGCGGAACTCTAAAGGTTAACGGTTTAATGTACGACTTAATGGTAGAGGTCATGATTACATCCTGTGCTGAGTCCAATCATAGTATTCCCTAACCTAGGAGCATAATCTACCTAGTAATCCTAATTCCTAGGTAAACAATACTTCTGATCAAAATAGTCCTGATTTTTTATTTCTGAGTAATAAATGTCAGTTTGGGAGTAAGCATTCAGCTATTAGCTATCAGCTATCAGCTTTGAGCTATTAGCTATCAGCTATCAGCTATCAGCTATCAGCTTATGCGGGCTACTTGAGATGCTTTTGAATAAAATAAGCTGACCACTGACCACTGACTGCTGACCGCTGACCGCTGACCACTGACCACTGACCACTGACCACTGTTGGCGTAGCCTGCGCGTAGCGCATATGCTTACGTTTGGGATGAGCTAGTGTTATACCAATTCCCTAAAATTAGCCTACCAATACTTTACCATAAATAACTATAGTATTTTCCTTTAATAGGTAAAAATTAAATTAATTTAAAAATAATTAAAAAAGCGATGCAGCGCGATGTTAAAAGCTTTTTCATTTCCTGGCGACTGCTATATAAATGACTTAGTGTAGGAACACTAATTCCGAATAATTCAGATATATCCTTCCATTTTTTTCCGTCAATATAGGCTAAAGCGATAGTTTGAAACGTTGCTTCAGGATGGTTTATGATATGCTTTTGGAATAGCCGATCAGGGTCTTCGTCTGGATGGGCGGCAAATTTTACGCGATCGCGAAGCGGCGACCTAGGAGCATCGCAAAATTTGCTTAACCAGTTTTCCTAAAGCTTGCTGCCGCTCTTGAGTATCCCGTGGGTACCTTTGCACTTGGCATACCAGCTGCCTAATTTGCTCTTTCATCGCTATCCATTAGAAACACTGACCTGCTTACTTATCAAGCTGAGCTCAAATTTTTATGGGTTAATTTACAAAACTTTATTTTTTGCCAGAATCCTAGGGTGGGCAGTGCCTAGCAACCCGATTGGCTTACTTGCTGATTAAGGTTAGTGCCGCTGGCAATAGTGGAGGGTTTTCCCCTGCTAATCCTGCTAGTTATGCCATGGAATACGGTTTCTCAGTAGAAGCCATAAAAAGCGATCGCACAATTGCTCACTTCTCCAATGGCGCTGGTGATGACAGCAACATGTACGACCTTGTTGCACCAGGGGTTGACATCTTTTCGACCTTACCTGATCATACCTATGCCAGCTGGATTTGAATTAAGAATGTAGAATGTAGAATTTAGAATTTAGAATTTAGAATTTAGAATTTAGAATTTGGAATTTAGAATTTAGAATTTGGAATTTAGAATTTGGAATTTGGAATTTAGAATTTAGAATTCTCCATTCTCCATTCTAAATTCTCCATTCTCCATTCTCCATTCTCCATTCTCCATTCTCCATTCTCCATTCTCCATTCTCCATTCTCCATTCTCCATTCTCCATTCTCCATTCTCCATTCTCCATTCTCCATTCTCCATTCTCCATTCTCCATTCTCCATTCTCCATTCTCCATTCTCCATTCTCCATTCTCCATTCTCCATTCTCCATTCTCCATTCTGCATTCTGACAGACAACCTTCAACATGCAACCTCTCGACTATCGGTTGATTTTCTGGGTAAATTCTGAAGGTATCCTGGAAAATCTGCCATCGGCTGCAACTGACTTAACGGTAACTCATTAGTTGCCACATTTTCGACAAATCCCAGCAGTTTAGCTTCTGTCAAGGAGTCATTCAGTTGCACCGCTATATAACCAATTCTGTCTTGCCAAACCTCTTCTGGGATGTAAACAAACTCGGCATCTGGTGAGACTGGTTTACATTCGAGCTTGCCATAATTTTTAACCACTAAATCAGCCACATCTAGGAATGTCTGCATGATGGAATTCTGGCTATCACTAGAGTCTAAATCAGTTTCAAATCCTAGACCCTGTAAGTACTGATTCACTGCATACACCGCCAAGGTATTGAGATAAACCTGTTCGGCTTTTTCCAGATTAGATTGCTGTTGGCAACGCTGTTCTGCTAGCTGATGGGCTGCTTCTGGTAGTGTGACCATAAGTAGTGTGACCATAAGTTGACAGGCTGGTATGGCTGAGCAATCCCTCCATTTTAGCCTTACCAATAAATTATCAACTCTATCGGTAGTATAATATAGATATTAATAATTCCCTTTAACTCCTAAAGTTGATGTAGGTTTATGTATTGAGCAGATTAAGCACCGATTTTTATAAGCAGGTATTTGTTTATACCATTTTCAGCCCATCTCTTCCTCTATATATCTCTTGATTTCAGGGGCTAATTTCCTGATATTACGTTGAAAGAAGTTATTCAGGGATGAAATTTTAATTCCTAAATAGTCCGATATCTCTTGCCATTTTTTTCCGTCGAGGTACGCTAAGCCTATGACTTGCAAGGTGGCGGAAGGATGGTTTTTAATATGTTTCTGTAAGAGGTTTTCGGGGTCTTCTTTAAAATAGTGTCTGACCTGGTCATACAAGGTCAGTTCTGTTTCCGGTTGTGCCACAGTCTCTATGGTGAGCGATTCCCCAGTCAGCTCAGACAAGTTGGCGGATAAAGGCAGAGAGGCTTTAGCCATCTCAAACACTAATGAATCTCCTGTGGTTCGGTCTTTTGCGATTAACTGGCACAACAAAAATAAGACCATCATAATTTTAGTAACTTTACCGGCATCGGTCTTGTTTGTAATTAAGCCTTTGATGGTCAGTGTTATCCAAACAATCACATGATCTAGTTTGGTGTTTTTAATCAGAGCGCTCAACTGATATTTGATTCTGACAATTTTGCCAGATTGAGCTTGGATAAATGGGTCAGTGAGGTCTTGTTGAGCTTTTTGTAACATCTTATCGAGGCGATAATTGACCCAGGCTAGAAACTTTCCTTTTGCTCGATTGTAGTGATTGAGGTTTTGATAGACATAATACAATGTCCGATTCACAGCATCATCATAGACCTCAGGAGAAAATTGGCCTCGATGGCAAAGCTTACCGGAAAGCTTAATGGCATTGAGCAATTCCGTTAAGGCATAAAATCGCTCTGGGGTATGGGGTTGGTGCCGTTGTGCTTCTAGGGCTAGCTGCTGAAGACGACTCTCGTCGAGTACCTTCTTAAAAACACTATCCCGCCAAGACCCCCACTCCTGATCAGAAGTCATTTGTAGATATCGACTGTCAATATCATCGTCGATTTGATGGTTGAGCTGCTGCTGTACGGTCTGATAAATCTCTAGATAGATGCCAGATAGAGGGTGACCTGGCCGTGGGCGACAAACTTTACGGGTACGCAAAATTTGCTCAACCAGTTCTGCCAAAGCCTGGTCCCGCTGTTGATTTTCCCGAGGATAGTGTTGTAGTTTAAGCACCAGCTGTTGAATTTGCTTGTTCATGACCATTGATCAGGAATCCTTGTGCAATTAGTTATCAGGGTAATTTCCAAGTTTTATGGCATTTGTTACAAAACTTTATAATAAAATTTACAAAACTTTATATAAAACTGTAGAAAAATTGGATTTTTGGAGTGATTAACAGAGTGAGGGCAGTCAAAAAGGCGTGATGCTTTTGATGGCAAAACCGATCATAATGTGCTGTTTAATAGGGTTGAATTACTGCTGATTTGCTTACCATCATGACTGGAAAAAAGATGTAATTTCAGTCAACTTAAGTCAAGTTAAATCCAGGAGAAAAACCATGTCAACTATCGACAAAATCACTGCCAATGAAGAACTTTTTACTGAATTAACTCCCAAACAAGGGGCTGTGGTAGAAGGAGGTGCCACTTTACAGGTTCGATGCTAAATTTGCGGAACCCTGGTCAAACTGTGCGCTCTGGAGAGGAAATTGCCCAAATTCTTCCCGGTGATGCACCCTTGAAGGTAAAGGCAGTGGTGTCACCAAGCGATATTGGCAAGTTGGCAGAAGGTCAAAAGGTTCACATGGGCGTATCTGCCTGTCCTTATCCAGATTATGGTACCCTCAAGGGTGTAGTCAGCCAAATTTCCGAAGATACTATTAAACCCCAAAGTAATGGTGCTAGAGCAATGGTTTCTAGTGCTTTAAGCCAGAAGGGGCGTGCCGCTACTGCTTTCTACGAGGTGACGATCTCGCCAGAAAGCCATGTGCTCGGTAAAGGCAAAAACCAGTGTTCCCTTCAATTGGGAATGGAGGGCAGAGCCGATATTATTTCTAGAGAAGAGACTGTGCTAAGACTCCTGCTCAGGAAGGCAAGGCTAGTCACAGACTTGTAATGTGATATCATACCTGTTCCCTGTTCAACACTTCTGGCATGCATGCCTTTTGCGTGTTGATTTAGGTTTATGTATTGAGCAGATTAAGCACCGATTTGGATAAGCAGGTATTTGTTGATAGAACTTTCAGCCCATTTCTTCTTCTATATATCTCTTGATTTCCGGGGCTAATTTCCTAAGATTACGTTTAAAAAAGTTATTCAAGGATGAAAGTTTAATTCCTAAACAATCCGATATCTCTTGCCATTTTTTTCCGTCGAGGTAGGCTAACCCTATCACTTGCAAGGTAGCTGAAGGATGGTTTTTAATATGTTTCTGCAAGAGGTTTTCCGGGTCTTCTTTAAAATACTGTCTGATCTGATCAGACAACGTCAGTTCTGTTTCTGGTTGTGCCACAGTCTCTAGGAGTATCGATTCCCCAGTGTTCTCAGACAAGTGTGAGGAGAGAGGCAGAGTGGCTTTAGCCATCTCAAACACTAAGGAATTCCCCTTTGTCCGGTCTTTTGCGATTAACTGGCACAACAGAAATAATACTATCAGAATTTTAGTAACGTTACTGACCTGGGTCTTGTCTGTAATTAAGCCTTTGATGCTGAGTGTGATCCAAATAATTACATGCTCTAGTTTGGTACCTTTAATCAGAGCGCTCAACTGATATTTGATTCTGACAATTTTGCCAGCTTGAGCTTGGATAAATGGGTCAGTGAGGTCTTGTTGAGCCTTTTGTAACATCTTATCGAAGCGATAATTGACCCAGGTTAGAAATTTTCCTTTGGCTCGATTGTAGTGATTGAGGTTTTCATAGACATAATACAATGTCCGATTCACAGCATCATCATAGACTGACGGGGAAAATGGGCCTCGATGGTAAAGCTTACCGGAAAGCTTAAGGGCATTGAGCAATTCCGTTAAGGCATAAAATCCCTCTGGGGTATGAGGTGGGTGTCGTTGTGCTTCTAGGGCTAGCTGCTGAAAGCGACCCTCGTCGAGTACCTTTTTAAAGACACTATCTCGCCAAGAGGCCCACTCCTGATCAGAAGTCATTTGTAGATATCGACTGTCAATATCATCGTTGAGTTGATGGTTGAGCTGCTGCTTTACGGTCTGATAGATCTCTAGATAGATGCCAGATAGAGGGTGACCTGGTCGTGGGCGACACACTTTACGGGTACGCAAAATTTGCTCAACCAGTTCTGCCAAAGTCTGCTCCCGCTGTTGATTTTCCCGAGAATAGTGTTGTAGTTTAAGCACCAGATGTTGAATTTGCTTGTTCATGACCATTGATCAAGAATGCTTGTCTAAGTAGGTGGGCATAAATCAACGTTAAGCAGGTACACAAAATTAATTGCACATAAAAAAAACTCAAATCCTTGTATGGTAAGGGTTACAGAGATTTGGAGTAGGCAATTAATTCTGTGTAGGTGCTTAAAACTCAAAATAGTAAAATGAAGCTGAAAGCCTTTATTAAAGAGGTTTTCAGCATTTTTAATCTCAATCGCTATTTTACGGATAGTTAAGCCCACCTACTTAATTTGACATCAGGGTAGTTTCCAAGTTTTCTGGAATTCGTTACAAAACTTCATATTTACAAATAGTTACAAAACTTTATCTTCGGCTGTATAAAAATTGGATTTTCGGAGTGATTACTTTTGTGAGGGCAGTCAAAAAGCCTTGATGCTCTTGATGGCCAAACTGATTATAGGGTTCTGTAACTCATAAAGCAGAACTACTTCTAGCTAAATGAAAAATTTGACTCTAAGGAGAAAACAATGGTAGTGAGATTCGGCGGTCCTGGCAACGATACACTCAATGGTGGAGGTGGAAACGACATTCTGAATGGACTTGGCGGCAACGACATTCTGAATGGACTTGGCGGCAACGACACACTCAATGGTGGTTTTGGCAACGACATACTTAATGGTGGAGCTGGAACCGACACCACTAATGGTAGTTTTGGTAATGATACCATAATTGACGACGATGATGTTAATTTCGACATCCACAATGGCGGTTCAGGAATCGACACTATTGATTATTCCAATGTCACATTTGGCTCCCGTCGGGTCACCATCAACCTGGCAACTGAGACCACCTCGGTTTTTCGAGGTAATACCGAAACGATTCGCAATTTTGAGAACGTCGAGGGCTCTCAGAGGGGTGAGACAATCATCGGTACCACCGGCGCAAACCGGCTCAACAGTAATGGTGGCAATGACATCATCAATGGTGGAGGTGGAAACGATACTCTGAATGGAGGTGCCGGGAATGACACACTCAATGGTGGTTTTGGAAACGATATTATGAATGGAGGTCGCGAGAATGACTTACTCAACGGTGGTTCTGGCAATGACTTACTCAACGGTGGTTTCGGAAACGATACTCTGAATGGAGATCGCGGGAATGACATACTCAACGGTAGTCTTGGGAATGACATACTCAACGGTAGTTTTGGGAACGATACTCTGAATGGAGGTCGCGGGAATGACATACTCACCGGTAGTTTTGGGAATGACAGACTCAACGGTAATTCCGGAAGCGATATTCTGAATGGAGGTCGCGGGAATGATAGCCTCATCGGTGGTTCTAACAATGATAACCTCGTTGGCGCAGGTGGTAACGATAGCCTAGTTGGAGGTTTGGGCTCAGATACCCTTAACGGTACTAACAGTATTCTAGACGGTGTTGGTGAAATTGATATCCTTGATCCTGGTGATTTCTTTGCCAGGGATCTGATTATCCTGGGCACCGGTGGCTCGATCTATTACAACGGTGCTGGTGTAGATTACGCTGTCATTGACAATTTCGACAGATTTAGTTCCTTCGGCGAAACTGACTCTGACAAGATCCAGATTTCCGGGTCATTGTCCAATTACAGGTTAAGCTCATTCACAGGTACAAGAGCTGGTGTTTCTATTACCAACGGTACTCGCATTAGCTTAGGTACAGAAGACATTGCTTTTGTCGATTCTAGTGGTTTACTGACCGCTAATGACTTTATCTCAGTCTAGTCGCCAAGGCACTTTATCTAACCGGGTGATAAGTAAGATTGTTTGCTTTACTCGCTCTGTAGAGTTTAGGGGAAAGCTGCTGATAGGATACCTGGTGAGAGGGGTGTTGATACCAAGTTGCATTAATACCTAGCACCCCATCACCATATCACACTATCACCTTTTGAGGAAGATAGTATTTTAGGACTTACAAGGTTTAGTCGGCTTAGTAAGTCCTAAGATGAATTATACAGGTTATACCAATTTCAAGGAATATTGTTCAAGTATTATTTTTACACAGGAATAACTACCCATCCTGACAATACTCTATGATCACCTGATCATCTAACTTAAAACTCATCATCCTCTTCTGACCACTTGCCCTTAGACTCAGCCGCCCTAGGGCTACTTCTATGCTTCACCTGATAACCCTGCTCTGGCAATAACTCCAACTGCTTACCCGTCTGGGCTCCTTCCGGCTGTTTGCGCCTTCGCGGTTCATTCTTGCTACCACCACCATGGCGACGCCAAGAGGTTCGTTCTTCAGAAGTATCCTCGGCTACTACTTCATACAATAACGCCACCTTCTCCCCATCTTTTCCTTTACGCAATACCCGACCCAAGCGCTGGATATACTCCCGAGATGAACCGGTCCCTGATAAGATAATCGCTACTCGCGCATCGGGTACATCGACTCCCTCATTCAACACATGGGATGCCGCTAAACACCGATACTCTCCCTCCCGAAATCGCTTCAAAATATCATGACGCTCTTTGACTGGGGTTTGATGAGTAATCGCAGGAATCAATAACTCTTGAGAAATCCGATAAAGTGTAGCATTACCATTAGTAAAAATTAACATCTTCTCTGGGTAATGCTGAGCCAGTAAATCTAGCAAAATCCTTAATTTTCCATCGGTACCTAAGGCAATTTCCTTAGCCTCCCGGTGAGCTAACATGGCACGGCGTCCGCTTTGCGATCGCGCACTTGCTATCACAAACTGCTGCCAACCTTTAATACTCCCGAGATGAATGTTAGAGGCTCTCAAAAAATCATTGCGCAACGTCATGCAAGAATTATAGCGATCGCGTTCTTTTTGGGACAGCTTGACCTTAATCTGAATTACCTTATGGTCAGCTAGGGCCAAACCCGCCAATTGATCAGGGCTTTTCCGATAAACCTCTGGTCCTATCAAACCATTAAGGTCCCAATGACGGCCATCGGAGCGGTCTGGGGTTGCTGTCAGTCCTAACCGATAGGGTGCGATCGCATATTCCGCAATCACCTTATAAAAATCCGTAGGTAAGTGATGACACTCATCAAAAATCACCAAAGCGTACCGATTCCCTAAGGTTTCGGCATGAATAGTGGCACTATCATAGGTGGCGATCAGGATAGGCGTGCGATCGCGAGAACCACCCCCCAACACTCCCACCTCCACATCTGGAAAGGCTGCTTCGAGTTGAGCATACCACTGGTGCATTAAATCTAGGGTTGGTACCACAACTATGGTACTACGAGGAGTGTCTTGCATTGCCAACTGGGCCAGATAAGTCTTACCTGCTCCCGTTGGTAGCACCACTACCCCTTTACGACCGGCTTGCTTCCATGCCAACAGAGCTTCCCGTTGATGGGGATAAGGTTCCATCTCAAAACTAGATACTAGTGGCAGAGGCACAAATTCCCTAGCATCATCGATAAAATCAACCTTTTCTCTGAGTAAGCTTTCTACCAGAGGACGATAGTGAATTCCTCTAATCCGAAACTTCTCTACCCGATCATCCCAAGTGGCATACTCCACCCAAGCTTTGCCCCTCGGTGGTGGATGCAAAATCAGAGTTCCCCGGTCAAAGGTTAATCTAGGGGTGCGTGGCATGAATTAGGCCTCTTGCATAAGTCTCATCAACCTTGGTGAAGACAAGGCAAAAGGCAAAAGGCAAAAGGCAAAAGGGATAGATTTTGATTTCATATTTATTTTTGCAAGAGGTCTATTGAAGGAGGTTTCTTTGCTATTGTCGTACCGGTTCCGTTGCATTCAGCCGTCAGCCGTGAGCTAAAAGCTCACGCTACGCGAACAGCCGTCAGCCTTTGGCTCACGCTGCTTGAGGTGCTTTCCATAACTCAGCATTATTCGAATGCTTACTTGTTTTCTTGATTATTGCGCGAGTGGGGGAAACCCCCGCAGGTCGGCGCTGCATCGCTTATTCAAAAGCTGTTCGGTGTAGCTTCCTCATAGCCCATAAGCACATCAAGTAGCACAATCTGTAGCGCATTAGCTGATAGCTGATACGCGACACGCTGATAGCTGATAGCTTACGCTTCAATAGCTAATAATACCAGACCACTGAACTTTCTTAAGTTGATTACGGCGATAGGAAAAGAAACGCTCTGGTTCAGAGTAAGTGCAGTGGGGTGCGATCGCAATTTGTTCTGAATCAATGCCCAATTGTTCCAACTGTAAGACATTCACTCGCCGCACATCCAAGCGTACTCGTCCGGGTTTCGGGTCCTCTAATATTGGGGAGTCTGCTAGCTCCTGCAACACCCCCAGAATTGATTCAGTGCTATCCCCTTGATCAGTAGATACAATACTAGCTCCCACTTCAGCCGCCACGGTTTCTGATACCTGATAGCATTCCCCTGTAATTGCTGGACCGAGAGCAATGCGTAGATTTTCTTTACAGCTACCATTGTTTAGCAATCGTGCGATCGCATTAGGAACAATCCGTTGAGCAGTACCCCGCCAACCCGCATGAACTGCTGCTACCTGTCCGGTTTCGATATCCCCAATCAGTAAGGGCGTACAATCTGCCGTACAAACCCACACAGCTTGCTTAGCTTCCTCACTTATAATACCATCAGCCGGTGGTTTATTGGAGTCTGGCTCACCGTTTTGGGTACTTTCAATTTCCCCAGGAGTCAGTACTGTATTGCCGTGGACCTGTTTAACTCGATACACCTGGGCATCAGGCTGGAGTACATCGACCATTTCTTCAGGAGAACGGGGAGAAAATGCTGAGGAAAAGAAGCCGTGATTCCATTGCTTCAATAGGCTACTCGTTAAATAGGGCAAATTGTTCCAAGTGTGCCAGTGCCAGGTATGCATTTAAATTTTGTTTACGGTTTACACTTTACAGTTTACAGCTTACAGTTTCTACTGTTGTGACTTTAAACTATTGTGCATTTCAATTAGATATTATTTAGTTATCAAAAAAAACAAACCCTTTACCCCTGCTCCCTGCTCCCTGCTCCCTGCTCCCTGCTCCCTGCTCCCTTGAGCTGCTGAACTATTCAATTTAAATTAAGACCAGCTTACTGTCATAAATTAAGGCAACTTCCAAACTTTAAGACTATCATCTCTACTGCCACTTATTAAGGTTTTTCCATCGGGACTAATCGCCAGAGAACTCACCCAGTTTGTATGACCAGTGAGGGTAGTTTTTAACTCCCATGTTTCTAAATCCCAAACCTTAATGGTATTATTTGCACTCCCACTAACCAAGGTCTTACCATCGGGGCTAATCGCCAGAGAATGAACATAGTATATATGTCCAGTCAAGGTATTTTTTAATTCACCAATTGTCAAATCCCAAATCTTAATATTACGGTCTAGACTACTACTAAACAACGTTTTCCCATCAGGGCTAATGATTAGAGAAACAACGGAATCTTTATGACCGGTGAGGGTCTTTTTTATATTACCTGTATCCAAATCCCAAATTCTGATCGTATTGCCCCCATTCCCACTAACTAATGTTTTGCCATCAGGGCTAATCACCACCGAACTAACCCAATTCGTTTCCCCCGTTAAGGTTTGTTTCAGCTTACCAGTATGTAAATTCCAAACTTTGATAGTTTGGTCATAACTGCCACTTACTAACGTTTTTCCATCGGAACTAATCGCAACAGAACTAATAAAACCCTGATGACCAGTAAGATTCTTTTTCAGCTGACCCCTTTTCAAATTCCAAATCTTGATAGTGTTGTCATCACCACCACTAGCAATATTTTCTCCATCAGGAGTAATAGCGACAGAATAAACATTACCATCATGGCCATTAAGAGTTCTAACTAACTCACCTTTCGGCAAATTCCAAATTTTTACAGTATGATCATTACTACCACTTACCAAATAGTTACTATCAGGACTAACCGCAATAGAACGCACTGAGTTAGAGTGTCCATTGAGAGTAGTTTTGAGGTAGGTACTGCTGGGTAAACCAGCAATCAAAAAACTTAGATTAGACGGAAAGGTGTGATAGCGAAAATATCCATATCCTTGAGTAATTAATCCTAGAGATAATAAATAAACTCCTCCCATCATCACTTGTTTTTTTAACTGCTCATTTTGTCTTAATGACGTTAAAAAGTTCAGAAAAGACTCGTGATACTTAGAGGTTGATTGAGAGGGATTAGCAGAGGGCGCAGACTGAAGCTCCAACACCTCCAAGACTTGGTCTACAGACTGATAACGGTGCTGATAGCTTTCTGGGAGCAGTCGATCCATTATCCACCACAATTGCTCACTCACCGGTTGCTTTAAATGCTTTCGCCAACTATTTACCCAGCGATAGCCTTGTTTCTTCCACAAATCCCAAGGATGAACATTGGTCAGCAAATGAAAGCAGGTCGTGCCCAAACTGTATAAATCACTAGCAGCATAGGCTTTACCTCCCTCCATTTGTTCCATAGGCACATAGCCAAAGGAACCGATAGTGGTGCCAGTGATATTAGCCATGACCGTAGCCTTCAATTGCTTGGCTATCCCAAAATCGATTAGTACTAGCTGATTCTTTTTTTCAGATCCTTGAGCCGAAGCAGGACGGCGAATGATATTACCTGGTTTAATATCTCGGTGAATCACCTTCTGTTGATGGACAAACTTGAGAATAGTTAGCAGTTCAAATAAAAGATCCCTAATCTTGTCTTCACTGAACGGTCCTGCTTCTGCCAACTCTTGCTCTAAGGTTTTCCCCTCGATATACTCTTGGAGCAAATATAAGCGCTGATCTTCCTCAAAGTAAGCTAGCAAGGTAGGGATTTGGGGATGTTGTCCCAGCCTTTGCAATTGTTTTGCCTCTTGCTCAAATAATTCTCGTGCCTTTTTGAGTGCCTTCGTTCCCTCAAGTTGGGGGGCTAGCTGCTTAATCACACAGTATTCATCCAATTTGTCCCTATCTTCTGCCAGATAGGTTTTGGAAAATCCCCCATCTCCGATGGGTCGAATCGGACGATAGCGGTTTTTTAGGAGTACTAGTTTGTTACCACAGCTTTGGCAAAACTGGTTATCATCCGGATTAATGGGATTCTGGCAATCGGGATTAAGACAGCAGATCATACTGGCAGGTCATCAGGGAATTTGGGTATGACTAGGCCATTAAGAGGGTAGTTTTTTTCTGTTGATTTTCCTCTTAAGAGGGAGCATGTCACAGTTAAATGACATACGGTAGTAATTACGGTAGAAATTCCCTGGTATCAGGATGGTTTCGGTAGATACTAGCCATAGATGCTAGCTCTAGATGCTAGCCATAGCTGTTGGCTAATCGGCTACAGTAGCGGTCAGCCCTTCTCGCTTTCCGGTCAGATTTGGCTAATGGGATTAAGTGATGGAATTAAGGATTTGAGCTGTTTAGCAATCCTTATGATTAAGGGTGCTGGTTAATTTACTTTCCATAAATGATTTTAGCAGAATTTTAGCAAACGCGATCGCAATCTGGTTAACCCGTTACAGGTTATTGGTTACAGGTTACAGGTTATTGGTTACAGGTTACAGGTTACAGGTTATCGGTTATCGGTTATCGGTTACAGGTTACAGGTTACAGGTTACAGGTTACAGGTTACAGGTTAGGCGGTTATTAAACCTTCAACCTTGGCCTTTCGGCCACGCTACGCGAACAACCTTCAACTTTCAACCTATTTTTAGGTTACAGGTGACCCGGTTATTAAACCTTCAACCTTCAACCTTGGCCTTTCGGCCACGCTACGCGAACAACCTTCAACCTTCAACACTATTTAAACAACTGGACACGATATCACTTCTTTAAGGGAAGTTGTTATTTGGTCATTTTTATTATATACTATTATCGGAATAGTTAGTTCAAGTCCCCTCAATGAGTAAGCACGTTGGTACTACTGAAGCAGCATCTTTATTAGGTATTTCTTCTCGGCGATTGCGCCAACTCCTAGAGAAGGGTCGGGTTCGGGGTGCCTATAAAAGTGGGAAATTCTGGATTATTCCTCTGTTCAACGATTTGCCACAAATCACCAAAGGTACCCGTGGACCAAAAGGCAAATGGCGTACTACTCGTCCTCCTGCTTTGGCTAAGATTAATGTCAACCGCAATCGCATTGGCTCCAATAACCACAAAAGCCCTGAAGACCGGCTGCCAGTGATTTCAGTAAAACGAAGCGGCAACAATCTATACGGCAATCAGATCGAAATCATTGGTCCGTGTCGGATTGTCTATCAGCCAGATAATCCACTCGATTGTGGAGCTCGTTTGTGGATCGAAACCTTTAGTGATGTCCACTTCATCGGTGGCAGTTTCCCTGCTACTAGCTGATACTGTTTAATCCCAGTCAACAGTAATTTTTCAAAAACAACTAGGAACTATACTTTCTCACGGAAGTCATGGATTCATGGTGGGTACAGCTAACGGCTGATACCTAAATGCTTACCATGGTGGTTCATTATGCCTAGGTATAAAATAACGACGCTACCAGATATAATCTGATCTATCATTCTGTTATCCGATCTATTACTTCTTAACTACCATGAGAGCGTCTAATCGAATTCCCCTAGTTTTGTTTCTACTGCGCCTCAGTGTTTTTATAGTAATGCTGATGTGGACAATCGATAAATTCGTGCGTCCTGAACATGCAGCTGCGGTCTATGAAAACTTTTACTTTATTAGTGGACTCGGTAACAGCATTTTTATTATTATTGGCGCTATCCAGCTAGTAATCATCCTAGGATTTTTACTAGGGTGGAAAAAACGATGGACTTATGGTAGCGTATTAGTATTTCATGGGATATCAACTATCTCATCCTATCAGCAATATCTAAGCCCATTTTCTGATCCTAATTTGCTATTTTTTGCCGCCTGGCCAATGTTAGCAGCTTGCTTTGCCCTTTATTATCTTAGAGACCTGGATACCTTGTTTGTTATCAATAGACGATAGGTAATATAAACACAAAAATCTGGCGTTCAAGTTGAAAGTTGAAAGTTGAAAGTTGAAAGTTGAAAGTAAAAAAAAACTAACCTAATGAGGTACACAAGATTTTTTCCATCTTACCTATTGCCTATTGCCTATTGCCTATTGCCTATTGCCTATTGCCTATTGCCTGTTCCCTGTTCCCTGTTCCCTGTTCCCTAAAACCCAGGAATCTGTACCTCACCCAATTGAAAACTGCTGTAATTATGAAATATTGGCGGGAAACCTGTGCTGTAGCACAGCGAATCTTGATTGAACTATGGCGAAGGCAGCGTAGCCTATTATTTTGGAGTATTTTTCCAATTACTGTGCTATTTCTCAACGGTTTGATTATGGCAGAACAGGCTCAGCTATCAACCGCTGAAGCATTTGAACGTGCTGCCCCAACTACTCTTGTGGGTGCTGCTTTGTTTTTTAGCTGCTTGGGGGGTAGCGTCGCCACGGTAGTCTCAGAACGAGAGCAGCACATGCTCAAGCGTTTATTTATCTCTCCATTAGGGGGCATATCCTATTTCTTAGGAATTTTTTTGGCTCACAGCTGCATTGGTATAGGTCAATCCTTAGTGGTTTATACCATAGCAGCATTTTTGGGGGCAAGGTTTCAAGGTTCCGTGTTGCTAGGGGTATTGATTATTTTCCTGAGTATTATTGCTTATGTGGGAGTGGGATTTTTTCTGGGAACTCAATTAGGGCGGCGGACTGAGGACGTTAATGCCTTAGTGGGAACTGTCGGTGTACCTCTATTAATTTTGGGGGGTGCGTTTTTACCCACTGCTTTGTTTCCGGAACAGTTACTGGAAATCGCTAAGTTTAACCCAATTTATCATATGAACGAAGCCTTGTTGGGAGTATGGGCTGATGGGAAGGGTTTGGTGGAAATCGAGTCTCATTTCTGGTTTTTGTTTGGCTTTGCCTCAGTGATGGTGATAGTCGGATGGTTGTCATACCAGGGGATGGTTCGGGTAGAGAGAAGATTGTGATTATCCACGGGAGTTTTGTGCAGGGTAACCTAGTTTAAACCATTGAAGAATGAGGAGGTTTGCACAAAAAAAATAAACTCAAGTATAGTCGGGTCAGTTACTTGTTACCTAGTACTTCTATAAAATCATCCGATTATCGTAAAAAAAGTCTGATTAAATTGCCTTAGTATTGCTCAAGGTTTAACTAGTGCTAAATATCCATAAATTAAGTAAGTCTTACGGTAATCGAAACGTTCTGCGGGATTTAACCCTAAATATTCCAGCGGGAGAAATATATGGTTTACTCGGACCCAATGGTGCGGGTAAGACAACTACTATCAATATCATCTGTAACTTACTACGAGCGGATAGTGGTGCGATCGCAATCAATAACCAACCAGTGTCCGAGGCAACGAAAAAGCTGATTGGGGTTGCCCCCCAAGAGAATTTACTGTATCAAACCCTTAGTTGTCAAGAAAACTTGTATTTCTTTGCTCGTCTGTATGGGTTAGATGGTCAGCAGTGCTCTAAACAAGTTTATGCTGCCCTTGCTGCGGTAAATTTATTAGAGCGGGCAAAAAGTCCGGTGGAAACCCTCAGTGGTGGGATGCAGCGACGGATGAATATTGCTGTGGCTCTAGTGCATCAGCCCAAATTACTGATCTTAGATGAGCCTACGACAGGCTTAGATATTGAAGCCCGATATGAAATTTGGGACTTGATTCGACGTCTTCAGCGCCAGGGAATTACTATTTTGCTGACCACTCATTCCCTTGATGAAGCAGAACGTCTTTGCCAGAGAATTGGCATTCTTAAACAGGGACGGATTGTGGCAGAGGGGAGTTTGGTTGAGTTACGGCAAAAGATTCCCGCTCAAGAAATTGTGGTAGTAGATACCCCTCAAGAAGAACAAGCGATCGCTCGTGCCCAAGAATTAGGCTTTACTCATCGCCGCTATGGAAATGATTTAGCCTTTTGGCTACCAGAGTCTTTAGACCTGAAGGATATTATTGCTTGTTTTGATGGGATTCCCCTCGATTCCATTGCTCGTCAGCCAGTGCGGCTGGAGTATGTCTATGTAGAGGTTACATCAAATCTGGTTGAATGCTGGTCACTTACTCAAAGAAGTTAGTGGTTAGTCGTTAGTCAGAGTGTCTTGATCTCTACTAACTACTGTAGGGGCAAACAACTGTTCGCCCCTACTAACCACCAACAAAAAAGAACAAACTGGACATTCTGGGTGATTAACGATAACAATCTACAAACCATTCCCTTTGCTAGACAGCTGAGCCGCAACTTTCCTGAATACGTACAGCAAGCCCTCTGATGACAAAAGACTCATCTGGGCCAGGATATAATCACCTAAGTGGGTAGTTGCTGACAGCACAATCAACCCCGATTCTTGGTCAAGCAAGCGCTCAATCAATTCAGCCTTTTCCTCTACAGATAATGTTTCGGCTAGACGCCAAACGCTATCAACCTTATTAGACTTGGAGTTAATGTCAATTACGCAATTCTTATACATTGCCTTACTGCCCTTAAATAACTGATGGGATTATAGAATTGCTGAGTTGACCGCCGTAACCGTAAATCTACTTAGAGAGAATAGACCACCTCTGCAATTCTAAGTAAATTCCTCAAGGTTAATCAACCTGTTAGGGTTAATCAATGTTTTGTCTTCACAGGGATATTATAACCCTTTTTTTCAGGATTTGTCACGATTTCCAGATATCAAGCCAGAGCCTTAACCTGGTCTTCATTTAAATTCCATGGTTCTGACAGCAGGGGAGCATCAATCCCCCCTAACCCCCCTTAGCAAGCCAGGGCTGTTTCATTGTCGGACTAAAATGTGATTGGTGGGGAGATAGGGAGATAGGGAGATAGGGAGATAGCGGTGCGACCCCGCGCTTTTTCAAAGCTAAGCGTGAACGCGCACCGTCGGGAATTTTTATTAATAAAAAGTGCGACCCGTGGCGAATTTAATAATTAGATGCGGAAAGCGCACCTTAGGTATTTTTAACCTTAAAAATACCCTCTCCCCAGCACCCCACTTCCCTTGAAGTTACAGTAGTTGAGGGTAGCCTTTATGGTCGGCAGGTTATGGGCAACAGGTTTAAGTTTTTGTAATAAGGCTACCCTCTTCAAGGTTTCATCCCTTTCACGCCTATTGACCTGACAATTTATCCCAAAGAATGAAACAGCCCTGCCCTTAGTAAGGGGGGAATGGGAGCAGGGTAGAGGGTTTTACGGTTTTTTGCTAACTGAATAATATCCAATTTAAATGCGCAACAGCTTAACTTCAAAATGCCTAAAAAAAATTGGTATTTTGAACGTTTAAGGTTGATTTTTATTACCCTGTTACAGATAATTAAAATTTAGTTGAACAGAGCATTTAAACCCCCAAATGTCTTATGCTTATCCTTGGGATTTTACACGATGATTGGACTAAGCTAATATCCCTTTAAAACCGTGTCTGTATGCATGATATCAAATATAGTTTTTTTGAGTTTAATGAGGTACACATATTTTTTTAACTCTTCCCTCTTCTGACTTTACTGCTCCGAAGCTCCGTTGGCGTTCGCGCAGCGTCCGTCGGACAAAGCCCGCGTGGCCCACAGCCTTAGCTCCCTGCTCCCTAAAACCAAAAAAAATGTACCTTACTAGCTTAAAAAGCGCTATACTATAATTGAGACAACTATTGCTACTATCTAAACTGATAAGATGAACCCTAATACCGTCAGTTTACCGGCTAGGCTCGAATTAATTATTGACTTAACTGACGAGCAATTTTTTCAGCTTTGTCAAACTAACCGTGACTTGAGATTCGAGCGTACAGCTAAAGGATAATTAATTATTATGCCACCTACGGGTAGCAAAACTAGCGTACGCAATGCTGATCTAACGTATCAGTTAAGAGCTTGGAGTCGCCAAAATCAGCTAGCAAAATCCTTTGACTCTTCCGGTGGTTTCAAACTTTCCTCGGGTGCAGAGCGCTCTCCAGATGCGTCTTGGGTGAAAATTGAACGGTGGAATGCTTTGACTCAAGCGGAAAAAGAAAGATTTGCTCCTTTGTGCCCCGATTTTGTGGTTGAATTAATGTCTCCCAGTGATTCCCTGGAAAAGACACAGGCCAAAATGAGGGAATATAGGGATAATGGCGCAAGACTGGGATGGTTAATTAATCGCCAACAGCAGCAAGTATAAATTTATCGTCCCGATCGAGATGTGGAAATTTTAACTAGTCCACAAACATTATCAGGAGAGGATGTTTTGCCAAGGTTTGTTTTGGATTTGCTTCCAATCTGATGACTAGTTTTTGTCTGTTTGTAATAGACATCTCGGAAACTAGTCAACTTCTTGCCAATTGTTCGGTCATTAGGATTTTATATCAAGTCCGGTTAAATACCCATAATAAAAGTGTATCGAAGGCAGAGGGCAGAAGGCAGAAGGGTGCATCTCAATGCATGAAATTATGCAAAATTATCATAAAATTATCATACTTTTCACAGTTTACACACTTCCCACACTTCCCACACTTCCCTTGTTTTTTACAAATATGAGATGCACCCTGATCGACTGCATCAAGAGACAGGGTAGTAATTTTTATGGAGAGATGTTAAGCTATCCAAGACTCGTTTTGTCAACTGTTTTAAAAACATGACGCGATCATAATTTAATTTTTAAATAGCACCATACAGCTTGGTACTTTTTTTTAGACATAATTTATAACCATCAACACTTCTGGTCGAACCAAGTAATAATACAAGTAAGTTAAGGTACTGGTAGACTGACCTAATGTTAAGAAAACCTAAAAAAATATCAACGATGCTATGGGTTGTGGTAATAATATTCCTGGGTAGCCTGACCACTACCTGTAGCTTTTTACCAGCCATCACAGCAGAAGAACGCACCTTCCTCAACCTTTCCGTGGACTTCTTAGGGGAGTATCAACTGCCCCAAACGGAGTTCAAAAATACAGTAGTGGGAGGGTTGTCAGGATTGACCTATGATCGGGAACGCGATCGCTTTTTAGCGGTTTCTGATGATCGTTCTCGATTAGCTCCAGCTCGATTCTACACCCTAAAACTAACTTTCAATCCCACCGATACAGGAAACATAGGGATTGAAAACGTAGAAGTGGAAGATGTCACTTTTCTTAAAGATAAAAATGGAGAAACCTTTGTAAGGGGTACCCTGGATCCAGAAGGGATTGCTTGGTCTGGAAAAGATTCTGTATTTATCTCTAGTGAAGGGGCTACTAATCAAGGCATTGCTCCATTCATTCGGCAGTTTGATATAGCAACAGGACAACAGTTGCAAAATTTAAAAATTCCCCAGCGTTATCTACCGAATGACACTGACCTAGAAACAGTCAGTAATGGTATCCAGGATAACTTAGGCTTTGAGGCATTGACCTTAGAACCGATCAGCCTAGCTGCAGCAAGTGGGCAAGAGTCATTTCGCTTATTTAGTGCCAGTGAGTACTCCCTACACCAAGACCAGCCAGAAGCAGATACCGAACAAGCAGCGGGAATTCGTTGGTTGCACTATTTGATTGGAGACGTTACTCCTCCAATGCTGGTTAGTGAACATCTTTACTTACTCGAGCCAGACCCCCCTAACACCCTTTCTCACGGTTTGACTGAGTTATTAGCAGTGGATACCGCAGGACATTTTCTGAGTTTGGAGCGTACCTATGGTTTCTTTGGATTTAGTGCCAAACTTTATCAAGTGGTGATGGGTGGAGCAACCGATACCACCAAAATTTCTACTCTCAAGGGTAATATTTCCAAGATTAAGCCCCTGCAAAAAAAGTTGTTGTTGGATTTGAGTGAATTGGGGATTTACTTAGATAATTTAGAGGGAATGACCCTTGGTCCGCGCTTGAGTGATGGCACTCAGAGTTTAATTTTGGTGAGTGATAACAATTTTAGTGAGGCTCAGGTGACACAGTTTCTGTTGTTTAGGATTAAAGGTTTGACATAGCCCAAAGGTAAGCTATCAGCTATCAGCTATCAGCTATCAGCTATCAGCTAATGCGCACGCTACTTGAGGTGCTATAGCACTACGCATTAAAGTTAGGACATTGATACAAGCTGAAAACCTCTTGTAGTAAACTTTAGCATGCATGCCTCTTGCCTCTGACCGCTGTTCGCGTAGCGTGAGCTAAAAGCTCACGGCTGAATGCTTACGCCCAAAAAAACCAGAGGTATTCCCAAGCTCTCGCCAGTAAGCTATCAGCTATAGCGCTGGGCACAGGAAATACGGAATAGGGAACTTTGGATCAGGGTCATGATGGGTGCTTGTCAACTAAAGGTTTTAGCCATTGGTCTTGATGCAGAACCCAAACCATAAGCGACTGAATCAAGACCATGTATTTTGACATCCTCCCCGGCATGAAAGCACGGGGATTCCAAACATCACTGTTTGGGCTTCCTCTTTCGACGAGCTGACTTACTTAATTGAGTTTCCCCTTTTAAGCAGAGATCAATCTCTCCAGAGGCGTTGATTTCCGTCTGCCCGACGGTATTTGAAAGCTGTTTCAGTGCAGATTTAAGAATATTTATTGCAGCGTTTTTATCACGATCTGCCCTATAGCAACAATGGGGACATCGATGAGTTCGAGTGCTGAGAGTTTTGACAACTTTCTCACCACAATTTGAGCAATCGGTAGAAGTATATGCCGGATCAACGGCAATCACTGGCACTCCATAAACTCTCCCAAAATACTCTAACCATTCTCTAAACTTGTACCAGGCTGCATCATTAATCGATTTGGCTAGTTTGTGGTTCTTAACCAAGTTCTTAATCCGTAGGTTTTCAATGGCAACCAAGTCGTTAGACTGGATGACGTGTTGAGCTAATTTACAAACCCAATCGTTACGTCTGCGTGAAACCTTAAGATGGGCTCTACCTAATCTATTTATGGCTTTTTTGCGGTTTTGACTTCCCTTTTGGGTTCTTGATAAACGACGTTGCAATTTCTTGATTTTGGCTTCATCTTTTCTCAAAAACCGTTCGCGTAGCGTGCGCTTTGCGCAGGGTTATCTATCTGTTCACCAGAACAATCAGTGTAGAAAAAGTTAAGTCCAACATCTAGTCCTGTCTGCTTTCCTGTGAGTTCTTTATTCTCCTCTCTAGTATGGTCTATCAGAAACTGGGCATAGTATCCGTCATGCCTTCTAATCACTCTTACTCGTTTAATTTGTTTGAGTTGATAGAAATGTAGGTCACGACTCCCCCAGAGTTTGAATTTACCCGCTTGAAACTTATTAGAAAATGTTAAATAACGTCTATCTTCCGAAAGTTTCCACCCTGTTGTTTTGTATTCAACAGATGCTCGAATTTGGGACTTTTTAAACCGAGGAAAACCTTTCTTCCCAGGAACTTTCTGCCTGCAATTGCGATAGAACCGTTCAATTGATGCCCAAGCTCTTTCTGCGTGTGCCTGTCGAGCCATTGAGTTTAATCGACTGACCCAGGGGAATTCTGGATTGTCCGACAACACCTTACAGTAGCTATAGGCATCGTTGCGGTTTTTAACATCACCATCCATCCATGCTCTGATAATGCTGTTACGAACAAAACGACCAGTACGGATGGCTTCATCTAGCCTCCTATACTGGGCTTGTGTTCCTTGCAGTTTCATCTCGTAGACGATCATGTTTATCGTGATTGACAACGATAAACTTATGATAGCATAAGTTGACCGTCGTTCTAGGACGGGGCTAATGACCCGCTTTTTTCGGTAAAGATACCAACTGCATCAAACACTACTTCATCCGAAGTTCCCGCTATTCTAAGTTCAACACTTCTGGTAATGACTCATTCTACGGATATCGCTACTTTAGCCCGCTGGATGGCAGCTGATTTTAGTAACCAAGAGCAGGCGTTTGAGAATCCACCATTGTATGCTCACATCCGCGTCTGCATGCGTCCTCTACCTTGGTCAGTGCTAGATGGATGTAGCTTGTTCCTTGAGCAAGCCTATGACTATATGCTCAACACCCCCTACCGAGTGCGGGTACTAAAGATTGTTGAGCTAGACGGGCAAATCAAAATCGAAAATTACAAGGTTCAGGATGAAAAACTATTATACGGAGCTTCCCGTGATTTAGAACGTCTAAAATCCCTGAGTGCCCAACAGTTAGAGAAGCTTGCTGGTTGCACGTTCAATGTTACCTGGACTGGTCACAGCTTCAAAGCCGAAGTAGAACCAGGTAAAGCTTGCTTGGTAGTGCGCAATAGTAAAGAAACCTATCTCGATAGCAGCTTTGAAGTAATGGAAGAAAAATTGATTAGTCTTGACAGGGGACGTGACCCCCAAACCGATGAACTAATTTGGGGTTCGATTGCTGGAGCATTTCACTTCTCACCTAGGACTAGCTTCGCTTCAGAAGTGCTGATCCCAACTCCAGAATTTACTGAACTACAGACTTGACTCTTACCTTGGGGGTTCAAAGTAAAAAAATGTTCCATACAAACTGCGATTAGAGCTAAACGGTTCAGCTTAGAGTCAAGGGCTTCGTGGAATCCCTAAACACCAATGTTCTAATACCTATAAATTAATTAATGCTCAACAAGTCCCCCAAACCTGATACATTTAGCGAGTAAGGTCACGCAAGAAGGTCAAGCAAGTTGGATCAACGGACTATAAACTACTAATAACTAATGACTAATAAATAATAACTAATGACTAATCAATAATCACTAATTATGCGAATTGCTTTTTTCACTGAAACATTTCTACCCAAAGTTGATGGCATCGTGACCCGGTTGCGCCACACGGTGGAACATTTGCAGCGTAACGGTGACCAAGTGCTAGTTATATGCCCAGAAGGGGGACTAAAAGCCTACAAAGGAGCCAAAATTTACGGCGTTTCTGGCTTTCCCCTACCCCTGTATCCCGAATTAAAGCTAGCCCTGCCACGACCCTCAATTGGTGGGGTATTAGAAAAGTTTCAGCCAGATTTGATCCATGTTGTCAACCCAGCAGTATTAGGGTTGGGAGGGCTGTATTATTCCAAGGTAATGAATATTCCCTTGGTTGCCTCCTACCACACCCATTTACCTCAGTACCTCCAGCACTACGGATTGGGTATGCTCGAAGGAGTTATGTGGGAGTTAATTAAGGTTAGTCACAATCAAGCTGAGCTGAATTTGTGTACCTCTAATGCTATGGTACAGGAATTAAGAGACCATGGTGTTGAACGAGTAGACTTGTGGCAGCGAGGTGTGGATACGGAAACTTTCCAACCAGAGTTAGCTTCATCCCAAATGCGATCGCATCTTTCCCAAGGACATCCAGACAGCCCCATACTCCTTTATGTAGGCCGTCTTTCTGCTGAAAAAGAAATTGAGCGGATTAAGTTAGTGCTAGAAGCAATTCCCAACGCTTGCCTAGCATTAGTAGGAGATGGACCCCACCGTAAGGAACTAGAAGCACACTTTGCTGGAACCCCGACTCATTTCGTGGGTTACCTTACCGGTACAACACTCGGTTCTGCCTTTGCCTCTGCTGATGCATTTATCTTTCCTTCTCGCACAGAAACCTTAGGACTAGTCTTACTTGAAGCCATGGCAGCAGGTTGTCCGGTGGTAGCAGCTAACTCTGGAGGGATTCCGGATATTGTCACGGATGGGATGAATGGGTATTTATACGATCCAGCAGATGAGCAAGGAGCGATCGCAGCAACCCAGCGTCTGTTAGCACAACAGCAGGAACGGGAAACTCTGCGCCGCAATGCTAGAGCAGAAGCTGAACGCTGGAGTTGGTCAGCTGCTACACGTCAATTGCAACGTTACTACCAGGCAATCGTGTTTTCCGAATCCATGTCTTCCGCTGCTTGACATACTCCCCCGTTAAATCGGAGATGATAACGGGGGATTCTCACAATATGTGATTCAAGGTTCAATCAGGAATGTCTAGGACGATTATTCCGAGGGTTAACCCGGCAGATACTAGCAAAAACTGTAAGTATATCCATCCTTTCTGTGTATGACTGATATGTCTTGAGGCTTGCAACTCTTGTAGCCTTTTGTTCCTAGTGGAGTAAATCCGAAACTTCCTTTGCTTCTGGGAGTTACTTTGCCTATTCCTATTTTCTGGTGTTTGGCTATGTCGCCAGTAGCCCAACCTTTAATCGGCTTCAATGGGTTATGCCTAGTTGGATAGCCGTATTTGTTAAGTGCTGCTTTCTGTCTTCCTCCTTGTCCAAAGCAGACAACTAACAGTGGTTGAGAGGTTCTTACCACTAAAGTTTCAATATTACCGACACAGGCCGCATCAACCCAGTGCTTTTTAGATAAACCCAATCTTGTTCGGTTGTACTTGGTCATAGCACCAGTTCCAGTGACCACAGGCAAAATTTTCTTGAGCACCTTTACTACCTTGTTCCGAGTCATATTTACTGCGGCAGCATCCCTTAATGGCGAAAGCGCCTTGTTTTTTATTTTCTGTAGTAGACTGGGTTTCTTCTTGAGGAATTCCTCTATAGGTCTGTTCCCTTTCCGTTGATTACATTTCTCGCAAGCCAGACAAAGATTGCTGACTCGGTCGCTCCCACTTTTTGATTTTGGGTGAATGTGCTCAATCTGTAAAGGGATATTTTGCTTGCCACAATAGGCGCATTCTCTGCCCCACTTTTCAAGTAAATACTCTCTTACTTCGTAGCCAGCTAGTTCCCCTTGCTGGTATTCAATACCACTAATTTCAGGATTCTGCATTTTTTGGGTATCAAACTTAACTCTTTCGACCCAAATCTCGCTAACCGGGCAAAACTTAATCAGTCGTTTAACCCAGGTTTCAATAGTTAGAACTCTGTGCTCTAAACTGGGGGAAAGCCAACCCTCTGGACGTTTACGGTTAAGGAATCTAGGTTTTCTGTAACGAGTATGACGATTACGTCGGCCACGTCTTACCGCCTTTCTAGACTCTAATTTTTTCTTGATCAACCCTCCTCTGTGTTCTAACTCCATTCCCCAAATGACTTGGTTGTTTTGAACTAAAGCAAATCCAGTTGTCTGGCTGCCAGGGTCAATTTTGATTTGACATGGTGAGACCCTTGGATTATCGACCGCAGTCTTCAATATGATCGTGAACGGATACATCCGTGCGTACCGCAGCTTTACCTTTGTCTAACAACCGACGAGCTTTCTTTGGTGTAATAGGGTTTAATTGTCGTTTGTATCAATAATAAAAACATAATTTTGCATGATTAATGCATCTCAATTCGGTAATGTGTTCCTAGACAATGTTGGGATGGCTTGTGTTTTGCTAACCACACATTTTGCCTTTATCTTAATGATTAGCGACAGAGCCAGAAGCTGGAGTTAACCCCTGGGTGTCATGACCAAACCAACGTAGGAAGTAAATCCTGAGTCTGCATCCTAGCTGGCAATTCCGGAAATTACCGGGAATTGCCAAGGCTTACACTAGGAGACAACTTCTTGAATTAGGTTTCCGATACTTTTTAGCTACCAAAGTCTACCAAGATAGACCAAGGCCCGCCAATGCAAGATGCTTTCACATCCAGGGGGTATATCCGCTCTGACGGAATATCCCGCGAGCGCCATAAAAATGTCAAAAAAGTTGGTTCCACCGGGATAGAGAGCGCAACTATTAAACCCTTGGTTTTCGGCTTTAATTTAAGTTACATAATAATCCCTGTCGGTGTTACCCTAATTTAATTCTAACAAATAATAAGAGTTTTTGGTAGACTCTGCAACATTTTTTCTAGCTGTTTACTAACCTCCTCCCGACATTGAGGTAAGCATCCCACAGGTCTGACACCAGTAGCGGTTTTAGGTGTTAGGTGTGAAGTTTTAATCACCTAAGGCTTAATTAAGCCTGCCTAATTCAAGGGTTTATGCCTAGTCATAGGGAGCATGTCAAGGAAGGGTTTCATGGTCTCAGGGGGCGTAATGAGGTTGAGCTTACTGACTTTATTACAAAATCTTATCGAAAACTTAACTATTGTAATTGTATAATCCTTAACAGATTTAGGGAAATCTATACTCTAAAGAAGTACCCCCTAGGGTACTAATTTTTACTGTAGAGATATGCCAAACTTGTAATCAGGATAGGGATATCCTCAGATCTACTTATATCCAGGGTGTCAATTCATGTTCTTGAAGTCAAAGACGATAGAAGACTTATCAACGCAGCAATTCTTATCTGCCCAGTTGACTTGCCCTCACGCGCCTCCAAAGGCAGGAGCAGACGAAGTATGACAAGACCGAACACCAGTAGTGTTACTGCTACACTAGCTCAGTTAACTCAACCCTCACAAACCAGCAATCTGATTGATCGCATCAAAACGCTATCCATTCCTCAATTTAGCTGCTGGTTAGATTTCTTTGCTGCTGATTTCCAACAGTTTCTAGGAGCGATCGCACTGATCAACAATGATGCTCTGGAAACTCGGCTAGAGCAGGTGATAGAGGCTTTAACCCTAAAAGTTGGCCAAGTCCTACAGGCAGACCAAGCCACTATTTTCATGGTTGACACCGACACAGGTCAACTATGGGCAAACATTCCCCAACGCCACACGGACAAAACCATAGAACGCCGCATTCCCCACAATCAGGGTGTTGTCGGTCATGTTGCCGCAACTGGCAAGTCTTTCAATACGTCAGTTGCTTACCATCATCCCCTATTTAACCCAGAATTTGACGAAATCCCTGGCTATCGTACCCAAAGCCTCCTGTGTATGCCAATTTTTAATAGCAATAACCAGGTGGTTGCTGTAATCAATTTTTTGAATAAAACTGGCGGTGTGCCGTTCGATAGTACCGACGAAAAGCAATTTCGGGACTTTGCTGACCACCTTGGCATCATCCTCGAAGCCTGCCAATCGTTTCAAAGAGCCGCTCGCAACCAACGGGGAGTGATTGCTCTGCTCAAGGCAACTGAGTCTCTGGGGAAGAGCCTGAAGCTCGAACAAACCCTAAGTTTAGTTATGGAGCAGGCTCGGGATCTCATGCAAGCGGACCGCTCTACCCTATTTTTGCTATGCCAAGATCGCAATGAACTTTGGAGTAAGGTAGCTACAGCTGATGGACAAAACACCATAGAAATCCGAATACCAGCTAACCGAGGTATTGCTGGTTATGTAGCATCTACTGGTGAGCCGCTCAATATTCCAGATGCCTATAAAGACCAGCGTTTTGACCCGAGCACTGACAAACAAACCGGTTATCGAACCCAAAGTATTCTTTGTATGCCGGTCTTTAACTCCAAAAATAAATTAATCGGTGTGACCCAGTTAATCAACAAACACCAAGGCTACTTTACCAGCTCTGATCAAGAGTTTATGCGGGCGTTTAATATTCAGGCAGGCATAGCTCTGGAAAATGCCCAGCTGTTTGAAAGCGTCCTGATTGAAAAGCAATATCAGCAAGATATTCTGCAAAGTCTAACCGACGCAGTGATTTCCACTGACATGCAGGGACGAATTGTGATGATCAATGATGCAGCGATTAAGTTCTTAGGTGGTCCTAATCGTAGAAAAGGCAGTCCCGATTGGAAATTCTGGCAGTCTAAGCTCACTGGTCGATACATCTGGGATGTAGTGCCCATTGAAAATCTCCAGTGGCGTTGGCAAGATAGCTTGGCTACGGGGACTCGGCATTATATGCCAGAGCAAACTCTCAAAATTGGTATCTATAAACCTCCTCAAGGGGATTCACAAGGGTTACCATCCATGGTCCTGGCAATGCCAAAGTGGGATGACCCAAATGTTTATGTACCCTGGAATGAAACACCCCAGAATGAAACACCCCAGACAGAATCTTCATCAGTTACTGATTTTTTGTCAAAATACCAAGTTCAGGAAATTGAACGCAGTCTGAACCTAAGCGTCAATCCTTTGCTCAACCCAGAGGGAAGTGTGCGGGGTGGGTTGGTGGTTTTAGAAGATATGACTCGTGAGAAGCGTATGAAGACAGCCATGTATCGCTACATGACTCCACGGGTTGCTGATCAAGTCTTAGCCCTAGGGGAAGATACCTTAATGCAGGGCAAGAAGCAAGAAGTAACAATTCTATTTTCCGATATCCGGGGCTACACAAACCTAACAGAACATCTCGGAGCAACAGAGGTGGTATCGTTGCTCAACAAGTATTTTGAAACCATGGTAGAGGCTGTATTCAATCATGATGGCACCTTGGACAAGTTTATTGGAGATGCCTTGATGGCGGTGTTTGGAGCACCTTTACCCCTGCCAAATCATGCTTGGAAGGCTGTCAAATCAGCTCTAGATATGCGCTCACGCTTAGCAAAATTTAATTCCAATCGCAGGGGTAACAACCAACCGGAAATCCGGATTGGGATGGGAATTAGTTCTGGAGAAGTGGTTTCCGGCAATATCGGCTCCCAAAAACGGATGGACTATACGGTTATTGGAGATGGCGTGAATCTAAGTGCTCGTCTCGAAAGCGTTACCAAAGAGTATGGCTGCGACATTATCTTGAGTGAGTCTACCTATAACTTGTGCCGCGATCGCATTGTGGTGCGGGAGTTAGATCAAATCCGGGTCAAAGGTAAAAACCAAGCCGTTAGGATTTATGAATTAATTGGCAAAACCGACCTATCCCTTAACGATCAAACAAAACGGTTCCTCGATTTGTATCAAGCAGGGCGTAATGCTTACATCAAACGAGACTTTCACCAGGCACTCAAGTATTTTTATGATGCACTAGACATACAACCAAATGACCGGCCTGTCAAGACCCATATTAACCGAGCTAAAAACTATTGTGATCATCCTCCTGATGATTCCTGGGATGGAGTTTACACGATGACCACGAAGTAAAGAATGACGTATTTCATACTTCATATACCCAGGCTCTTTTTGCTTTGTTTCAAGTCTTTCCAGAGTTGTTTAATCTGCTGGTAAGCTTCTTGTGGAGGCAGCTTACCAGCCGTTTCCAGATTACAGATGTAGCTGACTCTTTGAGCAAATTCCTGTAAATTAGCATTAAAAACCAGGTTTTCTGGCTTGAACTGACCGTGATAGGGACTGCGAGGGTGTAAAAAATCAGATGGATCTACCATAGCTATTGCCTGCACCAGACGTTCTTAACCTAACCTTAACTTAACTGATTACAGGATAACTCACGCTCCGCCAAATTTCTGATTTGGTGTGATTGTCATTGTTGCAATATACATCAGGTTTTACCTGTACTACCGAAAACAGCAGGGCATATTCGGCTTTGGTGACAAACTTGAGCTAGATCCGCGTTTATATCATGTCAGGATAATTACCCTTAATAAAAATCTCCCCCATCTGGCCATCTCCCCATCTCCCCACACTTCCCACCCTCCCCACCCTCCCCGCGCCCGGGCGCCGTCAGTTATGGGTATTCAACCAGACTTGATATTAGGCCCCACATCTTTTACCGATCGGGTGAGTGTGGGACAGGGCTTATAAACTGCGCCCGCAGTTGGCGTAAACAGCCCCTTATGAATCGCGGATCTAGCTAAATCTATCTGTGAAGATGTATAGCAATCCTAAATCAGTTGTCAAACAGGAAAAATCTGAAATCATTGCTGGGCTTGAGTTAAGCGGGATTCGGCGTTCGCGCAGCGTGGCCACTATATTTTACGAATCATTTAGGACTGCTATATCTGTAAATATATTGACAGTGAACAATCATCTTACTGATTATGTCCCCTGATCAAAAACTCTACGAAGGTAAAGCGAAAATCTTATATACTACCGATGACCCAGAGATTCTACTGACTTACTTTAAAGATGATGCCACTGCCTTTAATGCCCAAAAGCGAGGTCAGATTTCTGGGAAGGGTGAGATTAATTGTGCGATCGCATCTCATTTGTTCAAAGTCCTAGAAGAGAATGGCATAGCTACGCACTTCATTGACCGTCCTACTCCCAACCAAATGTTGGTCAAACAGGTAAAAATTTTGCCCTTGGAGGTGGTAGTCAGGAACATTGCTGCTGGTAGTCTGTGTCAACAAACTGGAATACTAGAGGGTCAGGTACTCCCGAAGCCCCTAGTGGAATTTTATTTGAAGAATGACCAATTAGGAGATCCCTTGTTAACACGCGATCGCTTACTACTGCTGGAACTAGCAACGCCTGAGCAGTTGAAGCAACTGATTGAGCAAGCGTTGCGAATTAACCAAATTATCACTGACTTCTTCTATCAGTGTGGCATTACTCTAGTAGACTTCAAGTTGGAGTTTGGTCTAACCCCGTCTGAAGAACTACTATTAGCCGATGAAATCAGTCCTGATACCTGCCGCCTTTGGAACCAAGCCGAAACTGATCCGGAGCGTCGAGTGATGGACAAAGACCGATTTCGCAAGGACTTGGGCAATGTAGAACAAGCCTATCAGCAAGTGCTACAAAAAATTCTTGAGAGCAAACTCTAATCAGCCTCTGACTAGACGTCACAGGGTGACAACAAGTGACGGGATTGATGCCATCGTTAACCCGTAACCCAAAAAAAATCAGCACATTGGTAAAAATAACCACAGAGGAACGAAAATAGACAACAGGCATGGGCATTGCTTGCTCAGGTCAAGTGTTCAGTCATGGTACTGTGGCTGAAAACTAATAACTAATATAATAGTTCCTCCTATGGCACTGGAGTTGTTAGCCCTCAGTCAACCAGTAATCAACTTCTTACTGAGAGTTTACCAATGACCAATGACCCAATAGGAATGGTGTGTGGAAGTGTCAAAAACAAACAACACAATGCGTTTATCTCCCTTGTTAGCAGCAATGATCGCTGCTACTGCCAGTATTGGTTTATCCAAACCAACCCGTGGGGAAACCGTTCAGTCCCTACCGGATGCACCCCAACAGGATTCCAGTGGCGTAAAAACACCATTACAAGCAGTTCCTGAAACAATTGTTGTGCAGGCAAAACCAACGACTACCTCGGTGATTCACTCTTCTGAGAACCAGGTGGCAGTACCGACCAAAAGTGTTGTGCAGTCTGTGCCTACCACTGTCTCGGTGAACGATTCATCAGCAACCCAGGTGGCAGTACCTACTCAACTAGTGGTTCCGGTAGATGCATCAGCAACCCAGGTGGCATTACCTACTCAACTAGTGGTTCCGGTAGATGCATCAGCAACCCAGTTGGCAGTACCTACTCAACTAGTGGTTCCGGTAGATGCATCACCAGCAGAGTTACCCTCCCAAAGCCCAAAGCCACCCCAACTATCACCGGATAGCATCGAAGGGATTGCTCAACTAACACCTCCGAATGGTATAGAACAACCGTCCCAACTCCCGGAACCCACTCAACTGGAGCCCCCCTCAACTCAACCTCCTTTATCACCGGATAGCATCGAAGGGATTACTCAACTAACACCTCCGAATGGGATAGATCAACTGTCCCAACTCCCGGAACCCACTCAACTGGAACCCCCCTCAACTCAACCTCCTTCTGACTCCTCAGAGGTACGAGTACTGGTAGCAGAAGTCTTGATTACTGGCGCACCTGCCCAACTGGAAGACGAAATTTATCGGGTGATTAAAACCCGACCAGGACGAGCAACCACCCGCTCTCAGCTTCAGGAAGATGTGAATGCTATCTTTGCCACAGGCTTCTTTTCCAGTGTGGATGTGCAGCCAGAAGATACTCCCTTAGGAGTTAGGATTACCTTTATTGTTAGAGCTAACCCAGTACTGCGCCAGGTGGCAGTCAAAACAGAACCCCCAGGGGAAGGGCAACGGATCGTAAACCAGGAAAAAATTAATGAAATCTTTGGTGAGCAATATGGCTCAATCCTGAATCTGCGAGACCTGCAAGAGGGAATCAAACAATTAAACGATTGGTATAAGGAAGAAGGTTATGACCTAGCTCAAGTCATTGATGCTGAGCAAGTCTCACCGGATGGTACAGTCACCTTGGTCGTGGCAGAAGGGGTGATTGAAGCCGTTAAGGTGCGTTTTCTCGATGAAGATGGTAACCCGATTGTGGATGAAAATGGCAACCCAATTCCACCAATGACTGACCAGGAGGAACCGGTTGGAGGTAATACTCGCCCCTTTATTATTACCCGGGAGGTGGAGTTAAAATCCGGTACTGTATTTAACCGGAAGAAAGCCCAAAGAGACTTACAGCGAGTTTTTGGTTTAGGGATTTTCGATGATGTACGGTTTTCCTTTGAACCCGGTACTGACCCACGCCAGGTGGTGATAGTAGTAGATGTGATTGAGAAAAGTAGTGGCTCGATTGCGGCTGGTGCAGGTCTGAGTTCTGCCAGTGGTTTTTTTGGTACCATAAGCTATCAACAGCAAAATCTAGGGGGTAATAATCAGACCTTAGGGGGAGAATTTCAGCTGGGAACCCGAGAGCTATTGTTCGATTTGAGCTTTACAGACCCTTGGATTGCAGGAGACCCCTTCCGCACCTCTTACACCATAAATGCGTTCCGACGGCGCTCGATTTCCTTGGTCTTTAATGGGGGCAGCGGTGAGAATAATATTAAAGTTCCTAATGATGATGATGATGGAGACCGCCCTCGTATTGTGCGCACTGGTGGTGGAGTGACTTTTCGCCGTCCTTTATCGGAAGATGTATTTAAACGGGCAGAATGGACAGCATCCCTAGGCTTGAAATATCAACATGTTGCTATTGAAGATAGTGATGGGGATGTCAGACCTGAATCTACAGATGGAGAACTGTTGAGCTTTAGTGACAGTGGTGAAGATGACCTAACTACTGTCCAGTTAGGGGCAGTGCGGGATTTACGCAATAGTACCACCCAACCAACTAACGGTTCCCTACTCCGGTTGGGCATGGAACAATCTATTCCTATTGGTAGTGGCAGCATCTTAATGAATCGGTTAAGAGCTAGCTATAGTTTCTATATCCCTGTAGAATTCACCAACTTTACCGAAGGACCTCAGGCTCTTGCCTTTAACATTCAAGGGGGCACTATCTTGGGGGATTTACCTCCCTATGAAGCTTTTATTATTGGTGGTAGTAACTCCGTGCGGGGGTTTGCTGAGGGAGACCTAGCATCAGGACGTAGCTACCTTCAGGCTACTGCAGAATATCGCTTCCCCATTTTCTCAGTCATAGGGGGCGCTCTATTTGTTGACGCTGGCACCGACCTTGGTTCTGCTGGTGCTGTTCCTGGTGAACCTGGTGAGCAGAGAGATTTACCCGGTACTGGTCTCGGTTACGGTCTTGGGGTTAGAGTGCAGTCACCACTTGGTCCGATTCGGGTAGACTTTGGTTTGAATACCGAAGGGGACAGTCGTCTTCACTTTGGTATTGGAGAGAAATTTTAATTGTGAATTGTGAATTGTTAGTTGTGATTTGTGATTGGTTAATTGTGAATTGTGAATTGTGAATTGTGATTGGTTAATTTCAATTTTCAATTTTCAATTTTCCAGCATTGATTGATAGAAACTTTACCAAAAAACATGTCTTCAGTATATTACACCTTGGCTGGTATGTTTGAACGCTCTGGTGTCGGACTGCACAGCGGTATTTCAACCAACGTAAGGGTACTACCAGCAGCTGCTGGAGAAGGGCGATATTTTGTGCGGGTTGACCTACCAGGTAAACCCGTTATTCCAGCAAACATAGATGCAGTTTCAGGTACCACACTGTCTACGGAACTCTCCACATCAACCCAGTATGGAAACGCTACCGTTCGTACTGTGGAACACCTTTTAGCTGCACTGGCTGGTAGTGGTGTGGATAATGCTCAGATTGAGATTGATGGTCCAGAAGTGCCTCTTTTAGATGGTTCGGCGAAGGTGTGGCTGGAAGCCATCCAGGAGGTGGGAGTAGTAGCAGCAGGGGTTCGAGGAATCGAGGGAAAAGCATACGAGAGTTTTACCCCCGGACAAGTTCGAGCTACCTTAACACCCCCTCACCTCCTAACTCCCTCAGGAACAACACCTATCCCTTTTGTATTAAACGAGCCAGTCTCGGTTTATCACGGAGATGCCTTTGTAACGGCTCTACCAGCACCCAAAACTCGATTTACCTATGGCATTGACTTTGCGTTACCAGCTATTGGTAAACAATGGTATAGTTGGACTCCAGAACAGGACAATTTTGCTGATGCGATCGCACCAGCTCGTACCTTTGGCTTGGCTGATCAAATTGACCAGCTGCGCGATCGCGGTTTAATTAAAGGTGGTAGCTTGGAGAATGCTCTGGTTTGTGGTCAACACGGATGGGTTAATCCCCCCTTACGATTTTCAAATGAGCCAGTGCGTCATAAACTTTTAGACTTAGTAGGGGATTTGAGTTTATTAGGACGTTTTCCTGTCGCTCACATCCTCGCCTATAAAGCTAGCCACCATCTTCATGTCCAACTTGCCAAAAAGCTGGCTGAACCCATGGGTTGCAAGTTAAACACACAGAAGGTTGAAGCTTTAAAAATTAGTAAACAAACCTGCAATCCGTAAATCTACTAAAGTACGCTTATGTCCACACTGACTGACGTTAACACGCCAAATAACTCTACCGGAAGTACTCAGGAGCTCAATGATGACTCATCGACTAAAACAGTTCTAACCGTCGAAGACATTCATAAACTACTCCCCCATCGGTATCCTTTCGCATTAGTTGATCGGATTATTGACTATGTTCCAGGTAAACGAGCTGTAGGTATCAAGAATGTTACCTTCAATGAACCTTTTTTTCAAGGACATTTTCCTGGACGACCCTTGATGCCTGGGGTGATGATTGTGGAAGCTATGGCTCAGGTTGGCGGGATTGTATTAACCCAAATGCCGGATAGTCCTGATGGATTATTCGTATTTGCAGGGATTGACAAAGTTCGTTTTCGGCGTCCCGTAGTGCCAGGAGATCAACTGGTGATGACTGCGGAACTATTATCCATCAAGCGGGGTCGTTTTGGTAAGATGCACTCAATTGCTACTGTTGATGGTAAGAAAGCAGCAGAAGGCGAACTTATGTTCTCTATAGTGGATTAAAACATTATTAGTAAGAGCGAAGGAAAGTTATTTAGTTGTTCGCCTTTGGCCTTCGGTTTAGGATAGGTTATTTTGTTGAAAGTTATTTGGTTGTTCGCCTTTGCCGTTCGGTGTAGGGTAGGTTATTTGCTTCATATACTTGACTTTGGAGGTTAAAAGTTAATGTTCTATATTAGGACTACAACCTGGAACACTAAACATTAACCCTTAAACCGGCAACAGTCAACCTTAATCTTTCAACCTTCAACCTTCAACCTGCAACCTTTAACCTTTAACCTGCAACCTGCAACCTGCAACCTGCAACTTTTAACCTGTAACCTGCAACCTGCAACCTGCAACCTGCAACCTTTAACCTGCCAGTATTGTTAGTCATTGGTCACTTTGGTGTTTGGAAAATTGGCAACACTTATTCATCCTACTGCTGTTATCCATCCTGGTGCTGAACTACACCCGACAGTTCAGATTGGTGCCTACGCGGTGATCGAAGATAATGTGAAAGTTGGCCCAGAAACAACCATTGGTGCCCATGTGGTTCTTTCTGGACCAATGGAGATCGGAGCCAGGAATCAAATCTTTCCAGGAGCAGTACTGGGTTCGGAACCCCAAGACCTTAAGTATGATGGTGCTCCTAGCTGGGTGAGAATTGGTGATAATAATCTAATTCGAGAGTACGTCACCATTAACCGAGCCACCGGGGCGGGAGAAGCAACCGTAATTGGCAATGGCAATATGCTAATGGCTTATAGTCATGTTGCTCACAATTGCGTGATTGAAGATTCTGTAATTATCGCTAATGGCACTGCTATAGCAGGTCATGTTTATATTGAGTCCCAGGTGAGAATTAGTGGGGTCTTGGGGATTCATCAATTTGTCCACATTGGACGTCTAGCTATGGTGGGTGGGATGAGTCGCATTGACCGAGATGTTCCACCCTATATGCTAGTTGAGGGGAATCCATCCCGAGTGCGATCGCTTAACTTAATCGGTCTTAAACGGGCTGGACTGACAACTGGTGAGATTAGACAGTTAAAAAATGTATTCCGGAAGCTCTATCTTTCAGGAGAACCTTTCACTCAAGCCCTCCAAACCATGGAATTGCCACCAGATAACCCACATGTTGAGCACCTGCATCAGTTTTTGCAGCTGTCTGTAATGGAAGGTCGCAGGGGTTTGATTCCTGGTCGTCGCTTAAAAGGGTAAAGGTTCTTAAGGTTTATTAAAAATTCCTTTTAGCTTTAACCTTTACCCTTTGCTAACCTATTTTAGGGATTATTAATTAAGAAAACAGGAGATTAAAGCACAAAATCTGCCTCTGTAATGTCACCAAAATCTACACCACTCAAGACAGCTAATGGTTGATTATTGATGGTGGTGATTAAGGTATCGTCATTTTGTTCAACAATCGAAATCTGGCCAAAGGTCAGACCATCTAACTGCAACAGATCTTCGCCATCGGTAAAGTCAGTGATGGTGAGTTTGCCTACTGTTGACAAGACAAAGGTATCTTGCCCACTGCCACCAGTTAAAATGTCATCTCCTGGGCCACCGATAAGGGTATCATTACCGAAACCACCTAATAGTTGATCTTGACCCTGGCCACCATTAAGCAGATCATCGCCTTCCTGACCGTAAAGCCAATCGTCACCGTTGCCACCTTCCAGGATATCGTCATGAGCCCCACCTTTGAGGGTATCCTGACCATTGCCACCTTTGAGGGTGTCATTACCGTCCCCTCCAAACAGTCGATCGTCACCGTCACCACCGTCGAGGTAGTCTTTCCCAGCAAAGCCTAGAAGGAGATCTTGACTGTTAAGCCCTTTGATAATATCGTCATCTCCGCCACCTAGAAGGATGTCATTGTTTGGAGTACCGATTATGGTAACATCAGCTTCCTCGAACATGAGGTTGTCAAGGGCGAAGCGGTCAGCAGCAGCATCATTGAAATCGATCACAACCCGATCTATTGGTGTATCACTATCAGAAAGGGAGAACAGACCCTCGGTAAAGCTTGGCTGTGAACTAGTATCAACTTCGATCTCATTCACCAATGTGGAGCCATCAAACAGTTCCACTGTCAAACCAGGTGTGAGAGTACCAAAGGTACTCAGCGCCACTCCAAACTCAAGCTCGGAAACCGGTGCATCAAAGTCAAGGGTTAGGATTCCGGCGGCATTACCTTCCAAACTCGGATCCTGTACAAAGGAAATTGAGCCTGGACCGGAGGAAGCATAATTGGCATCCGTTGAATCTACCCCACCTACTTTGAAATCAAATGTGACCCCCATGAAACTCAGGTCATCAACGGGTTGAAAGGGGAGTTCATCGAAGGTCAAAACTATTGTGTTAGTGGAATTACTAGACATCTTTATTTCTCCTAAAAAATACTTTTTAATTGCACCCTATAGTATGAAGATTGTGATTTTAGCTGGTGCTAATTAAGTAAAATCACTGATTTTTTCCTTCATTTATTTTTATTTTGCTTTCACAAATATGAAAAGTGGATGAATTAAATGACTAGTTTTAATGAAGTTTATATTAACTGGGAAAAATCCCCTAAGATTGTAAAAATTTTATTTTAAAAGAAAATACTTAAGTATAAAAAATTTACATAATTAGTGATTAAGCTATAGCGGTTTTCAATTAGGTGAGGTACATGTTTTGAGGGAGTAGGGAGCAGGGACTGAGGCCGTGGGCCACGCGGGGCGCGTTCGGAGCAGGGAGCAGTGAAGTCAGAAGACGTAAGAGCTAAGAGCTAAGAGGGTAAAAATCCTGTGTACCTCATTAGAATAAAAACCGCTATAATAAGGATTTAAATGTCCGTTCCCGTAGCGTGACCTAGGGTCAATCGCGTAGGGTGGCCAACGGCCAATCCATCCACTTGTGTACGAGCCGGTCTACCATCTCCCCATCTCCCCATCTCCCCATCTCCCCATCTCCCCATCTCCCCATCTCCCCAAAGCACCCCTATTCACAATTTATTCACAATTTAAATGTGTGACAGTTTACCCTAGCCGGGCACTGATACTATGTTGCAGTGGTCAGATAATTTAGATTTGGTTACTGTCTACTTCCTATTTCCCTAATCCCTATCGACCCATTAACCATGACTCTCAAAACCATCTTTATCAGTACTGGCGAGGTATCTGGTGATTTACAAGGGGCTCTACTGATTGAAGCATTGAAACGTCAGGGAACAGCAGCTGGCTTAGAGTTAGAGATTGTTGCTCTAGGCGGTGATCAAATGACCCAAGCTGGTGCGAAGCTGTTGGGTAATACTACCAGTATTGGTTCTGTAGGAATTCTGGAATCTTTACCCTTTGTGCTGCCTACCCTGAAAGTCCAAGGTCGTGCGAAACAGTATCTCCGGCAGCAGCCCCCTGACCTAGTGGTGCTGATTGACTACATGGGACCAAATTTGAGTATTGGTAGTTTTCTCAAGCGTGAACTACCGCAAGTACCGGTAGTTTATTATATTGCTCCCCAAGAGTGGGTTTGGTCTATCTCTAAGCGCAACACCAGGATGATTGTGGAGATGACTGATCGAATGTTGGCTATTTTCCCAGAAGAAGCCCGTTACTTTGTGGAAAAGGGAGCGTCAGTTACTTGGGTAGGTCATCCCCTGGTAGATCGGATGGAATCTAGCCCAAGCCGAGAAGAAGCTCGTGCTACCTTAGGCATAGCTCCAGAACAAACTGCGATCGCACTTTTACCTGCCTCTAGACAACAAGAAATTAAGTATCTCATGCCTGTAGTTTTTGAAGCAGCCAAGCAGCTACAGTCACAATTGTTGGATACTAAGCAACGGTCGCAGGTTAGCCAGTCAAAGGGTGAACGGTTAAGGGAAAGTCAAGCAACATTCAGCTTGCCACCTTCCAACCGTCAAGCTGATTCACCACTATTTTGGATTCCCCTATCCTTAGAAGCCTATCGCCATCCCATTGAAGAAGCAGTACAGCGCTATGGTTTACAAGCTAAGGTGGTAGCTGGTCAAACTAAGGAAATCTTGGCTGCTGCTGATTTAGCCATTACCAAGTCAGGTACAGTGAATTTGGAACTAGCACTACTAGATGTGCCCCAGGTAGTTTTCTACCGAGTTAATCCCTTTACCTACTGGCTTGCTCGCACCTTCTTGAAGTTTTCCATTCCCTTCATGTCTCCCCCTAACTTGGTAGTAATGCGTTCCATTGTGCCGGAGTTGTTACAAGAGCAAGCCACACCAGAGAATATTGTCCAGGAATCCTTAGAACTCCTTTTTAATCAAGAACGGCGTCAGCAAACCCTGAAAAATTATCAGGAAATGCGCCATTTATTGGGTGAAGTGGGCGTATGCGATCGCGCTGCTAAGGAAATTTTCCAACTAATCAGCTAAGTAGTCAAAGGCTAATGGCTAATGGCTGATAGCTGATAGCTTACAATTATGCTAATTCCAGACAAATTCCAAGTCTAATACAAAGCCAGGTAAAACATCTTCTCCCGATAAGGTTTTGGGAGATTTTAAGACTTCTACAGGTTGATTGAGTCGATAAATTTCAACCGTCTTATGATTAGGGTCAATTAACCAACCCAAACGCAGTTGATTATCAATATACTCCTGCATTTTTTGGCGTAACGGTTCCATATTGTCACTCTTTGAACGCAACTCCAGCACAAAATCAGGACAAAGGGGTGGGAAAGTTTCTTGTTGTTCAGGGGTTAATGCATTCCATCGTTTTTGACTAACCCAAGCTGCATCAGGAGAACGAATTGCCCCATTGGGAAGTCGAAAAGCAGTAGAGGAGTTAAAGGTAACCCCCAGCTTAGTGTGGCGATTCCATAACCAAAGTTGTCCTTCTATATCAATGTTGCGTTTTCCAGTATTCCCCCCAGTGGGTGGCATGACAATTAATTTTCCTGTAGCACTACGTTCTAAGCGTAAGTCTCGATTAGCACTAGCAAGTTGTTCAAACTGCTCGTCAGTAACTCTGAGGCTGGGAGGAATGTTGATTGGAAGGGTATTCATGGATAAATGTCAAGTTACCCCTTATAGATATATCTAGGAATTGCTTCGCAATTAAGAGGAATCGTTGTCTTGCTTGGGACGACCCAAATAAAGCTTAACAAAATCTTCTGCTGCTGCTGGATTAATCTGATATAGCGCATCCCGAAGTTGAATCACCATCTCAGCGCCTGGATCTCTGATTTCATTAACCCAACGATAAATATTGGAACGCCCAATTCCCATCAGCACAGCAACTCGATTCTGGCTGATGCCGTAGCTTTCCAATACTTGTTTAAGGGCTTTGCCTGCTTTTCCCATGCCTCAAATTTTGTCATTTACTCACAACTGAGTAAATGGAACCAAATGGACTACATTGAGGTAGACTAGTTGTAGTCCATTCGGTAACAATCGTTAAGAAGGTCAATCCCTATGTCCAACAACTCTCTACCAGAGTCTGAAAAAACTCCCTCGGTACCAGCCTCCGAGCCTACTCCCACACCAGCTGAACCCAAGCGAGAACCTGTGCGAATCCTAGTCATTGGTTCAAGTAACGGCATCACCAAAATCATCCATACCCAATACAAACTCGGCTTTGCTGAAATCAGGGAATGGAGTCCCTTAATGCCTGCTTCCATTCCTGGTAAACAGATGCGTGCTCTTACTCGCTACGTTTCTACCAATTAACCTCCCTCAATTTTTCCTAAGGGGAAAGGGAAAAATGTCCCTTTCCCCTTTTGCTCCTGGTCGCTGTTTAAGTCCAAGTCACAATTCAACATGATTGAATCTTATGAACTTTCTTCGCCGTCGCATCAATCCTCAAACCTTCGTCATCACTCGTAGACAACTCAGCAGATATCTAAAAATTGACCCTAGTCGAGTCTGGCGATGGCAAAAGTGGGCTCATGTACTATGGGTACATATTCAAGGAAGAGGCGGCTACTTCATTAGCTACCGTCAGCTAGAACAGTGGATAGCTGCTTGTTGTACCCTGATTCGTTCTTGCCGAGAGTTAAGAGCATTGGAAACAGTATGGTCAGCAATTTGGCGAGAAGCTAAACGATATACAGAAGAAGGGATGACTCGACTCTCTGAGATTTACCAACAACGTAAAGCATATCTTTCTTATTCCTCAAAGAGTAGCAACAAACCTTCAAAACTCGAAATACTCAGCTCTTATGGGTAGGTTCTAAGTTATAAACAGGACTGAGTGCGTAAGTTATTGAGGAGTAGATTAAGTTTGTATACCCTCTTCACCATAAGGGCAACTTAGCATGAGGGTAAATTCCCAAACAACAAAAAAACTAAGACTAAGCACGACGACTCAATTGCACAAGCCTAATTTTTACAACCTCTTCATAAAGCCTTTCGAGCTGAGTAATATTCCCACTTAAGGTATAGCGCTCTAGAACCCTTGCCCTAGCTTTGTGACCAAGCAAAGTAGTCCAGTCTCTGTGGTCACGCAATAGGGGCAATAGGGTTTTCAGTTGGGATGTCACCCCATGGGTATTGAGAATTACTCCAGCACCATCCTCTAACACTTCCCCATCAGCTCCAGCATCTGTGGCTACACAAGCCACACCACAAGCCATGGCTTCCAGTAATGATAAGGACAGCCCTTCCAATAGAGAAGGTAAAATAAACACATCCGCTGCTCGCAAAATCTCAATCCGTTGTTGTTCGGAAGCCACAAATCCTAGCCAAATGATATTGTGTTCTTCCCCATAAAATGGTTTCAATGAAGCTAATAACGGTCCATCACCAGCAATCACTAGCTTGCTGGATTCACCGAGGTTACAGTGTTTCCAAGCTCGCAGCAGCGCTTCAACATTTTTTTCCGTAGCAATCCGACCTTGATAAACAAACAGGCGTTGCCCTTTGAACTCGGATGTAAACTCAGAGGTAAACTGGGAATATCCTGGAGAATATTTCTGGACATCCACCCCATTGGGAATCACTGCTAGCTTGTGATCAGGAACCCCAACCCGGATTAGGACATCCCGTTGGAGTTGAGAAAAGATAATCACTCGGTCGTAGTGGGCGAGAAACGGCGCATAAACTTGATAGGTCAGCAATTGGGTTCCCGATTGCAAATTGCGTCGTTTACCATCAAAGGGGGGATGGAAGGTCGCCACTAAGGGTAAATTGAGTTCGGTACAGATTTCCGGTAACAGGAAGTCTAAAGGAGATAAAGTTAAGGAAGCATGGACGAGATCAGGTTTGAGCTCCTGTAGCGATCGCTTCAAAACCTTACTGGCGGTTAGGGTTGGAATGGTATACATCTGAGACTTGTACAAGCAAGGCAGTGGTACCTCCTGACAACCCCACCAAGTCCGGTCCTCTTCTTCTTGGGCAAAGTGGAGGAAACTGACCTGGTAGCCCCGGTCGAGCAGAGCATTGGTCACTTCTCGATTGTAGGTGACGTTACCACAAAAAGGGGATTTTTTTCCGAGCCAGGCGATATGCATTCCGGTTGGTAGTTTAATCTCTATTTATGACGTTTATTGAAATTATTTAATCCTTTACCGGAAATATACCAGTTTAAGAACCCACCTAAGAACACAAGTGCTGCTAAACCTAGAAATACAGGTTGTAAACCCAACCAAGTTTCTGCGATCCCCGCTAGGGCTAATGGTAAACTCAAGGCGATATTAATAGCATTGTTTTGTAGTCCGAAAACTTTGCCCCGCATGTCTTCTGGTGTTTCTGCCTGGATGGTAGTCTGCATCGGGATACCGACCAAAGCCCCAAACCCCCCCAATACCATTGTCATCAGTAACGCCAGCCAGAGATTGTTAGTGAATAGGGACAAACCTACTAAGGCTACTCCCATACCCACAGAACCAGACAGACTTAAATTTACATGGGAGGTTTCATCAAACCAGTTTCCTAGGATTGCTGCACTAATCGCCATCCCAATCCCACCGGCTGCTAACAAGAAGCCAAACTGGGAAGCTGTGATCCCAGGGAGGTTTTCCGCGAGTCTTACCGCCAGAACCGCTAAAGCAGCAAAAACGGAAAACAGAATAACTTGTTGAATCATAGCATTGCGCACACGCCGATGGTGTTGTACGTAACGCAGACCATCGGAAATGTCCGCCCATACATGAGGTTGCTCAGCGTTAGACTTTGCCCGATTTTCACCAGTTCTCAGTAACAACAACACTAATCCTGCGATCGCATAAGACCCTCCTACCAAAACTTCTTTCCCCAAGTAAACCCCGAAATTTAGCTGAGCTCCCAACCTATCCGCTAAGGCTAACAACGGTTCACCCACAGCAAAACCAATGATTAAGGAAGCCATCATGGTTGTAGTATATAGGGAGTTGGCCGACAGTAGGTGCTGCGATTTCACAATCAAGGGAATTACCGCTTGTTCTGCTGGGGCAAAAAATTGGGTCAGGGTAGAGACTAGAAAGGTAATCACTAATAAGACATAAAAGCCTAGTGGCAGATTGGAGACTGATGTCGAGCCTTGAGTTAAAGACAACAACCCAGGCACTAACAACACCAGTGCCCCTCGCAACAGATTGGTTAGTACCAGCACATCTTTTTTTGACCACCGATCCACATAGACGCCAGCCAAGGAACCAAATAGAACTGCTGGGATGGTAAAGGCAATCATGATCGCTGATACCCAGCCACTGATAGTTTGATCAGCATCTTGAAAGCGACTGGTTATCAAGGCAATCATTAACACCAGATAAACCTTGTCTGCTAACTGAGAGAAGACTTGACCACTCCATAGGGCTAAGAAGTTGGAATTTTTTAGAACTGGTATAAATCCTTTATCCGGTGATGAATCCAGTTCCTGATCGCTTAGCTCATCACTGCTCGATGAGGGTTTTGCCACCAAATCAGACTTGGTGAAATCAGACTTGGGGTCTGGGGAGTGTTTTTGATTTTTTCCAGTCTCCGATGATTGCATTCTGGCTTTTCTGGGTTAGGCTTTTTTATTACCAGTAACAACTTTTTTCAATAGTCATTATTTAGTATTAATTAACAGACCACAACGAATCTACTAAAGCCGCTGAGCGAATTGAGCGACCAAAGTGATACTGAGCGTAGTCTCGTAAAATTCGCTCCAGCTTCACCCAGAGTGAATCTACAGACTCAGCCGCCTTCCACCCTCCTAATGGGTCTTTTAATAGTGTAGTCAGCTGAGGTAATTCAGCAGCTGCCAGTTGTTGAAGCAGGGTTAACTCCAGAGCATTCAGCTGATGATTTACTCGTGGAGGAGGGGGTAGGATGACATCAGTATCAGGGTTGCCAGTGGTTTGAGTCAAGCTTTTTGCTTTATTCGGAATAGTTTGATTGGGTAAATGCTTCCTATTGGACTCATGACTGACTAAACTAATAGTTCCACCTGCTTCTACACTAAAACCAACCCGCCAATTCGGGTCAGTTAAATCTGGCCTTAAACTGTGTTGTGTGATACAACACAGTTGCACTTGAGGTGCTATTCCGGCCAGGGCAAGCAGGTGAAAGACACCATGGGACAAATGGGCTAACACTAAAGACAAGCCTGAGGGATTAGCAGTAATTTTAGGTAACTGCTCCAGACGCCGTAGATGTTCATTAAGTAGTTCGTAGAGTTCTTCCTGAGGCTGCTCACTCAAAGCATGACAGAGAACTAATTCTGCCAGATACTGGCTAGCTGCCAGTTTACTGAGCTCCTGACTCAATCCTGGGTAGGATTCTGTAGTTTCTGCTTGGATAATTTTATCTAGGGATCGCCCTTTTGCCAGCAGTAGTTGATTGACCACAAACAAACCACTCCTACCACCTAACTTCGATTTCTGCTTCCTTGCCCCTGGTGCCACTACCCGAATCAGACCCAACTCCCTAGTTAAAATTGTCACCAACCTGTCCGCTTCCCCCAGCGGTATACTTTTCAGATTAATTCCAGTGGCTTTGTAGGTTTGACTCATTAGTCATTATTACTTGCTAATTTTTAAGTTTAATTTTTAATTCTTAATTTTTAATTCTTAATTCTTAATTCTTAATTCTTAATTTTTTTTTATTTTTTATTTTTTATTTTTTATTTTTTATTCTTAATTCTTAATTCTTAATTCTTAATTTCCAGGTTATCCCGTTGTCGCAGCAAGTCAGGACCACGGGAGGTGCCTAGCCTGGTTGCTCCAGCAACGACTAAATCGAACGCTTGCTGGATGGTTCGGATACCTCCTGATGCCTTGATTCCAACTTGTCCCTTAGTCACTTTTTTCAAAAATCGGACATCATCAACTGTGGCACCACCATTCCAGCCAGTGCTGGTTTTGATAAATTGCGCCCCAGCATCCATACATATTTCCGCAGCAAGACGTTTTTCCGTATCACTCAGCAGAGTAGTTTCCAAGATGACTTTGACGGTTTTACCCGTTTCTTCACAGATTTGGGCAATTTCTTGGTAAAGTTCCTCTGTTTTGCCCGCTTTCAAGCCACCGAGGTGAATCATTACATCTAGCTCTGTCGCTCCATTTTCCACTGCCTCTTGGGCTTCGTAAAGCTTAGCAGTGGGGGTTGTGGCACCAATAGGAAAACCAATTACAGTACAAACCTTTGGTACTCTACTGTGGAGGAGTTCAGCCGCTTGTTTGACGTAAACTGGCGGGACACACACTGTAGCAAACTTATATTGGTCTGCCTCTTGACACCATTTTTCCACCTGCTCTGGTGTAGCCATGGGAATAAGCAGGGCATGGTCGATTAGGGGAGCAATATCAATGTCTGGATAGTCTATATCCATCGCTAGGCTTTATTTGAGACTCCTATATCATTATTTATCAAAATTTATCAAAAAATTAAGATACTTAAGGAAAAATCAACCAACGCACAACTCTAACAGTTAACCGTCAAGCGCCAACCCTTAACCGTCAGATCACCCAGGTCAAACCCATACAGTTTCAGAAGAGTAATATTCAGGTAGACTTTAACTGTCCTATAGCCCTTGTTCACCATGGCAATTGATGTAGACCCAACTGCAAGCCTGATGGAACATTTCGGAGACTTAGATGATCCAAGAATTGAACATTTGGTGGAACATCGCTTGCTCGATATTCTAGCTGTAACAATTTGCGCTGTGATTTGTCTGGCCGAGAGTTGGGTAGATATTGAAAATTATGGTTTAGCCAAGCAACAGTTGTTGGAGGGCGTCTCTTGGGTTACCCAACGGCATTGCCTCCCATGACACAATTGCAAGAGTTTTTGTCCGACTTGAGCCACAACAATTGCAGCAGTGTTTTCTCAATTGGATTCAGGCAGTTGCCCAACTAAGCTGCGGTAGTGTAATAGCAATGGAATGGAAAAACCCTGCGCCATTCCGATGATACAGGTATTGACACTCCCCGCCGAAGGAAGAACGGGGATTCTTGGATCTACGACTCGTCTTGCGTGGGCCTGGCCGGAACCAGGTTTAGTAGAGGACAAATCTCCCCAAGGGTTTAGATCATAGATAATGGTTTCGGTGTGCCCCACCGTACCTTTTTTATTTGTATTTTGGGACAGATACTTTTTTATCTAAGTTTTTCATAGACGTTGTAGTCGTTAGACCAAATTACGCAATACGTATCTCATACATATTTTTTACGTTGTCTACTTATGATTAGATAGTACCTATCTGACAAAAAGTTTATTGCTTATGGTTTTATTCTATCACATAATCATGAAAAGCCGTCCGTTGAAGTTACCGTAAGACAGGGTCGCCTTTATGGTTGGCAGGCTATGCATATAAGGGTTAAAACTTTTTGATTAAGGCTCCACTGTCTAAGGTTTCGTCTCCTAGAAGGACGGGGCTTTATACCCAAAATTTTTGGTAACCTTGGAGCCATTCATATGGTGAGTGCCTGGGAAGGGCATTGTAGAGGCGGGAGTTTTTTTTCGAGTGCGTTCCTATGGTTTTGAGTGGCATCGCGCATCGCGCGAACGCTGGCTCCCACTCAGCTTTTTTAATCCCTCAATTATCCATCTGATAGACAGTTTGACAAAACACTCACCACCTTTTGTCAGTCAGGTTTTTTAACTAGACTGTTCATATCTAAAATTATTTAATAAAAATCGCTGTTCGCTATCATCTTACATCGAGGGTAACGCCATTTGTTTAAGTAGATCTATACTGACTATGAAACAGCCCTGCAGCCTAGGGGTATAATGCGGGCAGAACAGTGAGAAAAAAATCCGACCCGAAAACCACAGAAAAGAGGGATGGTATTATGGCAAATCTCGGTAGGCAAAAAGTCTTATCAAGGAAAGTACCAAACATCGGTCAGAAAAAGAGCATGTTTGAGGGAGGTAAATTTCCCGAGCCCAGTCAAAATGTAACAGCCACCTCAGCAACAACCGACTTATCCGACTACCGTCAACCACTGTCAGGGGAAATGATTGCCAAAGTAATGCGATCGCTGTCTACCTCAAATTCTCAATCCCTAGCAAACTATATAACAGATCAGCACTTACAACCACCAAAGCCTCAGGAAAATGACCTTGATGGGCAAGGACTTGATCCGATCCCCACTCAGCAAGTACAACTGAAAGCTGATCCACTGCAGCGATCGCCTCAACCACAGGAGCAATTACAGCAAGACCCAGCCACCGAAACCCCATCGGCATCGGTGGGGGATCCCGTGCTCCAAAGGAAAGGGGAAATGACAGGCGATCCCCAAGACAGATCTTCTCAGGAGCAGCGCCCCAACCTAACCGGCTTGCCCGATCGCCTCAAAACAGGCATTGAAAACCTCTCTGGCTACTCGTCCGACTACCGTCAACCACTGTCAGGGGAAATGATTGCCAAAGTAATGCGATCGCTCTCTACCTCAAACTCTAAATCCCTAGCAAACTATATAACAGATAAGCAGTTACAAGCACCAAAGCCTCAGGAAAATGACCTTGATGGGCAAGGACTTGATCCGATCCCCACTCAGCAAGTACAACTGAAAGCTGATCCACTGCAGCGATCGCCTCAACCACAGGAGCAATTACAGCAAGACCCAGCCACCGAAACCCCATCGTCATCCGTGGGGGATCCCGTGCTCCAAGGGAAAGGGGAAATGACAGGGGATCCCCAAGACACATCTTCTGAGCAGCAGCGCCCCAACCTAACTGGCTTGCCCGATCGCCTCAAAACAGGCATTGAAAACCTCTCTGGCTACTCGATGGATGATGTAAGGGTGCATTACAACTCGGATAAACCGGGACAATTGCAAGCCCATGCTTATGCCCAAGGGACGGATATTCATGTGGCTTCGGGGCAGGAGAAGCATTTGCCCCATGAGGCATGGCATGTTGTTCAGCAGAAACAGGGCCGAGTGCAACCGACATACCAGTACAAAGGGGCGGTCATAAATGACCAGGCTGATTTGGAAAAAGAAGCGGATTTAATGGGACTAACTGCTCAGAATTACTCTAAGCAAAATGCTCCAAGAAAGAACCCAGAACAATCTGTATCCAACCCCGACGTATACCAATTAACGGGCTATGGTGCAGCAAGACTGGGAGTAGGTTTTTTGATGGGGCTAGGGGCATTATTACAATATGGGTTAAGTTATGGGTTAAGTGCATATCGAGCTCGAAAACGGATAGAAAGCTTTAAAAGGAGTATGTCAAATTCCGGTTTTGTGGATAATGCTCAAAAAAGGGAAAATGACTTTGTCTTAGCCGCCTTGGAAGAAGGATTATCGAAAGAAGCAGCTATACGATTATATGGAAAGAGCGGGGCAGATGCAAAAGACCCCGTCACGGGATTTGATGTAGCTAGTGATAGAAAACCATCCGTAGGAAATGCGATAGAATTTGTCAAAGGTGACCCTCAGACGAGGAGTGCTTTTTACGTTGAGGTAGACATAAGAAACTTAGGAGGACTGAACAGTGTTTTAGGGCATAATGGTGCCGATCAGGTATACAATAAACTGGCCACGATCTGCGACGAACATGTACAAGAGTTGAAGACAGGAAAAGTCCAGGTGGCTAGATTTAGGCATGGGGGGGATGAGTTTAGTTTTTTGGTAGTAGCGTCAGACCGTTCAGTGGGAATAGATAATGTTGAAAATTCACTTAATAATGCGCAATCAGAAATTCAAAAATATGTTGAAGAAACATCTATAGGCGAACTCAACAATAACCCAGAACTCTACGAACAAAAAGGCTACAAAGAAACTGATAAGCTGGCCATTATTGAGCACCCGAAACATCAGGGAGATAAGAACTATAATGGGACTGGAATTGCCTTCGGAGTCAGCCTGATAATGGGTAAAGATTCAATTGATAGCGTTCTAACAGCGGCCGATCAGAAGGTAGAATTAAGCAAGAAATAACTGGTTAAAAAATAGTGATTTGAGCACCCGAAACATTGAACATACCCTAGCCAAATCACTACATCTTTACCAGTAGCAGAAAGAAATAGTAAACCGTATCAGAGGAACAAACCATGTCAACTGAAGAGAGATTAAGAAGGTTAGGACTAGAGCATTTAAAAGACAAACCGGAAGAATTACAGAAGGAACTAGAAAGACGATTGCTAGAAAGACAAAAACAGGAGGAGGAATGGCTATCCACGCAGAGAAAGCAACCCGACGACATAGATCAACCAGGAAACCTTACAGAAACAGAAGATCAAACAACCCAAGAGGCTCATGAGCAGACACAGAGCGACGGTTGACGGGATAGCGGATCAAGGAGAGTTGTTGCAGAGCAACCTGCTGTAGAACAAAACCTTTCAGTGGGATCTCTGATCAAGGTTGGTGCGTATGGGGAAGGGAAACGCACCAACCCATCCCTAAACCAGTCGATATCAAACCAGCTGATAATTTTTTTCCACTCTTTGAGATTGAGATGTTGATTTAATTTCATCTCTCGACCTTAGCTGTTTACTCTTTTGTTACTAGGAATCTAACAAAGCTGCTTGTTAGATTCCTAGTAAGGCTAACAAAGCTGCTTGTTAGCCAGTCAGCTCAAAAACTTATCCGTTGCTTCGAGCAAAGCACTGCGGATACCTGGTTCTGCCATGGAATGACCGGCATCAGGTACCACAATCAACTCAGCTTCTGGCCAAGCCCGATGTAATTCCCAAGCTGATACCATCGGACATACCACATCATAGCGTCCCTGGACAATCACCCCAGGGATAGATTTAATCCGATTTATATTCTTCAGTAACTGGTCTTCTGGTTCAAAAAAGCCTTGATTGACAAAATAATGACACTCAATTCTGGCAAAGGCATCAGCAAATTCACCCTCACCAAACTTTTGGATTAGGGTTGGGTCTTGAAAGAGTTTACTAGTACTTGCCTCCCAAATTGACCAAGCCCGAGCTGCTGAATTGCGGGTTTGAGGATCCGGACTGGTCAACCGTCGATAGTAAGCAGAAATAAGATCATGGCGTTCTGCTTCTGGAATCGGCTTGATATAGTCTTCCCAAGCATCAGGAAAAATATAGCTTGTTCCCTCCTGATAGAACCAACGAATTTCCTTTTGCCTGAGCATAAAAATGCCCCGCAAGATCAGTCCTAGACAGCGTTCAGGATGGGTTTGACTATAGGCTAAAGACAGAGTACTACCCCAACTACCGCCAAAAACTACCCACTGCTCAATACCCAGTTTTACTCGCAGTTTTTCGATATCACTAACTAAATCCCAGGTAGTGTTCTGCTCAAGTTCAGCATGGGGGATACTTTTACCACAACCCCGTTGGTCAAACATCACAATTCGCCATTTCTGTGGGTCAAAGTATTGCCGATAAACCGGTTGGCTACCACCTCCTGGTCCTCCGTGTAACACCACTACTGGCTGACCTTGTGGGTTACCAGACTCTTCAAAATAAATCGTGTGTAGGTTAGAAACTGTTAGGGTTTGCTGGTTGTAAGGTTCGATGGGGGGATAGAGTTCTCGCATGGTTGTGCCTTGGGGTTACAGTTACGATTACATAAAGTACATACAAAAGCAATGATCTCCAAACCTCTATGGTGAAAGTAATATGCTAGTAATCTGGCTTAGCTGACTGTCACCTGTTCACACTCAACCGTCAAACGTCAACCGTCAACCATCAAATGATCAAAGAGTTTCTCAAGCGGAACAAATCCCTTCATCGCAGGGTTAAGCTCTATAAGCGTAGACAGCGCATTATTCGAGATCAGCCAAGGTGGGATTTAGTCTTGAAAGGGTCTCTAAACCAATGGCAAAATGCCCTAAAGGCTGCCCAAACTGGCTCTAAGATTCTGGTAGCTACTAGTGTGGGTGGTGAAATCCATTCCATCACTTTAGAAAGTCTACTAGCAGTGGGGTTAACCCTCAGGGGTGCTCAAGTTCACATTTTGCTCTGTGATGGTATTTTACCGGCTTGTTTTTGGTGTGATGTCAGTTTTTACCCCAAACAGGACTTGTTTGTAAACCATGGTCCTAAACGTGACTTGTGTAACGACTGCTTTCCCCTAGCCGATCGGATCTATAAGCCCCTAGGATTGACTATCCATCGCTACAGTCATTTTCTCACACAGACAGATTACCAACAGGCCAAGGAGATAGCTAGTAGTCTAACCATTGCTGAGATTGAAAAGTACACCCTAAATGGGGTAGCTGTGGGGGAACACGCTTTAGCGGGAGCTCTGCGATTTTATGCTCGTGCTTCTCTGGAAGGGGAACCCAATGCTGAGCCGATTCTCAAGCGTTACTTCCAAGCAGCAATCCTGACCACTTGGGCAACCCGTCGGCTGCTGCAAACCGTTAAGGTTGATTGTGCTGTATTTAACCATGGCATTTATGTTCCTCAGGGGTTGACTGGTGAAGTAGCCCGTCAGGAAGGGGTGCGGGTGGTCAACTGGAATCCTGCTTATCGCAAACAGTGCTTTATCTTTAGTCACCATCAAACCTATCATCACCAGCTGATGTGGGAGCCAGTCAGTAATTGGGAAACTATACCGTGGACTTCCCAGATGGAACAGAAGTTGATGGACTATTTGAAAAGTCGGTGGCAAGGAACTCAGGATTGGATTTGGTTCCATGAAAGTCCTCAGTTTGACCTGACCAAAATTACTGATGCGGTAGGAGTAGACTTTTCTCGTCCTTGTATTGGGTTACTGACTAATGTGATGTGGGATGCTCAACTCCATTACCCAGTTAATGCTTTTCCGAATATGCTGGAATGGGTATTGACAACTATTCGCTATTTTGCTAAGCGACCAGAGTTACAATTGTTAATTCGGATTCACCCAGCGGAAATTCGAGGAACTTTGCGATCGCGTCAACCCTTGTTTGAGGAAATTCGTCAGGTTTTCCCCACTCTGCCTCCAAATGTGTTTGTGATTCCCCCAGAAAGTCCCGTTAGCACCTATGCTGCTATCCTCCAATGTAATGCTGCCCTGATCTATGGCACTAAAATGGGCGTAGAATTAACTAGCATGGGTATACCTGTAATCGTTGCAGGAGAAGCCTGGATTCGTAATAAAGGCATCACTATGGATGCGAGTTCTGTAGAGGAGTATGTTCAGTATTTAGATCAGTTACCCCTAGGGGATGGCTTACCTGAAGCAATCATCAAACGAGCAAGGAAGTATGCCTATCACTTTTTCTTCCGCCGCATGATTCCTCTAGAGATGACCACCGAAGCTAGTAATCCATCGGAATTTAAACTTCAGGTATCTGATGTCAATGAATTAATTCCTGGTAAAAGTAAAGGGTTAGATGTTATTTGTGACGGCATCTTGACCGGAACAGAGTTTATATATACTAATTAGTTAATTACCAAGTACAAATTATAATTCTACTTGGTAATTAACTAATGATTACACTATGATCAAAATTGCTGTTGATGCTACACCAATCCGCCATAGGTTAAGTGGCATTGGGATGTATGCCTTAAATTTAATTCAGGCACTCCATAAGCTACAAGGTCAGGAAGACTTTCAGTTAAGTGTCGCCTATCAACCAAGTGTAAGAAAATGGTTATCTCGTGATTGGTCATTTCTGGAATTGCTAACTAGGCATTTAGAGATTAAGAATATAGAGATTAAAACTATACCGTTACCGGTTACAATCTCTAGTTTACTAGCCACTGTACCTAATCCCATTTTACCTTATTGTGAGCAATACTTAGGTAATCCTGATATCGTCCATGGTACTGACCATGTGGTTTATCCCTGTCGAAAAAGCTTGCGGGTTATGACGATTCATGACCTAACCTTTATTAAATATCCTCAGTATGTTAACTCAATTGTTAAAAGCTATACTGCTCGGGTAAAACAATGTTTACGGTGGACTAATTTAGTGATTACTGTTTCCCAGTCTACTAAACAAGATATCGTCAATTACTTAGGAGTGAATCCTGACAACATCCAAGTTATTCCTCAAGCTAGCCGTTACTCTACCCTAGATTTACCGAATACACTAGATTTACCGAATACCAAGGTGGAGTCTTTGCTGAAATCGGTTAATTACGACTTCGCCCAACCCTATATTTTATTTGTGAGTACTCTTGAGCCCAGGAAAAATATTAATACTCTGATTGCAGCATTTAATTATTTAAAGCAACGGCATCAAATTGAGCATCAGTTAGTACTGATTGGGCAAAAAGGATGGTCTTATGAATCTATTTTTGCAGCTATTGCTAGCTCCCCTTGGAAACACCATATTCATCATCTGGGCTACTTATCGAATCAACTAGTAGCCTGGTTTTACTCAAATGCAGATGTTTTTGTGTATCCTTCCTACTATGAAGGGTTTGGTCTGCCTGTTTTGGAAGCGATGACTTTGGGTGCCCCTGTGATTACCTCTAATACTTCATCCCTGCCTGAAGTAGCGGGAGATGCCGCAATTTTAATTGACCCTAATCAGTCAATTGAATTAGCAGATGCTATGGTCAAGGTGATCAGTAATTCTTCGTTGCGGGAGGAATTGATTAGAAAGGGTAAGGAAAGAGCGATGCTATTCTCTTGGGAGAGAACGGCAAGGGAAACTCTAGCAGCCTATAAATTTTTGCTAGGAAAGGGAAGAGGGGGAGGAGTAATTGAGGGATTGAGCATTCTAGATAATTAGTGGGATTATTCATTAAACCATTAATCAGCAGGGTAATCCCATTGAATTTGGTATAAATTGTACTTGACAAAAGAAATAAAGAGTAGAAGGAAACTTTCCGACAATCAAGGCTGTGTTGACACAACTGACGAAGCTGGGGGGGTGACATGCAAGCTAAAATCCTTACTGGGTAATATGTTCAGCCCATCTGTTACTTAATCGGTGCTCTTGACCTTGGCGAATTAAATTCGCCACGGGTCGCACCTGAAAGATACATGCTGTTTTGGGCTGACCTTGGACGTAGTTATAAGGGTTTGAGCTTCCATAAAATCACAGGAGGGTCAATTTGGGAGTTGATATTTTCTGAGATAATTGGCATCAAAGCCTTATCTAGTAAGCTTTTCAGGGCTAATGTCACCCCCTCAGTAATTATTTACGAGCGATGCAGCGCGGTCTTGGGGAGGCAGCGCGGTCTTGGGGAGGCAGCGCGGTCTTGGGGAGGCAGCGCGGTCTTGGGGAGGCAGCGCGGTCTTGGGGAGGCAGCGCGGTCTTGGGGGTTCCCCCCATGAGCGACTGCCGTGGTTTCCCCCATGAGCGACTGCCGTTCCCCCAGCAACTGCCGTGGTTTCCCCCATGAGCGACTGCCGTGGTCTCCCCCATGAGCGACTGCCGTTCCCCCAGCGACTGCATCAAGACAGGTATGAGACCTATGAAGCTTATACAGTCTACTTTTTAGCTCTCATGTCGCCCCCCCAGTTGGGATGATTAAAATAGTAAGGTTGCAAAAATCCCTGAAACCTTTGCTGTGTATATATTTTAGCTATTTATTAATTTGAGCTATTCCAGCCCAATTTTGCAGAAACTACCCAGAAGCTGCAATATCTTCACGACTGCAAAGATCCACGTTTTCACTTTCTGAAAGCCTTACACAGTAGCTGTTTCCAGTTTATCCTGCACTTGGTGACAGCTTCGCCAGTTTTACCCCAAATAAGAATGCAGGACTTATGTTGATATGCCTTTATTTGTAGTAAAATCTTAACATGATAGTGACGAAAGCCAAGCTACTCAATATATGCTTTTGAGCCTTTAAAATTAATGAACTTATTCACTTTACTATGTAACTTTTCAATAACATAAGATGAGCGAGGAGCTATGAGCCAGCAAAAATCAGAAGATTTCATGAATCTCGAAGAATTCCGAAATAGATATTCTGATGCATCAGAAACATTGTTTAAAGATGGTATAGAATATTCTGTTTTAGGTAATGAAACACAAGATGAGTATGATCTGCTAGCGGATTATTATGATGTTTTTATGCGTGAAGAGTTTGGTTGGTATCCTGAATATATTATTCCAATAATAAGGAAGTTTGTGTTTCCACATCAATTGATTTTAGATGCAGGCGTGGGTACTGGTTTAATTGGTCAAGAACTAGCTAGATATAATTATAAAAGACTATGGGGTATCGATATTTCTACACAGATGCTGGAAAAGGCGAAAACTGATGGCAATTATGAATGCCTTAATTGGGCAGATCTATATAAGCCTCTTGCTTTTGAAGATAATTTTTTTGATGCCATTATATCTATAGGCGTCCTCATACATGTCAACCATCCTCAATTGCTGAGAGAATTTCTGAGAGTAACTAAAAGGGGAGGTCATATTATTCTTGCCAATAGAATAGATAGATTTAGAGCCTTTGGTTTTATGGATGAGGCTGAGAAGATGACGAATGAAGGTTTGTGGAAATCCCTCTATCACAATATTAAAAATTATTGTACCAATATGACTGAGTATATCAATACGCCAGACTTACATTATACAGAGGATGTCTATCAAGTTCTAGAGTAATAATATGAAATTATCAAGTATTGAATACAAACTTTTGCCAAAGACGTTTAAAGCAGAAACATTAATAAGCTTTCTATTTACCCATGGAAAAACAGAATATAATTGGTGTCCTGAGCAACCGATTCGAGACCATTTTAACAAACTTAAAAGTGGAGAAATATTTGCTTGGGGCGCATTTTCAGGGGAAATTCTGGTTGGCTTAATTACAGCAGGATTAGGAGGACAGTTTTGCGATCACTATGGCGAAAAGACATCAGCTGAAATTATAGAATTAGTCGTTCATTCTGAGCACTGGGGCATGGGTATTGGAACTGCGCTTGTAAACTGTGCCAAAAAATATATTTTTACACAGCATCAAGATATTAAAGAAATCTATGCAATGGCCCATGCAAGTAATGTAGCATCAAGGAGAGCATTTATTAAAGAAGGCTTTGCTGTTGTCATTACGTTTGATGATCCGTTTCGGAATAGACATACAACGGTTTTGAAACTAAAAAAGGCAATACCGTCAACCAAGTTAACCAGAGTATTGGGGATACAGTCTGGGAATGCGGTTGATGGAATCGACATAGTTGTAGTTGATTTTGAAGAACCTCTGTTATCCTCGTCTCGGACGGTTTCAGAGCTAAAATATCATGTTGTTGCCTTTGAAACCTTTCCCTGGTTAAAAGAAAAGCGTCAAGAAATATTTGCTTTACGAGAAGGTAACTGGCAAGGATGCAATGCGGCAAATTACGGGATAGCAAAACATTTTGTTGAAACAGCACTGACATTCCTTGCTAAGCATTCTATTGCTAAAAAAACAATTGATTTGGTATCTTCTCATGGTCAGACTATTCATGGACATCCCCACTGGGAAATTGGTGAATTATCATCTATTGCTCAAGGACTTGGTATCACAACAGTAGGAGATTTTCGTTCAGCAGATGTAGCAGCAGGTGGTAATGGTTCACCATGCACCTGTACTTATGATTACCTCATGTTACGCCCTCCAGTAGGAAGTTCAATGTGGCGTATTTGCATCAACATTGGTGGAACTTCTTCCGTGACATTTTGTCCACCCCAAGGTTCTGTAGAACTTCCTTCTGGACTTGATCCTGGATTAGGCGTTCTCTATATAGACTGGGCTGCAAATAAATGTGATCCTAACCTAGAATATGATAAAGATGGAAAGTTAGGTCTTATTGGGAAGATAAATAAAGCATTATTAGATGAGATGTTGCAACACCCTCATTTTCAAAAAAATCAGCTTCCCATATCAGTAGGTCCTGATGATTTTACACGTTCGTGCTTTGATCAGTGGCATCAGCAAGCAAAAGAACTTGGCTGTACAGATCAAGATTTTGTTGCAACTCTGACAGAACTTAGCGCGATGACAATTGCACTTGCGTGTAAAAAATTTGGACCATGTACTGACGATATCATTGTCAGAGGTGGTGTTCGCAATAACCCTTATTTTATGGAAAGACTACGAGTAAATTTGTGTCATGCTCTTGGACAAGATATTCAGACTTTACGTTCTCTCAATGATCTAGGATTTGAAGAAAAATCTTGGGAAACTGTCTTGTATGCAATGATGGGATTCCTCTGTATAAAAGGACTCTACAACTTTGTGCCATCATGTACTGGTGCATCCCATCCGGTTGTAGGTGGAAAAATTTGTCCTGGGAATAATTTTTCGTCAATTGAGCTTCAGGTGCTGGATTCATTCAAGGGGGATTCCGGCACTGGTGTAGTCTGATGTACAGGCTATAAGGCTGACTAATTGAGTTTAGACTAAAGCTTGAACAATGAGTCAATACAAGGGTTAAGTTGAAATGGAAATCTCATGAAATTTGAATAAAATTTAGGGTTGTTTTTTCAATTTCTTCGTTTTAGTTTGACTTTCAAACTTTCCTTTGCCCTTTTTAACGATATGATTCAAGTTCTCAATTGTTGTTTTCTCCACTCTACCTTAGATTCTTCTGAGAACTTGTGTTAAGTCTGATTTAGATTCTATTACCCTGACCCTATTCAGCGATGCCTTCAAAGCAGAACCTACATCTTTTAAGCCATTTCCGGTAATGATACAGACTACCACTTCACCCGATTTCAAGGTACCATCTTCCCAAAGTTTCTCCAGACCAGCCACACAAGCTACACCCGCTGGCTCTCCAAAAATACCCCACCGTTGCGCTACTGTCTTGATTGCCATTAAAATTTTTTCATCAGTCACTTCAACTATCGTTCCTCTTGATTCCAGAATGGCATTCACTGCAAATACCCCATCACGGGGTGTATTTACGGAAATGCTATCGGCAATGGTCGAGGCCTGAACAGATTTTATATCAATGCTTGCCTTATTTTGAGCAGACCGCACTGAAAGAGCAATAGCATTACTGGCGAAAGATTGAACTCCTACCATTTTTGGCAGACGATCTATATAACCGATCCCATAAAGGTCTTTAAATCCCTTCCATAATCCGCTCAAAATATTCCCATCGCCAACCGAGACTATTACCCAGTCAGGGACATGCCAATCTAGCTGTTCACAAATTTCATAAGCACAGGTTTTTTTGCCTTCCCGTGTTAGGGGATTATATCCGGTACTTCGGTTATACCATCCCAATAAATTGGAGGCACGTATGCACAGGTCATAAGCATCATCATAAGAACCAATAACACTATACACACGAGTCCCAAAAATACACATTTGGGCTATCTTAGCTTCCGGTGCCTTATCCGGCACAAAAACGGTCGTTTCTATTCCCATACTGGCAGATAAACAGGCTAAAGATGATCCGGCATTACCAGTAGAGGCAGTTGTGAGATGGGTAATACCTGCCTCTTGTGCGGCTTCCAAAACAATGGCTGTCGCACGATCTTTGAGAGAACCGCTAGGATTTCGTCCCTCATCTTTGATAAAAAGCTTGATACCATACTGATTGGGGACTGGATAAAGAGGTGTCCAGCCCAATTGTAGTGGTCGTTTTGGTATTTTTTTCAGCGGTAGAAAAGGCAGATATCGCCAGATGGAGTAAAGTTTGTTTTGACGGAAGCTAGTTTTGGGGTAGTTGTTACGTAAAGCTTTGTAATTATAAGCTATATCTAAATTGCCTTGGCAGGTAGGACATTGATAGCGAATTTCTGAAATTTGCCATTCTTTATTACAACGGATACATTTTGCTCCTTCAATATACATATTCATGGAACCTTTTCTTAATCACTTATAAACGATTCAATTTTTGTTCCCAGATTATTATTTAGTGCCAAATCATAGATAAATTTGCCCAGTGCAACATCCAGAACGCCCAGCCCGAAAGGACTAAAAATGACAGTATCATTAGATTTTTCTCTGAGAGAGATACGTTTCTGGATCACATCAACAAGTGTTCCTTTGATAAAATCAGTATTACCTTCTTGTTGTTGGGCCAGGTGGATTGAAGTATTGGCACGGCAAACATGGTCTGGATCATCTACAATGTTAATGTTTGTTGAAATAATTTGCGGCGATATATCCCGTAATGAGATAAGCAAGATAGTCCTAGAATCTAACTGAACAGTAGGTAATTCATAGATATAAGGGGTGGCTGCGGTTGTTGCCAGTGAAATGAGAGGAGTAGACTCTAGAACCTGTTCTGCCGATGTGGCAACTTTCAGATGACAACTTGGAGCAATATCTTGAACTTTTGAGACAAAAGCTGTTGCGCGTTCAGGCTGCTTGTCAAATATCGTCAATGTTTTCAAGCTCTGAAAAATCGTGGAAAGAAATCGGAAGATCTCAAGATTGATTAGCCCGCATCCGATAAACCCGGCTTCAATCACATCCTCATTGACCAAGTTTTTGGCGGCAAGGGCTGCACTAGCAGCGGTTCTCTTGGCACTAATAATTGAACTTTCCATGATGCTGAGGGGATGTCCAGTTTCCATGGAATTGAGTATTAACACTGCAGAAGCCCTTGCTATATCCCGCTCAATATTAGCTGGAAAAGATGCAATCCATTTGATACCTGCTACATTAAAGGGTTCTCCCAAGTAAGCTGGCAAAGCAATGATACGATTGCTCAGGTTATCAGGAAATGTTAAAAATGACGAGTGTGGCAATACACTTTTTCCTTGAGAATGTAGCTCATATGCCTGTTGCACCACATCCATAATTTTATTTTCCTGCTTGTTTAACAATGATTCAATTTCTTGTTGTTTTAAAATTATGATATCTGATTTTTGCGGCATTATAATTATCCTTTTACACTGAAAAGCTTAATTTATGACTTTTGCGCATTGATCGTAACAAATGTCATATAGTCATTGACATCGATTTTTTTTAACGTTTGTTCTAAACATCTTGTATACTCTTGTAATTCGCTGTCCGATAATCTGTCACTTTCCATTTCAAGTGGTTCAGACATAGAAAGCAATTGAGGTCTTTCGTGAAGCACTTGCGGGTCTTCAAATCCAGTCTGTCTCAGCAGCTCGAGAATCTTCTCTTTTTCAATGGCATTGTTTTTGGCAAGTGCCACATAAATCCTGAATATTCTGCTGGCAACAGAATTATTGCTGATTGGAGTAATTTTTTTATCTATGGCTTCTTTTATTAACTTATCTAGCTCTGGAGGCATTGAAGCTTCAGCCTTGTAAGCCTCTTCACAAAACACAAAATTCCCTCCCGGCTTTAACACTCGAAAAACTTCAGGAAATACTTTATTATGATTCACAAGACAAATACAGCAATTCGATATGACATAATCGAAGAAATTATTGTCAAAATCATACTTTACCAAACCTATATCTTGAACATAAAAATCTGTCGCACTCTCATCAAGAGCAGTGCATTCTGCTGCACATTCCTTGGCTCTTTTAATCATCTCAGGCAAGAAATCTAATCCAATAGACAGCCCGCCCGGCATCACTTTCAGTCCGCCGAGTATAACATCTGTCCCTACTCCGCATCCTAAATCAAGAAGCTTCATTCCAGGTTGCAAATCACAAGCTGAGGTAGGATTACCGCAGGCAATTCCCATAATGGCTTTGGAAGGTAACATATCAAGCTGTATGTCAGTATATCCGCTTGCCAACATGCTTGCCCTATTATTTTGAATTAATTCATTTTTTGCTAAAGCTCCATACTCAGCTTTAATGTATTCTGACATAGTTTATCCTCGTTATTGAATGGTGTAAAAAAGGAGTCAGGAGTCAGAAGGGAAGAATACAGAAGTTTTTTGAATAAAAAAACGACAATCTGGGTTTACAACTCATCTAGAAATGCTGTAGTTACCCTTTCACACTAAAAAGCTGGATTTTAGGAGCAGGGGTACCACGAAAATTCTGACTGAGAAGTTTTTTATAATACTCTTCACCAAAGTTCTCTTTAATCCACGTTTCTGAATAAAGAGTCTTTAAATAGCGGTCACCTCGGTCAGGAAGGATCATAACACAGGTGCTGTTACTTTTCATCTGGTTTTGCATAGCCTCTACCGCAGCAACAACCCCCCCTGACGAAGCACCTGCCAAAATTCCTTCCCGTGCTACAAGCTGATGACAGCAACGAATACAATCTTGATCGGAAACGAGGATATAACCGTTAATTAGCTCATCGTTACAATGTATACTTCTGACTCCAGCTCCCATACCTGGAAATCGTCTTATTGTTTGCTCATTGTCAAAAATTTGACTCCCCTTGACATCCACTGCAATAATTTGTGTATTGAGATTTTTTTTGCGGATGTATTCTGCACATCCCCTGATAGTGCCGCAGGTACTCACAGCACAAAACAAATAGTCAACTTGCTCGTTTAGTTGTTCTAATATTTCGCGCATCGTTTCATAATGTGCTAATGGATTATCAATATTGGAATACTGATTTATCCAGAAGAAATCTGGATTTTTATGGCATAGCATTTTTACCCGTTTTAGCCTTGCCTGGAGAAATTCACCAGTTTGAGGATCAGGTTCTGATACATAGTCAATTTCTCCACCATAGGCTTTGATAATATCGATATTTTGAGTGCTAGCCTTCGGATCTACGACACAAATCAACTTTAATTTGTAATAAGCACATGCTTGGGCTAATCCTATACCAAGATTTCCAGAAGTTGATTCAATTACAGTAGTATTTTTATTGATATTTCCATTTTTAATAGCATTTTCAAGCATTTTGATAGCAGTTCGGTCTTTAATACTTCCACCGGGATTAATACTTTCTAATTTAGCAAAAAAGTTTATTGACGTTGTATCAAAGAGATTAGACAGTTGAATAAGAGGCGTATTTCCAATTGCACTTAGAATTCCTACCATTGTTTTTTTATGCTTTTTCAAACATTACTGAGATGTCCGAATAGTTGAGCTATCGGAATTCACTTGGTGAAGTGTACAGGGAAATTGGGGCTAAGACAACACATCCATAGCCCCCACTGGGAGAATATTATACCACACGCCACGTTATCTAGTAGTTGATTCTTACCCAGAAAAACCCCAAGATATTAACCCGATAAGGAATCCGGCGTGTGACCCTTTTATTGTGAACATGGGGGGCTATTTCTCAATATAAGAGTGATTGTCCATCGTGGGATGCGGTTGAACAGGCGAGTCAGTTTGCTGTTGATAATAAGTTAGGCGTGTGGGGGAATCCCGCAGCGGTCAAGCCTTGGAATTATAGACATAGTAAGTAGTTGGGGTAGATCTAGCGAAACTGCGATATGCTTGTTATAATATCAAAAATCCATGCTGTTGGATAAAGTCATCAGAATTGACAATTGCTGTGGTTTTCTGTGGGTGATGCCAAGCCACGTGGCTGCAAAATCTACCGAAATCAAGATGTTATTATTCTGCTGCGGTGGAAAGTTATGTAGCTTAAACCCTCTCAGTGAGTACAGCAGGGTAATCCCATTGGAATCGAGTGATAAAATTACCAAAAATTTTGGGTCCAAAATTTTTGGTAATCGCGCCCCGTCCTTATAGGACGGCTTTCTTTTTAAGTGAAAACTTGACAGTTTTCACGAAGCGTGTTAGTATAAAAACATAACAAAAAACAATTAATACTCTAGATAAACAAGAGCTTAAAATAAGTAGATGATGTAAAAAATAAGCTAAGATATCAGCTTATTGCATAATCAAATCTAACGATTTGGATATCTACGAAAACATAATATCAAGAAAAAGTTTATCTAACTTGTTAAGTATATTAGGTACGGTGGGGTTTGAAGTTACCGTACGAAGAGTGGAGCCTTTATATTTTTAGGGTTATGCAGAATAGGGTACAAGGTTTTGTACTAAGGCTCCACTCTTCTAAGGTTTCGTTTCCGGCACACCGAAACCTAGGTCATAGACCAAGTACGCTTGTGGAGAGCAGACCTCTATTTTTTCTGGCTCCGGCCTGGTTAAACAAGTCACCTCGTAGAAGCAAGAATCCCCGTCCTTCCAGGGTGGGGAGTGTCAATGTAAAATAACCGGAAACTTGACAGCACAAGGCGAGTTATAAAGCGCACAAAGCCAGATAAAATTGAGCTAAGTGCAACAGGGAGATCATTGGTGAGCTACTGGAGAATATTCTTTACCTCCAAGGTCAACCGAGATCTAGTTTCGCCACTGGACTAAGCTACCCTATGACTCAGCCACCCTAGCAGCCAGGATTTTGTTCAGGAAGTTATTGTCCATCAAGCGCCCTGTAACGCTTCATCTTCAAACTTGGCTTGGAGGGTTCACGATCCACGTAAATTGACACTCAAACGACGCAACAAGCCGAGGTTTTCTGCACCATGACCCTGACGTACTCGACTGGCATCTTGATCAAAGGTGACATCAACAACCCAATGTAAGCTATTTTCAATACAAAAGGTGGGAGCGAATCACTTGATGGTGCCGCTGGGCATCCGCTTCCAAGCTACTGAGGTACAACCTCACCTCTGTGGTTGTTTTGTTCCATAATTGTCTGTAAGAGCGAACCATCACTACTGTGGTTAAACCCAACCACTGATTTTGGCGATGCTTTGGTGGTAATTGAGTTACTGGCACTGCCCAAACTTCCCGGGTTTCCAGGGGATGATGCCCACTTTCAGTAGTTTGATCATAGCTGTAGTCAATCCCCTGCCAATGGTGAGCTTGACCTTGGTCAAACCAAGCTTTTACCTGCTCACAGAGCTGACCTTGATTACCTTTGAGGGCCAGGACATAGTCCCCTTCTCCCCGCTGGATTTCCTGGACAATCTCTATTTGAGTACCCATAGCATCCAAGGTGACTACAGCTCCCTTGAGGTTGAGCAACTTCAGCAGTTGTGTCAACACAGCCTCGATTGTCGGAAAGTTTCCTTATACTCTTTATTTCTTTTGTCAAGTACAATTTATACCAAATTCAATGGGATTACCCTGCATTAATCAGAATCTGATTGACCAAAGGTCACGCTACGGGAACGCATTTCTGTTCAACCTGATTACTCGGTAACTTTCGGGTCAATGCCCATCACCCTTAACCGCTCTGCTAGCCACTGTGACCGTTGTCGTTCTTGCTCTATGAACAACCTTGGCTGTTGTGCTTGTTGAGCCTCCCTTTCCGTAGAGGTCGGAATTCAATGGAATGTGAATTCTCAAGTGTGAAGTGTGAAGGTTGGGTTGTTTAGTTGTTAACTTTTGGCCTCCCTGATCCTTCACAAGAATGAAACAGCCCTAGAGGCTTCAGCCGTGGGAGGATGTCAAATACCCATGTTCTAGGAGAAATTCCGGGGACATTTCATCCATCGCTTCAGCAGCTGGTACTCGATTACCCAGCAACTTATCGACATATTTCCCTAAAATGTCACTTTCGATATTCACCCAATTGCCAGTCCGTAAGTGGCTAAGATTCGTATGGGTGTAACTATGGGGAATCACCGCTACTTTGAACCAACTGCCGTTCGGGTCACACTCAGCAATCGTTAGGCTGACCCCATTGACAGCAATGCTACCCTTAGGAACAAGATAACGGGCTATCTTATGCTGCCACACATCCGTCAAAGAAGCTGGTGCTGTAAAGCACATTTCCCAGGAGTTTGGTGTTTGTAAAGATTGCGTTAAGCAGCCAATACCGTCAATGTGACCCGTTACAAAATGACCCCCTAGCTTGCTACCCACACGCAAAGACGTTTCCAAATTAACGTAGGAGGTTGTCTGTAGCCGTTGTCCGAGGGTGGTGCGCCCCTGAGTTTCATCAGAAGCAGTGGTCGAGAAGCCTGTGGGCAAAATTTTCTCTACCGTTAGGCAAATTCCATCCACTGCTACACTATCACCAGGTTCTAAATCCTGTAAGATAACATCCATAGCATCAGAGGTACCGGAGACAATAAAGCGATCGCTTCCGATTGGTCCAATTGTGCCGAGGGCTTGAATTAATCCTGTAAACACTGTTGTTTATACTGTTCTTCTGTAAGCGGATGAACTGGTGCAACTAGACTGTTAGTAGGAAAAGAGCTGGCATAGGTTTGTGTTTTTTTAGTGAAGTGGCCAAACAAATTTCCTGAGACTAAGGCATACTTGGAGAATACAATCTTGTTGATCTCACCGAATTGGATTCTCAAGGGCTGATCTTACCGTTGACCGGTAACATGACAAGAACAGATCTGGCAAGCGCAAGTTTCGGTGCCCGTCTGTACAGTACTAGTTTACCGCTTCGCTTTGATGCCCCTGATGCTGACCGTATTCTAGAGGCTAAGCTGATGATTGAAATGAGAGTTGCTGGCATTGCAGTAGATACTGTAACACGTAGCCCCATCGTGTTACTGAAAGATGTCTTAGATCGGCGTGCTCTGCCAATCTATATTGGGCAAGATCAAGCAAAGGCAATTATCAGTGCTTTGGAAAGACAAACACCACCCCGTCCCCTGACCCATGACCTAATGGTCAATTTTCTAGAGGAGTGGAACATAAAACTGGATCGTGTTATAATACACTCCCTCCAGGATAACACGTTCTATGCCAGCCTCTGTGTTAGTCAGGGTGAGACAAAGAAAGAAATTGATGCTCGACCAAGTGATGCCATCTCTATCGCCCTGCGTACTGGCAGTCCGATTTGGGTGATGGAAGAAGTTATTGCCGATGCTTCGATACCTGTAGACCAAGATAAGGACGAAGAGGAGCGTCGAGCTTTTCGGGAATTTGTCTCTAATATCCGCCCAGAAGATTTTCTCCACCGTGGAGGATATAGCCGTGGTACCTAAAGCCAAAATAATTGGATTAAACGGGATTTAACAGCAACAATATTTCAATTTCTCTGAAAAAAATTATTGAGATGTTTCTGAAAGCCTTACCATTTAGCTGTTGGTGAGATTTTTTCTGATACTCTAATCCCGATGCTCTACCGCAAGTGAGCGTTTGGATAAATGGATATATCCCAAGCTATACCCCAAGCTATACCCGAAGCTATAACCGAATACAATCGATGGCCATCAACTGAGTTTTTTGCGCAACTGTTTTTTGGGCAACGTTTTAACCAAAGATTTGATTATTTCAGCAGTTGGGGAACATGCGTTATCGGCGGTTTGGTAAAACTAATCTCCAGCTTTCAATGTTTTCTTGCGGCACCATGCGTTGCTTAGCATCTGAGTCAAATGCTCAGAAGACAGTGCAACAGGTAATCGCTCAAGGAATTAACCACCTGGAAACTGCCAGGGGTTACGGCAAGAGTGAAGAGTACCTTGGTAACATCCTGAAAGCTGGATTGTCAGTACCACGAGACCAGCTATACATCACCACCAAGATTCAACCAACCCCTGATGCTGATTTGATGAGTCAGTGGATTAATGATTCCTTAGAACGTCTACAACTCGACTATATCGATTGTTTAGCAATTCATGGCATTAACACTGAGGAGCATCTGTCCTGGGTAAAGTCCGACAGCGGCTGTATGGCAGCTGTCCAAAAAGTCGTAGCCCAGGGACGTATAAACCATGTTGGTTTCTCAACCCACGGTTCAATAGAAGTGATTCTAGGGGCAATTCAGACAGATTTTTTTGAATTCATCAACCTGCATTACTATTACTTCTTTCAACGCAATGCTGCGGCGATTGAATTGGCTAATCAGAAGGATATGGGGATATTCATCATATCTCCTGCTGATAAAGGAGGCAAACTCTACACCCCACCACCAAAGTTAGAGAAACTGTGCCATCCCTTCTCGCCACTAGAACTGAACTATCGGTTTTTATTAAGCGATCGCCGCATTACCACCCTTAGTATTGGACCGGCTAACCCAGATGAGCTGACCCTGCCTTTGAGTGTGGCTAACCGAGATGAGTGCTTGAGCCCAATGGAAGTGGCAGCATTCTCTCGTTTGGAAACCCAATTGAACAATGCTCTAGGAACTGACCGCTGTAGTCAATGCTACGCTTGTCTACCTTGCCCAGAAACCATTAACATTCCAGAAGTCTTGCGGCTGCGCAATCTTGCTTTGGCTTACGACATGACCGAGTTTGGTCAATATCGCTATCAAATGTTTGAAAATGCTGGTCATTGGTTTAGGGGGGTCAAGGGAAACCGTTGTACCCAGTGTGGTGACTGTCTTCCCCGTTGCCCCGAACAACTGGATATTCCTTCCTTACTCTGTGATACCCACCAGCGTCTTAATGGTTCTCCTAGGCGTCGTCTTTGGGGATAAGGTAGTTGGTTGAAGGTTTGGTGGGTTTAAGGTTGTCTGTCAGAATGCAGAATGTAGAATGCAGAATGCAGAATGCAGAATGTAGAATGTAGAATTCTACATTCTTAATTCTACATTCTTAATTCAAAAATGTTTAAGGTTGATTGATGGATAAAAGAAACAACGTTACTAAAATAAATCTGTTGTACCTTGTGCCTTGTGTGTTGTGCCTTGTGTTTCTAGAGAGCTGTTTTCTGGTTAGTTGGAAGCCTAAACCAGTTTTAGCTCAAAAGACTGTAGGAGTGCAGCCAGACACAGAAGCTGTGAATTTAAATGTCCTGCAGCCAGAGAATCTTCCTACTGATGGCTCTGTGATTACTGCTGATACTATCTCTCAAACTAAGCTCACTACTCCGAGTTTCTGGTGGGCTGATGAACAGTTTGGCGGTAAGCTACTGGATAATTGGTTAGCTTATCCGAGTAAACGCCGGGTAGATCTGGTAGTGAATCGCCAACTCTGGAGTCTGCTTAACTATCTCGGTAGGTATGCTTTTATTAACAAAATGGGAAACGTTGCCAGAGAGTATGACTACAATACCAGAGTATTTAACCAGCGAGGAAAGCCTTTAGGAGCTTATACCTGTGATGGTAATTCCATGTGCCAGGTGGAGGTATGTATTCCTGGTCAAGTACCTTTAGCTGGTAAAGTCTCGGCCTTTTGCCAGTTATCAAAAAACTAGAACAGGCAATTTTCAAGTACTTCGCATTTCTTTCCACAAGGACTGATACTCTTTTTGTGTAGACTCTGGTAAGGGATGGAGAAATTCACACTTGTTAAGAATTGCTGCTTCTGGCAGCAGTAGATGATTAGATTGGATATCTTGTGGCAGCGTATTTCTTGGCATATTAACCAGAATCGGGGAAGCAGCATTAGTCAGTAGAGAAATTTGCTTGGCTGATTTGCTTTGCCAGCAAAATTGAATCCACTCTTTGCTTAAATCCGACCCAGAGTTACTTTCTGAGGAGTCAGAAGCAGAGCTAACTGATACCGGTTTTACCCATACATCTGACCACAGGGCTGTTCCTGACTGAGGCACCACTGCCTCAATTTGGCGATCGCGTGTTCTTAGTGCCAGGATATCCGTAGACCAACCCACTGCTACCCAGGTATCCCCCAACACTAGAGGTTTTAGGTAGTGATCCGAACTGTAGAATTTAACCTGTTTAGCCAGTTGTCGAAGTGCTGGTTTCAAGTCTTTGACTTGATTTAAATCCTGTTGATTATAAGATAAGCCTAGGTTTTTCAAGGTTAAACCAATCACTTCTCGGGGGTGGTCTAATACAGAAATGCGATCGCGTAAAGACTCACGCCACAAATCACTCCAATCGGTAGGAGTCCAGCCTAAGGCTTTGAACTTGTCACGGCGATAGGCAATGACGGTAGCACCCCAGCGATAAGGAGCACCCCAAACTTTCCCTGAGTTGTCTAGCTGACCAGTTTGGTCACCACGTTTGACGAGTTTCTGGTACTCTGGTGGCAGTTCTTTCCATCCTGACAAGGTTTCTATCTTCAAAGGTTGAATCAATTTCTGCTCAATGGCTGACTTTAGCCAATAATCTCCTAGGGTAACTAAATCAGGACTTATCGGTGTCCTAGATCTAATCCGGATCAAATCTAGGAGGGAGCGACCTTGGTTATTGTTAGATTTGCCTTGCTCTTTCAAGGTTGTCAGGAGTTTGAATAAAGCAGATAGTTGTTTCTCCGGGTCAAAATTTAGGGTAGCCCGTGATTTTAACGTCTTACGAAATTCACCCAACAGCTGAACTGGGATTGAATTTTGCAACAGCCTTACCTTTAAAGAGGCTTGTTGTCCAGTACAACCAGATGCTAACTGACTAAGGGCTATGGTACTAGCACCTAGTATCAAGGAGCGTCGTTTCATAAGTATTTCTGAATTTCCTCTGGTTACCAACTCTTTGACCTTAATTTACATTGGCTCAATAGCAACTACCATAGCTATTACCAATTAACTGCTTTTGTGATATCTTACACCAACAGCCATCTGCTAGATATCGTAAAGATAATCAATTAACAACTACTCATAGTCTGGTTAACAAAACTAATCTAAGTCAAGGGCTAAGGCATCTGAATCTACTTTTACATCACTTTTACATCACTTGACATCAATGATAGTTTGACTCTTATTAATTTACTCTTGTTAAGAGTAAGCAAGATCAAAAGAACGAAAACACCAGCTTGGTCTCCCTTTTCCTGCCTCTCCTCCCCCTGAACACACAGTCCTGTTTCAGAGCTAACTCTAAAAAATCTAGATCTGTAAGATAGAGTGATCGGGAGATAGAAATATCCAGATCAAGCAGTTAATGCACTGATTGGTTATCTTGTCAACTTCGATTACTTGACCATCTCTCTAGAATATCCGTACGTTATGTATTAAAAATCACTAATGCCAAGGAATTAATTCCGAAAAAACCGATTGTGCTAATTGTGGTGCGGAACTTGGGATAAAAGACAATTATTAATTAAGGTTGAATTAATCAGGGTAAATATCAAGATATACAGCGGCTATCTGGCATTTTTGAAAAAATTACTCTGGAAAACAGACTCTAAGGAGTTTAGAGCGGATTTTTGACAGATTCTTGACAATAGTTAAATAAATCAGCAATTCATCGGATTTTAATCCTTAAGTGACTAGGATAAAAAAAGAACTAAGTTATGGTAGTTTAAAATCCTATGGATGAATATCAAAATCAAATCATGGCTCTAAGTCATAGAGTAGATACTCTGTGCGAAGCTATCGAAAAACTCAGTTTTAAGATTTCAGAAGGCTTTTCTGAACTCAAAAATAGTTCAAGGCAGGAAACTGAGCAATCTCAGCCAACTGGGCAAGCGATACCCCGGACCAACGAAAGTCAAAGTTCCATTAACCTACTGACCCAACATAAAGATGTGCTGATTGATAATAACTCTGGGCTAGGTAGTTTCTCTAGCAATAGCAACAATAATATCTCTGCCGATATTCAAGTCCAACGCTTAACTGCCCAACTTACAGCAGCCTACAATCGGATTGCTGCCTTAGAAGAACAACTCCTAGCACAGCGAATTCATTCCTAATTGGCAGTCTTCTCCAGATTAGCCTCAGGGTTGAAGGTTAATGGCGAAAACAAATCAGTGCCTCTGCCAAGGATTTTCTAACTAACTTGGTCAGACTGTAAAGTGTTTTTTCACTGGCTCCAACAACAATCACCTCAGAGAAAGACCATATTGCTCCACCAAGTTTTCAATGGCTTGAAGTAATTCAGCCGAGTTCCAACCCTTATAAAGGTGGGCTGCGATCGCACATCCTCCAGCACCCACACCTTCCTTGACATATCCTTGCTCATATGCGTGTAGCTGAGGATAACGAGACTGGGTAAAACTCAATTGTGTTGCCAAAAGGGGTACACTCCCAATATTTTGTGCTAATCCAACCGTGTCACCAGTCGAGTCTTCTGCCACCCAGCGAGTTGTTCCCACAACTACTTGTGCTGGTTGCCATGCTAGGGAATTACCCTCAGTAATACTGGGGTAGGCTAAAACCGACTCTGCCAATGCCTGTGCTAAGGTATAAACCGCTAGCATTTGGGTACCACCAGCGAGTAAAACGCCACAGCGACGACTAGCTGCCATGGCCATACCTGCTGCGGCAATTTGCATCGGATCTCCCACCGCTGCCACTAGCTTTAAGTGATCAAGTGGTGAGGGGGTGAGGGGGTGAGAGGATGAGGAGGTGACGGAGTATAAAGGTGCGGGGTGGTAGGGGTGAGACGGTGAATTTTTCTTCCTAGGTTCGCTTTCAGGAAGCTCCCCGGCTCCCCTACCCCCTAACCCAGCTCGTTGTAACCCCAGCTGCACCACGTCCCACTTTTGACCATGATTGCACTGGGGATGGCTACTGTTAACCTTGCCAGCTGCATCAATCCCCAAGCCAGTGAGCAGGCTAAGTGCGGTGGTAGTTCCCCCAACCACACACTCACTAATAATCAGATAGCTATCACCAACCACACTTGCTAGCTTTTCTCCCCACTGTAAACCTTGCTCAAATAGCCGTTTCACTGTTTCCAGGGGCAAGGCATTGCCAGAAGATAGGCACTTAGCAGGAATACCACCTAAGTCAATGGCTGGTACTGTCGGAGGGTGAGGTAAACCAGCATTGAACAGATAGATGGGTAGGTTAAATGCCTCAACTACAGCACGGGAAATAAAGACAGGGGATACTCCCACAGTTAGAGGAGGAAGGGGATATTGAGGTTGGCGAGTAACTCCATTGACCAAAAACTCAGCATCAGCGATCGCAGTATACTGACGATCATCTGGGGTAGCACCAGCAGCAGAAATGTCTGGAATCAACCCAGTAGCAGTGAATCCTAAAATACAAGCAAATACCGGTGAGCATCCCTGATACTGCTGTAACCACCGTTTTGCCTTTACCTGCTGGGTATAAACTCGGATCATTAGTCCTTAATCCTTAGTCCTTAGTTCTATGAAATAGAAAAAGAAATATAAAAAAAATACTAAACTACAGATTAATTGTGGTTAAAGGGAACAGTAAACTTTGGATAAGGTAACAGAATAATTAAAAAAAATAGCAAATAAATAAAGTAGTAAATATTTAACTATTTAATAGTAATAATTTTTCAAGCAATATAATTCCATAAATTAAAATAAAAGAACGATTGCCATACTTCCCACGGGCATAAACTGAGCTAAAGGTAATCAATCAGGCTTAAGCTCTAAGCTCCAAAGGCTCAGAGCTGATAACTGTTTCCGGAAAGCGTAGCCCTCAAGTAGCGTGTAAGCTGACCGTTCAAAGTATAACAAACAGTCTCTTCGCAATTACAAGTGACCAATGACTAATAGCTCAATCGTAATCCAGCAAAACTTTTACCCAGTTTGGTGGTCTAGGAATCGGGTTTCCTAATCGGTCGAGCATTAGTAAAGCTACAATATGCACTACAAATAAATAAATGGCATTATTGATAATAATCATTACTATAGCCAAAGTTTGAACTAGAAATAGACTGGGCTGAAATAGCAACCCCAGCTTGACAAACCACCAATCCAATAATCCTGTCACCTGGGTCATCACGTAAACCCAGAGGTCTTCCCCCAATAGAATTGAGAACAACCAAAACCGAAAAAAGAAGCCTATAGTACCAATTAGCGTACCCATACTAATAGAAAGCAGCCAGCTAGCTCGACCTTTCCACAAAGCTCCCAGTTGCACCCCCATCAGACCATAAGGAATCAAAAAGATAATACTGCGAATTATTCCCATAAGCACTGATAGTAACAACCCCGAAACCAGTGCTGCCATCCAGGATGCCCTACTGCCCCTCCTTAGGTAAACTAAAGCAATCGGCACTGGGAAAAACATTTTGAGTATTGGTCCTAGAGGAAAGTAATAATTAATCAGCCAAATCAAGCTGGCGGTACTGGCCAGAAACGCTGTTTCTACCATGGTTATGGGTGTCTGAGGTCTAGGGTTTAGACCATTAATCAGGTTAGGGGAGTTCGCAGAAGTGGATTGTTTGTACACTGCCCTAGGTTCCCTCTTCTCTAGTGGGTAATTTGGCTCCCCAGTTAATTGATCCCCGATCTCAGTTACATCAGCATTGCTCTTAGGGGATTCCATTGTTGATTTTGTGGGTTTGTTTTTAGATTGGGCAAAGAGATCTGGTGAAGCAGCTTGACCATCATCAAAAGAATCACTCATGCAAATTTAGGAACCTCTTGAGGAAAGGGACAGATGATAACAGAAGAGATACTGTTAAAGTACCCTTGCATCTTAGCCCATCTCAAATTTCTCCTCATTTGGAGATACCTTATATCTGAAGACTAGATAATCATCTTTTCCATAGCAGGCAGATCACAGATAAAAAGGGTATCCTGATCCCGCATGATCAAGCCTTTCTTCTCCAGCTTTGTCAGGACTCGTGTGACCGTCTCCCGCGCCAATCCACTAAGGCTACTTATCTCTCGATGAGGTAAGTTAGGAATCTCAGTTCCTCTTTGTTTCAATTTGCCTTGTCCTTCAGCTAGAAACAACAAGGTGTCTGCCACTCGTGAGGTACTATCTGACTCCCGCAAGCGTAGGCGTCGGTTAACCTGACGCAGACGCTTTGCCATCAACTGAGCTAAGTGGACACCAGCCAAAGGTTCCGTATGAATTAACTGGGTAAAATCCTGAGCGGGTATACTACCAATGGTTGTAGGGGTTAAGGTAATCACATCTGTTGAACGAGGTACTTCTTCTAACGCTGCCATTTCACCAAAGATTTCTCCTTTCCCAAGAATATTGAGGGTCACTTCCTTCCCATCCATGTTATAGGTGCGAATCTTTGCCCAACCATCTAAGATGAAATAGACAGACCCCCCCCAGTCATTCTCAAGTAAAATCACTCGATTTGCAGGATGGCTACGGGTAACCATATTAATAATGGCTTTTTTGACACTAGAATCTGGTAAGCCAGCAAAAAAAGGAGTGCTAGCCATCGAATCATGAACATTAGAGTTAACTTCAGATGAATTGTATCGGTCTTCCATGGGATCATGAGCGCTTCGTAAACACCTTGAATAGATAGATGATCCGCTGTCAAATCAAGTGAGTCAGGGAGTTTGCCTATGTCAACTAAAAGAAGCCAATGAAACAGATCTGCTTAACCTCACCACCTTTGGTAGACCAACGAAAATGACTGATGTGAGTGAAATTGCCTTGACAAACAAAGATTCTACTGGAGCTAAACTACTTGCAGTGAGCTGAGGTAGGCTAATTCTGGTAGAGGGCTTGGCAATAATCACATCGGGTAAGTACAGTTATTATGCTCCATGATGAACAATTTGTAATAGTTTGGTGACTCTGGCAATTTAACATTAGACACAGGGGGCTGACTCTCACTCCTGTATGACTCAATTTGTTCTCGTCAAGGGTTTCAAAGTGACTGCTCAAACCGACATTCAATCTCTGATTGCTGATATTGACCACATCCTCCATAAGCCTGACTTTCCTCTACCATGGTTCAAGTCTGGTGACCTAGCGGCTGCACACCAGGTTTTGCGGAAAGTTCGTAGCTACCTAGTTTCCCAACAGCAAAAGCTAGGGGTAGAATCGGACAATACAAGTACTACAGTAACCCCATCTCAGACGGGAGTACCCACATCTGTTCAGGAGGGAGTGCAGCAAATCCTGCAAGCGGTTACTCAAGAAATGAACCTTCTACGTACCGATTTCACGAAACCATTGCAGGTAGAGTTGGAGGCTCTACAGCAACAGCGGGAGTCTCTGGTACGAGAAATTCAGCATTTGGAGAGTACCAAGCAGCAGCTGGATTACTATACCAAACAACAAACTGCAAATGTGCAGTTTGCTTCAGAGTTCTCACAAGGGCTCATCAACCGCCTTGTCGAAAGCTTGACGCAAAAGCTATCTCAAATTTTAGCGAATTGGGAAGCTCACTTAAAACAGAATCCCACTAGTGATGACTCAATCAACCGATTGCCTTCAAATCAGGACGAGATTGTTGCTGTAGTCCAAAGACAAAAGGTCATTGAGCAACTACAGCAGCTTCAAAAACAATCTGATCAACTCATACAGAATATAGATGTTAACCAGCGGTTGATTTTTGAGACCCTACACAGAGATCTTCAAGGTTACCAGGAGTCTTTATCTCAGGAACTTGAAAAAATGCACAGCTTAGGCATGCAGGGAGAAATGTTGTTTGCTGCCTTTGTGAATCGTCTAGCTCAGCAGTTAGGACGAGAAGCTTCAAGCGTATGGTCTTCCTCACAACAACCACCGGATGTACAGGTTCAAGTTGAGGATAAGGATAGCTTTCAATTACATCCGGAAACCTTATTGCCCAAAAACTCTCTGACTATGACTGAGGTGGTGTCTGAGCGTTCGCGAAGCGTGGCCTTTGGCCAATCAGATTTGAATCAGGAACCACCAATGGATTGGTCAACAGGAGAGTTGCCTCAATCCTGGGGCATAGGATTGTCTGAAGAAAATACACCATTGCGTTCGCGTAGCGGCTCGTACCGAGCATCCCGTAGCGTGGCCTACGGCCAATCGCACTTAGCCGATGCTACGCCAGAGTCCCAGAAGACATCTCGAACCAATGACTCCCTTGACCATTCAGAAGCCATTGCTACTATTAATGCCTTGACAGATTTGTGTGAACAGATGGGTGTGAATTACCTGAAGGTGTGACAAGTAGCTTGAGCGTTTGAGACGCTGTGAGGTTTGTGGGGTATGGGCTGGGGCGGGGACGTGGGGTGGGTCGGAAGATTAAAGAGCTTTGAGCAAAGAAAATAGTGGCTTGTGACGATGCAAGTTTCTTTCATTACAGAACAGATGTGTTCGCGCAGCGGGGCGTCAGCCCTTAGCAATCCGTGGGACGCTTTTAACAGACTAGGATGAACCGCATCCGTTCTGTTTTGGGGAAATTATTGAAAATTACTGCCAAGCTGGCAACATGGCTAAGCTATAGCCGTGTTTACTTATCTGTGATCTGAAATCCGCTTTTATAGCCCCCTTTTAGCCCAGTCAAGAGGGAAGTTGCGGCTAGATAAGTTTGGGTTTACCTGCCTTTCACCTAAGGCTTCGCCCCGTGACTTGATTATAAAGGAGGTTTTTAACTTGGATTTGGTATCAGAGGTAGTCTTGAGGGATGTCTACCTAGCAACTTAACATCAATTGCATTATCTTCACCTCTAATCATTTCCAGTCATTGGTTGATTAGTAATAGTTAACTATTACTACCAAAATTCAGAGAGGAAGTCAATTAATTCAACCCCAATTCACAATTCCTTCACGAATTCGTCCCTAAAATGTGAAAGTTCAATGAAATGATACAAAATATACTACTCCTTTTTTAAAAAATCAAAATACTATGAGCAGAGGCTTCGATTAAAAATTATTAATAAGGCGGTCAATAAAAATGACAAGGTCATCTACCTATATATAAGTTACTTTTTTTTTAAAATATCCACATTAGCGGGAACTTTTAAAGTTTTCAGCGGTCTGGTTAATAGACTATTTAGTTGACAACAAAGACTTTAGGGTTAGTGGGTGCCTACCAAATATTTTAAAAAATGGCAGGAGACTCTTCCGTAAAGATTTGCCAAAAACTACCTAAGCAAGTTAGCTCCCTTGAGCATAACTGTTCTATCAGCCTGGGGATTTCAAGCAATTATTCCGTCGTTTAATCATTAGATAACTAATAGAAAGCCGTGATTATCTCCAAGTCTTCTGCTTATACCTCGGTTGATTCACCAATTTGGGATCACAGAATACCCAGTTGTTTATTTCAGCAAGAGGTTCATCAGTCTGCTAACAATAAGATCAAGCGATTAATTGATATTATTGGAGCTTTGGTTGGATTATTAATTACCGTGAGCATCGCAATTCCCATTGCGATCGCTATGTCGATAGTAGATCCCGGTCCATTATTTTATAGTCAGATCCGTTGTGGTCTGAATGGGAAACTCTTCCGAATCTGGAAATTCCGCTCCATGATCGTGGGTGCAGACAAACTCAAGCACTTAGTAGAAAACCAAGCTAAAGGTCATATATTCAAAAATGAAAATGATCCCCGTATCAGTCGGATCGGAGGCTTTCTACGCCGCACCAGTCTTGATGAATTTCCCCAATTCTGGAACGTCTTGATCGGAGAGATGAGCCTAGTCGGAACTCGTCCTCCTACCTTTGATGAAGTCATGGGCTACAACCGCCATCACTACAAGCGTTTAAGAGTTAAACCTGGAATCACCGGTGAATGGCAAGTCAATGGTCGTTCAAAGGTGACTGACTTTGAAGATGTGGTTCTTATGGACTTGGATTACCAACATAAGTGGTCTATCGGCTACGACCTGAAGCTGATTCTGAAAACTATCATGGTAATCTTGAATAGGCATGGTGCTTATTAAGCTCAGTTTATAAGCTGTTAACCTAATACTACTAAATCTGGAGTATTAAATCGGGGTTGAACAGAATGCTTAAGCTAACCCCATCTACAATGTTTGATTGAGAATGTTTGATTGAGGTGGGGTTAGCTTAAGCCAATAAATACGTATCCTTAACATATTAATTAATTAATTACAGGATAACCACTGCTATTTTTAGCAGTCAAATTAATCCTATTTTGCCAAGATTTACCGAACCATGTTGATAACTGCTATAAACAGACCAATAAATACAGTGGAAGTATTGAATGGTGAGACAAGTTGAGGAATAATCACTTTCATGCTCCCTAGGAGAATAAAAATTAACGTTGATGTACCGGGATAAATCCAGGAAATCAATCTTAATAGGTCATATTTATTTTTTAATGGAGCCTACGGGAATTGAACCCGTGTCCGCCCTGGTTATTTACTTATCGCTCATTCACAGGCATAGCCCCTTTAACCCTCGGAGCGGGGATCATCCATTATCCCGGATGACAGGATGCTTTGGTGAAGTCTTAGCTAGCAAACCGACCAAAGACAGCTTACTAGAGCATCCGTTGGGGTTAAGTCCGTAGTCCTTAACGGAGTCAAACTACAGACGCTCGAACCTGTTTATAGGTGTTTAGGCAACAGCAGGTGCAGCCTTACGAGCAAAAGGAACGATGTTGTTCGCAGTTACAATTTTTTTGAGTCCGGTATTTGCGAGAGAAGACTCACTCTCGACCTGAATCACGGGTCAGCTTTCACCAACACGTCGAAACCATTAAGGCCCCTTGCAGTTATTTCTTTTTTATATTATAGTCCATATTTCAATGTAGCAACTACCAAATCCTTTGATCGTCTTGCGGTGATCCTGAATTGGAAAATTTCTTTAAAGCTATTTAGCTGGGTAAATCCCCGCCTTCTATAAGGACGAGGACTTACGTGAACCTGTTAAATCTTGCTGCTGAGGATTTCCTCGATCGCTTGTCGTTCTGCTGGTTCAGTGACAGGCAAACTCTGGCGGGTATCAGTAATCAGCCAATCTAGGGCTGCCGCCTGAACATCAATAGCCGCACCAGTCTTGTCAACACAATAGCGTCCAAACACTAGCTTATCCACTAGACGTACTCCGGCTCCAAGGCGAGAGTATTCAAAAATGACGCTATTCTCAACCGTTGCTCCGCTACAGATCCAGCAATTGGGACCAATCATAGTTGGTCCGATAATCTTTGCCCCATCTTCGATGTGGGTCATAGCACCAATGTAAACCGGACCTTTGATATCTACTTTGTCCCAATTCACGGCCACATTTAAGCCAGTATAGATTCCGGGAGCGACTTCTTTGCCGGGAATCGGTACATTATTGATTTCTCCAAGCAGCACACCTCGAACAGCTCGCCAGTAATCTGGGACTTTACCTATATCAACCCACTGGAAATCCATTGGCACCGCATAGAAAGGAGCCCCCGTTTCCACAAGTTTGGGAAACAGTTCGCCGCCAATATCATATTCCTGACCAGAGGGGATATATTTAAAGATTTCTGGCTCAAAAATGTAAATTCCTGTGTTGATATTGGTACTGAGGGCTTCCTCCACTGAGGGTTTTTCTTGGAAAGCTTTGATTCGACCAGTTTCATCTGTAACTACGACACCGTAGCTAGAAACCTGTTCTCGTGGTACAGGTTTTGCCACTAGGGTAGCAATTGCTCCCTTTTCTTTATGGAATTTAAGTGCTGCTGTCAAGTCCAGGTCAATCAGGGCATCACCACAGAGCACCACAAATGTATCATCAAAGAAGGGATAAAAGTCCTGGATCTTACGCATGCCACCAGCTGAGCCGAGGGCTTCCCCAACCAGTTGACCATCAACAATGCGACCTTCAAAGGAATAAGCAATTTCAACGCCAAAGCGTTGCCCATCTCGAAAATAGCTTTCAATTTCGTTAGCCAAGTGAGAGACGTTGACCACAATTTGGTTGAAGCCATGTTGTCGTAATAGTTCTAGTAAAAACTCCATTACTGGTTTTTGCAGGATGGGAATCAATGGCTTGGGAATAGTGTAAGTGATAGGGCGAACGCGAGTTCCCTTGCCAGCTGCCAGAATCATGGCTTTCATTTATCTTTTCTCCTTAAACTAAATCCATAGAGGTTGATGTGGGCAATTGAGTACGATTCTAACTAGTCCTTGAACTCTCACCCACGATTAGCACAAGGCACTAAAGTCCCTAACTTGTTTTCATCCTTGCTGCTATTACACAGCGGACTTGCAAGCTGGGATTTTCTTTAACCTATGCTTTGAGTGATGCTTTAAGTGACTCCAGCTGAGAATTCCTGGTTTCCTGACAAGGCTAGTTGATTTTACAACCCCCCGCTTTTAAGCGTGGGGTTCATGACTCCAATTTACGGATTTTTATATCTTGGTAGAATTCCTCTTGGCATAACTCAACCTTAGACTGAGCAGATAACAATAGCAGTCCCCAGAAAACACTAACTCTGTCCCCTATTGGTGATTCAATAGGAGCGATCGCTGCTTGTGTGTCAGCTTTTCCCGACATCTTGGCTGTTCCGAGTTTGTCCTCCTGGTAAGAAGAACCAGGGGAAGTTGATGCAACTGATGATGGGGATAACGTCCACCACTCTAACAACTGATTTAAATTCAGCCAATCCTTGTCTGCCGCTAGCTCATACCAGTAGCGGCATAGAAATTCCTCCAGCCGTGTGGCAATCTCGGTCAGGTTTTCATCGTGAGCTAGATGGGCAATACGAGCTGCCTGACTACGGGCACTAGAGCGAGTCCCTTTTTTACGGGAAGGTAAGGGGTTTTCACCCAGTTGGACTGCCATATCCTGCAACTGTTGAATTAGCTCTGGCAGGGTTACTGGGCGTCTTTTAGGGGGTCGGGCAGCAGAGCGACGGCGTAGATGACGTTCTAGATTGCGAGGCAAACCTCTATCTCCCCTGCCACCAATTTCCTCGGACCCATCCAGTTCTTCGGGTTCCTCCAACTCCTCGGGTTCTTCTAAACGTTCCAAGGTATCGGCTTTCAGTAGAACTAGCATGGATGCCCATAGAAACGCTTGCCCAGACTGAGACAAGTCCGTGTCACGGTATCCGAGTTCTGGATCACTGTCTAATGCCAGTGTACTTAGATAGCGGTCAATGACATCAATTACCTGAACATCCCATGGGTCAATTTCTCCCCGCTGTGCCACATCAATGAGAATAGCGATCGCTTCGGTAGCAGGTGTTGTAGTCATCTATTGGATCAAGTCTATTGACTAAAGATATATAGCCATGTCTTGTTTGATACTGTTGATCAATTAACTGACGGCAGGACTTACACAAAACTGGGCACCAAACCCTATAAGCTATAAGTACGCTTAGTGCCCCTACAGGTAGAGTTACTGCGGAAGTGCTGTAAGGGGTGACATCAAGTCCGGTAGCATCGATATTGTTATGATTTGGAGGGAGGACAAATAGGACAACGAAAATCAGGAAGCGTAAATTTCACCTCTTTAATTTTCACTCTTGTAGAGACATTGAAGACAACCTCTGAAACAAACAGGATTTATCTGAACAGACACCATAAATTGGCTATTTTTCGGCATTATTAAATGGTAGCAGTTATATTCGTCTATGGGCAGTAAAGTTTACTGCTCAAATATAACAACTTACTGGCGTTGTTGGTCTTGTATGTACTTCTTAATAACTTCGATAGAACCACCGCCAACGGTACAAACGCCCATAGCTTTTATTCCAAAGCCTAGGCAGTCTAGAGCGAAGTTGGGGGAATTATTTTCTGAGATATATAGAATAAATCCGTTTAATGTTTGACTGCTTTATAAACTCCAAACTTATAGTTAACTTCGATAGCAAGATATAGATGGTCTGGCATTACTTCCATCTCTATAATTTCAAGATCCATGTTCCGGCAAGCTTCTCTAATTAACTCTTTGAGCCTGGTCTCAAGGTTGCCTTTAAGAACTTTTTGTATGTTGTACTTAGGGCAAACTATAACAGGGTACTTACAAGAGTAAACAACATTGTTGTTAGACTTATATTGCTCAGGCATTGAATCCTATAGCGTATAGGGGAGATTCAGTTCCTTGACATTTTCCCAATCCCCAATGGCAATCCCAAAATTAGTCTAATAGTGGATTATCTGACAATGGGTCAGATGCCGATAAAAGCAACTGTTTCTGTTCAATCTCAATTTTGTATTGTTGAATGTCGTCTTCTAATTGTCTAATCTGTTCATCCTTCGAGCGTATCTGCCCAACCATCTTACGAGTTCCTATAAAATTGATAAATCGCGTCCACAAGTTGAATAACCAGGCTATTACTGCTCCAAGCCACATGGCTAGAATCAGTGCAATCGCCAAGGGAGCCTTAACCTGGATACCATCAATAATCCTAATGGAAACAGATTGGGTATTTTCCAAGCCAAATAAGACTAGTGCCAGACATAAAGCGAAAATCAGCAAAAAATTAATCTGTCGCATCAGCTTAATCCAAAACCGTTGCAGTTGCTTCCTACTTCTACAACAGATAACACGAAAAATCGGCTTTTTTAACTTACCGATTACTGGAACGTGCGCAGGTGTCCCAACGCCCACAGGTGAAGGACATCTACTTGGCACGGTGATCAACTGAACTTTTTATCTGTTCTCCCCCCGCTGTTTTGGGGGCTGGGGGGATCTTCCATTAGCTCAGGTTATGACTTTGTGCAGTATAGCAGCAGTTGGAGTTCGCTTCAAGCCTAAACCTGCTTGCATGGGAGGTGTAGGAGATGCCACCAAAACTGGTCAATTGTAAGGCAAGAAACATGAATACTAGAGTAGCTGATTTACGTAAGGATTACACATTGAAGGGTTTGAGTGAAACCGATGTCCACCCAAATCCTTTCGAGCAATTCAAAATTTGGTTTGACCAGGCAGTGGCTGCCGAGTTGCCAGAACCGAATGCCATGACTATAGCTACAGCAACACCAGATGGTAAACCTTCCGCCCGGATGGTACTGCTGAAAGGCTACGATCAGCGGGGTTTTGTCTTTTTCACTAATTATGAAAGTAACAAGGCGCAGCAGTTAATCGAGAATCCTTGGGCTGCCATCACCTTTTGGTGGGCTGAGTTAGAACGACAGGTACGGATTGAGGGGCGAGTGGAGAAGCTAACAGCCGCTGAGTCTGATGGTTATTTTAACAGCCGTCCCAAGGGTTCTCAGCTGGGGGCTTGGGTGTCAGATCAAAGCCAAGTCATCCCTAGTCGTGAGGTGTTGGAGCAACGACTACAGCAACTGAAGCAGGACTATGAAAATAAAGAGGTACCTCGTCCACCCCACTGGGGAGGGTTCCGGGTAATTCCATCAGAAATTGAATTTTGGCAGGGACGTCCCAGTCGGCTCCACGATCGGTTGCTCTACAATCGTGGTGAGGATGGGGATTGGGTGATTAAACGATTGTCCCCTTAGTGAGCTGGTCTTCATTGTCTTGATGCAAAGCGCGAGTGGTTTGGGTTCTGTGTACGGAACCTGCGTTGGTAGTGCTAAAGATATAGTGATTCGGCTAGGGTCTGGTCAAGGTAACAGGAGCTAAAATCACTACTTTTGTACCATCCCAAACTTTCGGTATCTCGAATCCCCTAACGTTTACGCCGAGCTTTTGAGTGCTTTGATTTTGGAGTTTGGATAATGGGAACAGTAAAGTAAAACTGAGAACCTTGGTCTTTGCCAGCTGAATTTGCCCAAATTTTTCCACCCCAGCCTTTGACAATTTGGCGACAAATTGCTAAACCTAGCCCTGTTCCCCCAGTAGTTCGCCGCAGAGCACCTTCTTCTTGATAGAAGCGGTCAAAGACAGTTTCCAGCCGATTGGGTTCAATACCACGTCCAGAATCTTCGATAATCACTACTATCATCGAATCATCCAGTGTTTGGATACTTATTTTTACTTCTCCTTGTGGGCTGGTAAATTTGCAAGCATTATCGAGAAGTCTAGCTAGAGTTTCAACTAGCCACTCCCCGTCGGCTTTGACTAATGGAAGGTTCTCTGGAACTTGAAGCGATAAACTAGGTCGTTCATCTTCAGAACGGCGAGCGCAAACATTACTCAGGGAAAGGTCAATGCACTCTCTTAGGGAGAGGGATTCTGGGTGCCATTCCACACGACCACTTTCTAAGCGAGAAAGAGTAAGGAAGTCCTGAATCAGTTTCCGCATTCGTTCAGCGTCAGTGAGGGCAGTATTGAGCATCACCTGACGCAATTCTAGGGACATATCTGGCTCACTAGCTAGACTCTCAAGACATACTTGAATTGTGGAGAGAGGAGTGCGCAGTTCATGACCTGTAATCGCTACTAAATTGCTACGGGTGCGGTCAAGAGCTTCTAGCTGCTGATTCAAATCTTCTAGGTTGGCGTAGGCTTCGGCTTGAATCAAAGCTACACCGACTTGAGTTGCGATCGCATCCACTAAGGCTAACTCATCCTTTTCCCATTGATAAGGTTGGGACCCACAATGATGTATATCTAACATGCCCAATAACTGACCCTGATACAGCACTGGTACCTTCAGCCAAGAGCGAATGGCAAGCTCTTGGACTAGATTGTCCAAGGTTTTTGATCGTCGATTACCAGTTTTATTTGTGGAATTAGTACCGTTAATCCGAGGATCTGTCTGGGTGTCTTCTACATAAATCCGTTCTCCACTCTGGACAACCTCTTGGAATAGGCAATTGTCTTGCAATGGCCATATTTTTCCTAGTGTGGCAACTAAAGGGTCATCCCCCTGACTAGAGGGCTTTAAGAACTCATGATTGATGATAGTAGTGGTATCTGTTGCTTTACAGCGATAAATTAGACACCGTGATGCTTCAAGGGCTTTACCCAACTCTTGCACAGCCACTTCAAGAATGGCATTGGGGTCAAGGGATCGCCTAATGGCGTTGGAAATAGAGTTGATCAGAGATTCTTTCTTGCCCTGAGCAGCAATGGAGCGATAGGCTTTGAGCAATTTATACTGACCTGCCTGTAGGTAAGTCACCAAACGCTGGACAAAAGGATCAGAATTGGCGGAACTTTGAGCTTGGTCGAGAAGGGATAGATTACTGGTGGAGTTTTGGGTTAATCGAGCACTAACTACGGATGAATCGTCTAAATACTGAGATTTTGCCTGTTCAATCTTAGCGGCTAGTTCAGGTCGGTAAATTTGAATCCGATTGAGTAATATCTCAGCTGCTTTTTGACTCACCTTCCGGTCAAATGTCCAGATTCCTTCAAAACGTCGGGATGAGTCCATTTCCCCATTGGTCACCTCTAGTATTGGTGAGGGTCGTTCTTGACAAATTAAACAGTTTGTGTAACTTTGCCCAATAACTACTAAATGCCATTCTTGAGAGAGGGCATCGTTGGGTTCAAATGCCACGGTTTCGTGATACTCTGAACTGTTATTAAATTCTGTTTCCGGTGCTGCTAGTACATAAACTTGGGGGGTCTGTTGAGCAATGCGTCGATATCGATGAGCTTCCTGACGGTAGAAACGCTCTCGCTGGAAGCTAGCAATGACCAACGGCTGCTCTGAGCCAGCTAATACCTGATCTTCCATGGCATGGGAAAGTGCGGTCAAAGAAGACTTGAAGTACACCTGTGACCGCAGTATAGGTATAGCTTGCAGTAAGCTTTGCAGCACGGAAGTCGTAATAATCATGTGACAGCTCCTACACTGAATCGAAAGATTCAGTGTAGGCTTCGCAACCAATCCGGCTATTGCTTAGGAGGCGTTGCGCTTTAAGAACGGACTGCCCTGCCGCTCTGTTTTTTTGACTTTTTTTTAAGACTGTTTCACCGACAAACCAGCATTTTCGGCTTTGAAAGTCAGTATATACAATATAACACATCGCTTGGTCTTTCGTGAAATACTCTGTGCAAAATTAATCCCACACTCAAGCGCGTTCCCTTAGCGTGGCCAAAGGCCAAGCGTCGCAGATGTGGGGCTTCTTTTGCCGGAAGCAAAAACTTCACGGGAGCGTGGAAACCACACCTATGGGCGACGGGGGAGGAAAAACTAGCTGGGGTGTTTAGTCCCAATCAGGGCATGGGGTGCTGACAACCTATAGACTTTTAGGTGTACCTTTCTCAATTTATCTTATACACAGGGGATTGAACACAGCGAATCTTGAAGCCTCACTCTGTTTCAGATGTATCGGGTTAATTCAACCCGATATCGTTGTTTTTTAGTAATAGAGACATCCCCAACCTCCAAGCGTCCTTTACCACGAATGGCAATCAAATCTCCAGATTTGACTGTATAGCTAGATTGTTTGACCTCTTTCCAGTTAACTCGCACATCACCAGTGGTAATCAAATCAACCATCTTACTGCGGGACATACCAAACCCAGCCGATGCGATCGCATCTAGACGCATGGAAGCTTCTGTTGTTGTTCTGAGTTTCTTTTTTGGTTCCCTAACCTTGAGTTCACTCAAATCAATCCGTTGAGTTTTGACAGGTACCGAACGCACCTGATTTAAATTCAGCTCCAGAAACTCTACCAACTCTGGTACGACAATCACCTGAGCACCTCGCTCTCCCAAGACAATAATGTCCCCAATCTTCTCTCGCACCAATCCAGTTCCCAGAATTGCGCCCAAGAAATCCCGGTGAGTTGCCGTATCAAACAAAAAATTCCCAGCAATATCCAAACCCACCACCTCTACCTGAGATTGATCCAGAGGCAATTCCTCACGGGCGATCCCTAACCGTTGCCGTTCCGCCTGAGGATATCCTCCCCAAGTCACTAATTGCACCTCTGTCAACCGTTCAAACTGCTGAGCAACCTCTACCAAAACTGGCGGTGATAGAAAATCAGTCAATACCACCTCCCAAGTCTTAATTGCTTGATCAGCTTGGTCAATCACACGAGCCACATCCTCTCGATTGTCTACACCTTTTAAAAGTTCTTCTCTAGGTAGCATCCTAATAACTTGTTAAAGACGTTTGATTCCAAATAATGCTCTAAATAATTAGTTCTTCAAACTGTAATCAGGATTTAGTCATAGGTAATTAGTTTCCTTTACCATCTATTACCCATTACTAATGATAAAAGTTATCTTTCTTAAATTTTATTTATTTTTATTTACATTGATGCTTAGTCACTTCGTGCTATTTGCGCCTTTGGGATTTTCACCACAAAAATAATTGCGCAACCCTTAATTACTCTCCAGGAACTCATACCTTTGAATAGTCTCCGGCTGAAACTGACGCAGAATTTTATTCCCTAGCTCCGTCAAACTCTCGGATCCCTGAACAACAATTAAGTATTTCCCCTGATTGAGACGGTTCCGATAAGGCAGTGCATCACCACTACCAACACTCAACCCAACCCCACCTCCAACGAAAATGCTACCCATTGCTGCTGCGATCGCACCAAATACCCCTCCCAGGAGATGATTGCCAATTTCGCTAGAGAAGCCAAACAGTTTTATTTCCGTTAGCACATTGAACAGATAACCCGCCGCAAATCCAAAGGGAACCAACCAATATGCCATTAGTCGGGCTCCCTTGATTCCCTGTTGTTTGGGGTCAATGAATCCAAACTCATCAGCACTCTTATATCCTCTACCCAAGATACTTACTCGATCCATAGGTAACTCTTCTTTTTCCAAAGCAGTATAAGCTTCTTCTGCCTTAATGCGGTTGGGGAATACAGCAATCAGATATTTCATCGCCACTTGTGCTGATTATCTAGATATGAACTTGACTTGAACTCTTCCTTGAGCTCCTTTTGATCCCCCGCCTCAAGCACAGGGGTTTTCAACAGTTAGAGTTTTGAGAAATTTTCCATCAAAGATGGGGGAAACTTAAAATCTTTTAGATCACTAGCGATCCAGGGATACCTTTGCAGTTAAGATAGCATACTGCGGTCAGAGCTACTCAATGTGAACAAATCGACCTGTTCAACTACATTTCCTTGTAGTTAAGTGCTATTTGATGATGGTTCATCTGTACTACTATTGGGGTTGATCTGAGTTTCTCATGGCATAGCTCCAGCACCGTGTGTATAGCCCATTAACCTATCTCCTGGTCATGTCTAAGGTTCTTGTTTCTGACTCAATTGATCAAGCTGGCATTGATATCCTTTCCCAAGTTGCTCAGGTTGATTTCAATCCGAATCTATCACCGGAAGAACTATTGACAATTATCCCAGACTATGATGCTCTGATGATTCGCTCTGGCACCCGCGTTACCCAAGAGGTAATTGAGGCGGGCAAGCAACTCAAGATCATTGGTCGTGCTGGTGTTGGGGTTGATAACGTCGATATCCCAGCAGCAACTCGTCATGGGATTGTAGTGGTTAACTCTCCGGAAGGGAATACTATAGCCGCAGCCGAACATGCCCTGGCAATGATGCTAGCCCTATCTCGCCATATCTCCGATGCCAATCAGTCAGTTAAAAGCAATAAGTGGCAGCGTAAGCTTTTTATTGGCACAGAAGTTTACAAAAAAACCCTTGGTGTAGTTGGCTTGGGTAAAATTGGCTCCCATGTTGCAACTGTCGCCCGAGCAATGGGAATGAAGTTGCTGGGCTATGACCCCTTCATTTCCGTAGAACGGGCGGAACAGCTAGGCTGTCGTTTAGTCGAGATGGATTTGCTGTTGCGCGAGTCTGATTACATCACATTGCATATCCCCAAAACTCCAGAAACCACTCATCTGATTAATGACGAAGCCATTGCTAAGATGAAGCCGACTGCCCGAATTATCAACTGTGCCAGAGGAGGCATTATTGATGAAGAAGCCCTGGCTAACGCACTCAAAGAGGGTAAGATTGCTGGTGCAGCATTGGATGTTTATGAATCAGAACCACTAGGAGAATCGCCCTTGCGTGAATTGGGGAAAGAAATGGTTCTGACCCCCCACCTAGGGGCATCTACCACAGAAGCCCAAGTTAATGTTGCTGTTGATGTAGCCGAACAAATTCGGGATGTCCTCTTAGGCTTACCCGCCCGTTCAGCAGTTAATATTCCTGGATTGTCACCCAATGTGATTGAAAAACTAAGACCATACATGGAGTTGGCAGAAACTCTGGGTAACCTAGTTGCTCAACTGGCGGGGGGACGCATTGAATTACTTGATGTCCGATTACAGGGAGAGTTAGCTACCAATGAAAGCCAGCCCTTAGTGGTTGCTGCCCTCAAAGGCTTACTTTCCCAGGCACTGCGAGAGCGGGTAAACTATGTCAATGCATCCATTGAAGCAAAAGAGCGGGGCATTCGGGTAATTGAAACCAGGGATGCTTCGATGCGAGACTATTCTGGGTCCCTAGATCTATCAGCTACCGGTTCCATGGGGAAACATTCTGTAACGGGTGCTCTGTTGAATGATGGGGAAATCCACATTACCAGTATCGACGACTTCCCGATTAATGTCCCTCCCACTCACTATATGCTGTTTACCCTACACCGGGATATGCCCGGAATTATTGGTAAAATTGGCTCTCTACTGGGTAGTTTTAATGTCAATATTGCCAGTATGCAGGTGGGCCGCAAAATTGTGCGGGGTGACGCAGTTATGGTGCTTAGTCTAGATGACCCCTTACCGGAGGGAGTTTTGACAGAGATTATGAAGGTGCCAGGGATTAGGGATGCTCACACGGTAACTTTATAAGTTAAGTACTGAATATATTCAGTACTGAGTGCTGAGTGCTGAGTGCTGAATATGGGGAAAAGGTTATAGGTACAAACAATCTTGATCCTTAACGAAGGAGCGCGTATCTCCCCCTGCTGACTCCCCACTCTTAAACTCAGCACTCTTGACCAAAAAGATGGGTTTCAAGCCCCGTCCTTCTAGGACGGCTTTCAAATAATCTGTTATTATCAAACAGTGGCCTAACACAGACAGGATTCGTCGGTACTGTCATAACTCCACGACGTAAAGCGATGTTAGCACCTGAGGCGCGAAAAACCTCATTAAAAACGTATGGATCCTAATAGATACCGAAAACCAGTAAAGCAAACCTTAAAGATTAAAAAGTACCGTGGGGCACACGGAAACTGAGTAAACTCAACGCTTAGGGAGATAAGCCCACTGGGGTTAGTTAAATTAGGCTAGGTATTTGGTTTTTAAACGGGTACTCGGCTTAAGTATTGCCTTTGACGGATAGCTAATTTTAAGGCATGTCGAGGAACTAAGAATCCCCGCTCATAAGCGGGCGGGGAGTGTCAAATCGGAACTAAGATATGGCAAACAGCTGGTGGGAAATTCAAATTTTGTGCGACTCTGCCTTAGAGGATTTAATCTTCTGGCGACTAGAAAAGTTTGGTTGTCGAGGAATGTCCAGCCAGCTTAAGGGACAGTCTCAACTAGTGCTTGCTCACTTACCCCAAATACAAGCACAGCTGTTGGATTTGGCAGCCCTTGCCCTTTGGGTAAGTCAGGACGCCCTTACTGTAGGGCTGCCAGTACCGATAACTCGGTGGCACCTGATTGATGAGGAAGATTGGGCAAGTAGTTGGAAACAATACTGGGAACCCCAAGAAATTGGCGATCGCTTTTTGATCTATCCCGCCTGGCTACCCTTACCAGACCCTTCCGAACGGATCTTGTTACGCCTTGATCCCGGAGCAGCATTTGGCACAGGTACCCATCCCACCACTCAGTTATGCCTGGAAGCATTAGAGATGCGTCTAGGCTACAGTGATCAGGAGAATGTGGTAGTGGATATTGGCTGTGGTTCGGGCATTCTCTCTATTGCCTCGGTGTTGTTAGGGGCTAAAAAGGTCTATGGCGTAGATATTGACCCCTTAGCAGTGGGTGCTGCCCGCAACAACCGCTCTCTTAACAACATGTCTGACCAGGATCTGGTGATAGAACAAGGTAGTTTAGAAACCTTGTCTAAGCTTACTAATGGTGAACCAGTAGATGGAATCCTCTGCAATATTCTGGCAGAGGTGATTATTGATTTAATTCCACTAATGAGTGCTATAGCGAAACCCACCAGCTGGGCAGTTATCAGTGGTGTGTTATTAGATCAGGTGAAACCGATTGCTGATACCCTAGAACAAAATAACTGGATTGTCGCCACCCTCTGGAAGCGTCAGGATTGGTGTTGTTTTAATATTCGGCGTTCGTGATGACTCATTAGTCATTTGGGTAAATGAAGCTTCCCCCACCTGGTTATCACCGAGGTGGGGGTGTCCTATGCGCGCTCTAGAGCTACGAAGCGCCCACAGATCACACAAACAAGCCCAGCTTCTAGGCGATCGTCCAGACCTTTTGCTGGGACGACCCTCGTTGCCATTTCTGCGAACGAGTTTAAACACGCCTCTAGCACCGATATTGTAAGCACCGTTAAGATCAGCATTGAATCGCTTACCTGAAGAGAAAGTTGCTAGGGCATAATTCTTCGAGTCACGTTTGACCTTGCCGGAACCATCAAAGCCAAGTTTGGAGGTGTAAGCCGCCACAACCTCTACCACTTTGCCGCCCAATTCAGCCCACTTCATTTCAGTAAAATCGCGAATTTTTGCCTTAAGCCACCCATGAAAGCGTTGACGGAGGTTAGACCGCTTATGTCCACCTTTTGCCTTCCATCCTTTAAGGTTCTCAAATACGATTGCTTCAGAATTGAATTTTTTAGCAATCTCAACAATTCCCTTAGAAACTACATGGCCAATTTGATTATTGATTCTTCGGCATTTTTGATAAGTTTTAGAGCAGAACCCTTTATGGAGTTTTCCGCCCTTGCCCATGGTCAATGATGCCCGCATAGATACGGATTTTAGTCGCTTATCCCGACGGTCTATGTCTCTCCCAGGGTGGATAAACTCCCTGTGGATTACAGTGCCGCTGTGGGTCACGACCGCTATAGTCGCAGTAGTATTAATTCCTAGATCTACCGCTGTTACATTAGCCTCTGGTTTCCGCTTTTCTGGCTTACAACTAAACGGAACTGACAGATGACAAACTCTTTCATTAAAAATTAAAGACGGTGACAGCATTTTGTTGCTTGCCACTTGATGTCTTTCTCTTAGACCGGTAATTTGAACGTTAGTCCAAACCCAATCTGAACCATTGAATACTTTGATCTCAACCTGATCAAAACCGTAAAGTTTATAACATTGACCCTTGTATAAAGCCGGATAACAACCAGCATCAGCATTTAGCCGTGGAGGTTTAGTGTCTCTCCTTTTTCGCGTACCCGATTGCCATTCGTTATACCGGGTCACGAAACTACTAACCTGACCAGCAGCAAAAGCAATCGCAGCTCGACGGTAATAGCTTGGAAATTTGTAAAAAGCTTTGTTGAACTGGGGGTATTTTATATTAGGACGTTTAGCCGTTTCATGCATTAACCGCTCAACAGCAGGAGTTAGCTGATTGGCCGTAGGCCACGCTACGCGATCGGCTGTTAAAGATCCTAGTTCTGCCCAATGGGTGTAAATGATGCCAACCAAAAACCGACAAGCACGGCGGTATATCTTAACCGTTTCTCCAAAAAATACTTTTTGATCTGGAGTCGGGTTAAGTTGCCACTTATCGGTTCTTATGATTTTGGTCGGCGTTTTCACTGTTTTACAAACTCGGTTACAACTAATATTTTAACTTACATAAAATAAGATGACAATCGACAATTACTGTTCCAGGCTTTTGAATACTTGGATCAGCGTGGACTAACCCCCACCTGAACGTTCGCGTAGCGTGGCCTACGGCCAGGTGGGGGAATGCGTCTCACGGCTTGTTCAACTTTTAACCTTCAACTTTCAACTTTCAACTTTCAACTTTCAACTTTCAACTTTCAACTTTCAACTTTCAACTTTCAACTTTCAACTTTCAACTTTCAACTTTCAACTTTCAACTTTCAACTTTCAACTTTCAACTT